>NZ_JAKKFE010000027.1:0-122127 GCF_022230935.1 Micromonospora hortensis
CGAGCCGCGCACCGGTGAGCCGGGCATCGGGGGCATCTCCGGCGCCCGGGCGTACACCCCGAGGGGTCGGACCGTCCGCGAGGAGCGCGGCACGCCGGCGCGCGGTCAGGGCGCCGAGCAGCGGCGTACGCCGCGCAGCAGCCGGTCCGGTGACCCGTTCCGGCCGGCGTTGCAGGTGCTCGACGGCGGTCGGGCCGCCGCCCGGTCCGGCCGGCGCGACGCTCCGGCGGCCGGACGCGGTGGGGTGGTGCGCACCGTCGCGCCGCGAACCCCCCGTGGCCCGGGTGGGGACGAGCCGCCGCCGCGCCGCCGGACCACGCCACGCGCGCCGCGGCGCACCGACCGACCGGCGGCCCGGCGGCCGTCGCGCAAGCCACGACGCCCGCCGAAGCTGGCCGACTCGCGGCTGCGGCTGCGGCTGGGCACCGTGCTCGCCCTGACGCTCTTCGCCACCATCGGGATCCGGCTGATCTTCCTCCAGGCGGTCGACGCTCCGGCGTACGCCGGGGGCGGCATCGCCGACCGACTCCGCACTGTCGAGCTGCCGGCGCCGCGGGGCGGGATCTACGACAGCACCGGCGCGCCGCTGGCCCGCAGTGTCGAGGCGCGGTACGTGTACGCCGACCCGACCGAGGTGGAGGACTCCGCCGCCGTCGCCAAGGCGCTCTCGCCGCTGCTCGGCATCCCGGTGTCGAAGCTGATGGAGTTGATGAAGCCGCGCAAGCTCGAGAACGGCAAGTCGTCCACGTTCGCCTACCTGGCCCGGGGCGTGGAGATCCCGACCGCCAAGCGCGTGCAGGCGCTGGAGCTGCCCGGCATCGGGGTGCACCGTGACGAGCGTCGCGAGGTGCCCGGCGGTGACCTGGCGGCCAACCTGATCGGCTTCACCAGCCAGGACATGGACGGGTTGGAGGGGCTGGAGGCCCGCTACGACGACGTGCTCGCCGGCCAGGACGGCAAGCGCGTGTACGAGGCCGGCCTCGGCGACCTCGCCGCGCCCATCCCGGGTGGCTACAGCCGGACCACTCCCGCCAAGCCGGGTAGTTCGCTCGCCCTCACCCTCAACCGCGACCTGCAGTTCCGGACGCAGCAGATCCTCAGCGCGGGCATGGCCCAGGCGCCGGGCGGCACCGGCGCCGCCGTGGTCATGGAGATTCCCACCGGCGCGGTGCTGGCCCAGGCCAGCAACCCCACCTACGACGCGGCGAAGCCGACGCCCAGCGACCCGGTCGCCCGGGAGGACGCCGCGACCAGCTTCGTGGTCGACCCCGGCTCGGTGCACAAGGCGATCACCTACGGCGCGGCGTTGCAGGAGGGAGTGATCACGTCGGACACCACGTTGCCGATCGCCAACAGCATCAAGAAGGGCGACACCTGGTTCTCCGACACGCACCCCGCCAACGGCAAACGGATGAGCGTGCCGGGGATGCTCGCCTTCTCGTCGAACGTCGGCACGATCACCATCGCCGACGAGCTCGGTCCGGACCGGCTGATCGACTACCAGAAGCGGTTCGGGCTGGGAAAGCCCACCGGCGAGGGGATGCCCGGGGAGGCCAGCGGGCGACTGCTGCCGGCCGACGAGTGGAGCGAATCCTCGCAGGGGTCGGTGCCGATCGGGCACAGCGTCGACGCCACCCCGCTGCAGATGGCCGCCGCGTACGCCGCCATCGCCAACAACGGCACGTACGTGCAGCCGCACCTGGTCAAGGAGGTGATCGGCCCGGACGGCAAGCGCACCCCCGGGCCGGCCCCGGTGACCCGGTCGGTGCTCAGCCCGCAGAACGCCGCGGCCCTGCGCACCATGCTGGAGGCGGTCACCACCGTCGACCACGCCACCGGCGTCACCGCCGCGGTCCCCGGTTACCGGGTCGCCGGCAAGACCGGCACCGGGTGGCGGCTGGTGAACGGCAAGAAGCAGCCCGGTGAGGTGTCCTCGTTCATCGGGATGGCCCCCGCCGAGAACCCCCGGTACGTGATCGCCGTCTTCGTCTACGCGCCCAACGGTGGGGGCGCGGCGATCGCCAATCCGGCGTTCCGCGACATGATGCAGTTCACTCTGCGTCACTACCGGGTGCCGCCGTCGACCGGCGGATCCGCGCCCAAGTTCGTGGTCTATCCGCGCTGAGCAGCAACGGCGGGACATCATCGGTGAGTGCCGACGAACCACCGGGGCGGCTGTGCGGCCGGAACCGGACGACCGGGTAGGGTCTGACGCCGTGCCCGGCAATCCACGTCCACGTACCGTGACCGGAGTCCGGCTCGGTGATCTCGCCGTCCGGCTCGCCGTCGACCTTCCGGCGGACGCCGCCGCGGTGGTCGTCTCCGGGGTCACCCACGCCAGCCAGGAGGTTCGCCCCGGCGACCTCTACGCGGCGCTGCCCGGTGCCCGTCGGCACGGTGCGGAGTTCGCCACCGGCGCCGTCGAGGCGGGTGCCGTGGCGCTGCTGACCGATCCGGCCGGCGCGGAGTTGGCGGCGGGAACCGGCCTGCCCACCCTGGTGGTGCCCGACCCGCGCGCCGTGCTCGGCGAGCTGGCCTCGGCCGTCTACGGCGACCCGACCGCCGACCTCACAGTGATCGGGGTGACCGGCACCGCGGGCAAGACGTCCACCGCGTACCTGATCGAGTCGGGGCTGCGGGCCGCCGGGCACACCACCGGGCTGGTCGGGACCGTGGAGACCCGGCTCGGTGATCTGGTGATCGACAGTGTCCGCACCACCCCCGAGGCGACCGACCTGCACGCCATGTTGGCCACCGCCCGCGAGCGGGGGGTCACCGCCGTGGTCATGGAGGTCTCCAGCCACGCGCTGGCCATGGGCCGGGTGGGCGGTGTGCGGTTCGCCGTCGGTGGTTACACCAACTTCGGCTCCGACCACCTGGACTTCCACGCCGACAGCGACGACTACTTCGCCGCGAAGGCCCAGCTCTTCGACGGGCGCTGCGCGGTCGAGGTGCTCAACCACGACGACCCGGCGTTGAAGCCGCTGCTCAAGCCGACCACTGTCACCTACTCGGCGGCCGGTGAGCAGGGCGCGACCTGGTGGGCCGACGGGGTGGGCGGCGAGGGGTACGCGCAGCGGTTCACCGCGCACGGCCCGAACGGCGTGGCAGTGTCCGCCGGTGTCGCGCTGCCCGGCCGGCACAACGTGGCCAACGCGCTGCTGGCCATCGCCGCACTGGTCGGGGCCGGGGTGGACCCGGTGACCGCGGCGACCGGTGTGGCCGCCTGCGGGGGCGTCCCGGGCCGGCTGGAGCTGGTCGACGTGGCCGCGCCGGTGCGCGGGGTGGTCGACTACGCCCACAAGTCTGACGCGATAGTGGCAGCGCTGGCCGCGCTGCGTGAGTTGAGTGCCGGCCGACTGATCTGTGTGATCGGCGCCGGTGGGGACCGGGACCGGGGCAAGCGGCCGGTGATGGGCGCCGCCGCGGCGGAGGGAGCCGACGTGGTGCTGGTGACCGACGACAACCCGCGCACCGAGGACCCGGGGGAGATCCGCGCCGAGGTGCTGGCCGGGGCGTACCGGGCCGGCACCGCCGCTCGGATCATCGAGGTGGCGGGCCGCCGTGCCGCGATCGACGAGGCGGTGCGGCTGGCCGAGCCGGGCGACGTGATCGCGCTGCTCGGCAAGGGCCATGAGCGCGGCCAGGAGGTGGCGGGCCAGGTGCTCCCGTTCGACGACAGCATCGAGTTGGCCGAGGCGCTGCGGGCCCGCTTCGGGGACCTGGCGGGTCAGCGGTGATCACGCTGAGCCTGGCCGAGGTGGCCGCGGCGGTCGACGGGCGGCTGGTGGCAGCCGACCCGGCCGCCACCGTCACCGGATCGGTGGAGTTCGACTCGCGCAAGGTGGGGCCCGGTTCGCTCTTCGTGGCCTTCCCGGGAGAGAAGGTCGACGGGCACGACTACGCGGCGACGGCGATCCAGGCCGGCGCGGTGGCGGTGCTCGGCAGCCGAGAGGTGCCCGGGGTGCCGATGGTGCTGGTCGACGACGCCCTGACGGCGATGGGCCGACTGGCCCGCGCGGCGGTGGACCGGCTGCCCGGGCTGACCGTGATCGGCGTGACCGGCTCGTCCGGCAAGACCACCACGAAGGACCTGATCGGTCAGCTCACCGCCCGACTCGGGGCCACCGTGGCGCCACCCGGCTCGTTCAACAACGAGCTGGGGCACCCGTACACCGCCCTGCGGGCCGACCCGGACACCCGCTACCTGGTGATGGAGAAGGGCGCGCGCGGGGTCGGGCACGTGCGGTACCTGTGCGAGCTGGTGCCACCCCGGATCTCCGTGGTGCTCAACGTCGGCACGTCGCACATCGGCGAGTTCGGCTCGCAGGACGCCATCGCCCTGGCCAAGGGCGAGCTGGTGGAGGCGCTGCCGCCGGACGGGCTGGCAGTGCTGAACGCCGACGACCCCCGGGTGGACGCGATGTCGAGCCGCACCCAAGCCCGGGTGGTCCGCTACGGCGAGGCGCCCGATGCCGACGTGCGCGCCGAGGACGTCACGCTCGACGAGCGGGGGCACCCGTCGTACACACTGGTCACCCCGGAGGGGCGCGCGCCGGTGCGGCTGCGGCTGGCCGGCCGTCACCAGGTCGGGAACACGCTCGCCGCGGCGGCGGTCGCCCGGGAGCTGGGCATGCCACTGACCGAGCTGGCCACGGCCCTCGGCGAGCTGGGGCTGGTCTCGACCCGACGGATGGACGTCTTCGACCGTCCCGACGGGGTGACAGTGATCGACGACTCGTACAACGCCAACCCGGCCTCGATGGCGGTCGCGGTGCGGGCGCTGGCCAGCATGGGTCAGGGGCGGCGTACCGTCGCGGTGCTTGGTTACATGGCCGAGCTGGGCCCGTTCGAGTACGACGGCCACGCCGAGGTCGGCCAACTCGCGGCCGAGCTGGGTGTCGACCGGCTGCTCGTGGTGGGTGAGCCGGCCGCGCCGATCCACGAAGGCGCGACAGCTGTAGCAAACTGGGGAGGAGAGTCGGTGCTGCTCACCGATCAGGCGGCGGCCGTCGAGGTGCTGCGGAGCGAACTACGACCGGGTGATGTCGTCCTGGTCAAGGGCTCCCGGTACCGCACCTGGGAGGTGGCCGACGCCCTGCGCGCCGACGCCGGTGGGGAGCCGACCCGATGAGGGCGGTCATCGTCGCCATCGGGGTGGCCTTCCTCGTCTCGCTCTTCTGCACCCCGATCGCGATCAAGGTGTTCACCCGGCTCAAGGCCGGTCAGCCGATCCGGTCCGACGGCCCCGCCATGCACCAGGGCAAGAAGGGCACGCCCACGATGGGTGGCGTGGTCTTCATCCTGGCCACTGTGATCGCGTACGTGGCCGGGCACCTCGCCCTGACCACCCTGCCGGACCAGCAGATCGCCCAGGTGGAGCCGACCATCACGGCGCTGGTGCTGCTGGGGCTGATGGTCTTCTCCGGCGCAGTGGGTTTCCTCGACGACTTCCTCAAGGTGCGCAAGCGCAACAGCGCCGGGCTGAACAAGCGCGGCAAGTTGCTCGGCCAGATCCTGGTCGGTGCGGTCTTCGGGGTGATCGCGCTGTGGTTCCCGAGCACGATGACCAACGGTTCGGGCCTGGCGACCAACACCGAGACGGTGGGCAGCACCACGCTGAGCTTCATCCGGGACATCGACTTCCTGGAGGTCAGCAAGGTCGGCGCGGTGATCATCTTCATCTTCGTGGTGATGGCCGCGACGAACGGCGTCAACCTCACCGACGGCCTGGACGGTCTGGCCACCGGCGCGTCGGTCATGGTGCTCGCCGCGTACGCGCTGATCGCGTTCTGGCAGTACCGGCACTGGTGTGCCGACCCGAACTACACCCAGCCGTACTGCTACGAGGTTCGCGACCCGCTGGAGATCGCGCTGATCGCCGGGGCGGCGGCGGGGGCCTGTGTGGGCTTCCTCTGGTGGAACACCTCCCCGGCGCGGATCTTCATGGGCGACACCGGGGCGCTGGGGCTGGGCGGTCTGATCGCCGGCATGGCGATGTCCACCCGCACCATCCTGTTGCTGCCGATCATCGGTGGGCTCTTCGTGATCATCACGATGTCCGTGGTGATCCAGATCATCTCCTTCAAGACCACCGGTAAACGGGTGTTCCGAATGTCTCCGCTCCAGCACCACTTCGAGCTGGCCGGCTGGAGCGAGGTCAACATCGTGGTGCGCTTCTGGATCATCGCCGGCATCGGCGTCGCCATCGCCCTGGGCCTGTTCTACAGCGAGTTCCTCGCCAACATGACCTGATCCGCAGGGCCTGCCCGCCCCGCGCCCACCCCCTCATCCGTCGATCTTGCACTTTCGGATGGCGAAACGTCCTTTTGTGAGTGTTTCGCCGGCACGGAAAGTGCAAGATCGACGCGGGAAGACGGCGTGGGGCGGCGTGGGGGCGGCGGGAGGGCGGCGCGGGGACGGGTTCGACACGCCCGGTGGGGCGTTGTGGGGCGGTGGGGCGTGTTCAACGGTGATGATGTCGGGGTGGGGGAGGACATCGGCACTGAGGGCAGGACAGGCGGGCGGGCGCGTCGGTCGCCGGGCGCGTCGGGACGTACACCGTTGGCCACCGGGGCGCGCGGCCCGGAACCCGGCGCGGCGGCCCGCGAATCCGGGCCGGGGGCGCGGGAGCCCGGGCCGGCGGGACGCGAGCCGGAGGCCGTGGCGGCGACCCCGCTGCGCGGTATCGACGCGGCCGGCGGGCTCGCCGCTCTGCGCGGCCTGCTGGACCGGCCGCTGACCTCCTACTACCTGCTGCTGTCCTGCGCCGGCCTGCTGCTGCTGATCGGGCTGACCATGGTCTTCTCGGCGACCAGCGTGAAGGACTACGCCGAGGACGGCAACGCCTCGGCCTCGGTGACCAAGCAGGCCATCTTCGCGGTGATCGGCATCGGCGCGTTCTGGGTCTGCCAGCGCCTGCCGGCCAGCACCTACCGCTCGCTGGGGCGGCCGCTGCTGTTCACCTCGATCGGGCTGTTGGTGGTGCTCAACCTGCTGGTCGCGTTCGCCCGGCTGACCGGTCAGGATTCGGCCAGCTTCGGGCCGGTCGAGGCGCATCTGAACTGGCTGTTCGTCGGCGGGATCCAGCTACAACCCTCCGAGCTGGCCAAGTTCGCGATGGTGCTCTGGGGTGCGCACCTTGTCGCCCGCAAGGGCGCCGCGCTCGGTTGGTGGCGCGAACTGGCCACCCCGCTCTTCCCGGTGGTCGGCCTCCTCTTCGTCCTGGTCGGATACAACGACACCGGCACGATGCTCTGTCTGCTGGCCCTGGTCGTGGGCCTGCTCTGGGCCGCCGGGGTGCGGATGCGGGTCTTCGGCGCCCTGGCCACGGCCGGCCTGGTCGGGATCGGCCTGCTCGTGGCGGTGGCCTCGCTGGGCGCCGGCTCCGGCGAGCGCGGCGCCGACAACTACCGCCTCGCCCGGCTGGACATGTTCTTCAACCCACCGGACCCGGAGACCT
The DNA here is from genome assembly GCF_022230935.1 of Micromonospora hortensis. Classification (NCBI taxonomy): domain Bacteria; kingdom Bacillati; phylum Actinomycetota; class Actinomycetes; order Micromonosporales; family Micromonosporaceae; genus Micromonospora; species Micromonospora hortensis. Next base: position 7,463 of record NZ_JAKKFE010000027.1, read on the forward strand.
GCAAGCTCAACGACTGCCTCCAGTTCTACCAGGGACGGCTGGCCATCGAGCACGGTGGCTGGTTCGGTGTCGGGCTGGGCAAGGGCAGCCTGAAGTGGGACTGGCTCCCCGAGGCGCACAACGACTTCATCTTCGCGATCATCGCCGAGGAACTGGGCGTGATCGGGTGCGTCGTGGTGCTCAGCCTCTTCGCGGTCATCGCGTACACCGGGTTCCGGATCGCCCGGCGGGTCGACGACCCGTTCCGCCGGCTCGCCGCGACCGCCGTGACCACCTGGCTGGTCAGCCAAGCCGTGATCAACATCGGTGGGGTGGTCGGGCTGCTGCCGATCACCGGTCTGCCGCTGCCGTTCATCTCCGACGGCGGAAGTGCCCTGGTGGTGACGTTGGCCGGCATCGGCATGCTGGCGTCCTTCGCCCGCGCCGAACCCGATGCGGCCAGAGCACTGCATGCCCGTCCGCCGGCCCGGTGGGTCCGACTACTCTGGGCCCCGTTGCCGCCGCTTCCCGGCCGGCGTCGCCGACCGGCGACGCCACCCGCTGGCCGAGGGTCCGTGCCCCGGTCCCGCGAGCGGCGCCATGACGATCAGGCCGCGCCGCGCGGGGTCCGACAGGACCGCAGCCGCAAGGGTACGGCGAGCGAGAGGAGACGCTGATGGGTCCGCTGCGTTCGGTGGTGCTCGCGGGAGGTGGCACCGGGGGGCACGTCTACCCGCTGCTCGCCTTCGCCGACTGCCTGCGCCGACACGACCCGGGCGTCCGGATCACCTGCCTCGGCACACCCCGGGGCATGGAGAACGACCTGATCCCGCCGCAGGGCTACGACCTGCGGCAGATCCCGGCGTACCAGCTGCCCCGCTCGGTCAACATGAACCTGGTCCGCACCCCGGGCCGGATGTGGACCGCGGCGCGCGCCGCGGGCAAGGTGATCGACGAGGTGCGCGCCGACGTGGTCGTCGGCTTCGGCGGGTACGTCTCGGTGCCGGCCTACCTGGCCGCGTGGCGTCGTGAGCTGCCCATGGTGATCCACGAGGTGAACGTGCCGCCGGGCGTTGCCAACAAGCTGGGCATGAAGTTCACCAAGAACGTGGCCGTCGGCTTCCCCAACCAGCCGAGCCAGGCCGAGTCGCTGCGGGACGCCACAGTCGTCGGTGTGCCGCTGCGCCGCAGCATCGCCGGTCTGGACCGGTACGCGCTACGCAACGCCGCCCGCGCCCACTTCGGGCTTCGCCCGGACCTGCCGGTGCTCTTCGTGTCCGGCGGCTCGTCCGGCGCCCGTTCGATCAACCTGGCGGTCTCCGGGGCGGCCAAGGAGTTGGCCCGCAACGGCGTGCAGGTGCTGCACGTGATGGGTGCCCGCAACGAGCCGGTGCCGATCCCCACCGACCTGCCGGTGCCGTACGTGACGCTGCCGTACCTGTCCGAGATGGAGCTGGGCTACGCCGCCGCCGACCTGATGCTGGCCCGGGGCGGGGCGATGACCGTCGCCGAGGTGTCCGCGATCGGGCTGCCCACGATCTACGTGCCGTACCCGCACAGCAACCAGGAGCAGCGACGCAACGCGCTGCCCGTGGTGGAGGCCGGCGGTGGTCTGTTGGTCGACGACGCGGAGCTCACCCCGGACTGGCTGGAGCGCACGGTCATCCCCCTCATCCGCGACCCACAGCGGCTCTACAACATGGGTACCGCCGCCGGGTCGTACGGCCGGCGCGACGGCGACGAGGCGCTGCGGTCCTTCGTGCTGGCGGCGGTGGCCCGATGACCGCGCAGTTCACCCCGGCCGGCACGCTCACCGCCGAGGACCTGGGCGCCGTCCACCTGATCGGAGTGGGTGGGGTGGGCATGCTCGGCGTGGCCCGGCTGCTGCTCACCCGCGGCATCCGAGTCTCCGGCAGTGACCTGCGGGAGTGGCCCTCGCTGGCCGGCCTGCGGGCGCTCGGCGGCACCATCCACCTCAGCCACGAGGTGACCAACCTGGACGGCGTCGACACCGTGGTCTACTCGTCGGCCATCCCCCAGGACCACCTGGAGCTGGTCGAGGCGCGTCGGCGCGGCCTGCGGGTGCTGCACCGCTCGGAGGCGCTCGCCGCGGCGATGACCGGCCGTCGGGCGGTGGCCGTCGCCGGCACGCACGGCAAGACCACCACCACGTCGATGGTGACGATGGTGCTCCAGCAGGCAGGTGTGGACCCGTCCTTCGTGATCGGTGGGGAGATCTCCGAGGTCGGCTCGGGCGCCCACCACGGCACCGGCGAGCATTTCGTGGTCGAGGCGGACGAGAGCGACCGCTCGTTCCTCATCTACCGCCCGTACGTCTCGATCATCACGAACGTCGAGGCGGACCACCTGAACACCTACGGCGACTACGCGACGCTGGAGGCGGCGTTCGTGGAGTTCGCCCGCCTCACCGACCCGGACGGGTTCATCATCACCTGCGCCGACGACCCGGGCGGTCGACGGTTGGCCGAGAGCCTGCGGTCCGAGGGGCGACGGGTGTTCACCTACGGCGAGGCTGCCGACGCCGACCTGCGGTTGACCGAGATGGTGTCCTCCGCGCGCGGGGTGCGCTACCTGGCCGCTGTCGACGGCCGGTCGCTGGGCGAGTTCCGGCTGCCGGTGCCGGGACGGCACATGGGGCTGAACAGCGCCGCCGCGGTGCTGGCCGCGTACCTGCTGGAACTGCCGCTGGAGGCGGCGGAGGCCGCGCTGGCGGTCTTCCCCGGGGTGCGACGGCGCTTCGAGCGCAAGGGTGTCGCGGACGGCGTGCTGGTCTACGACGAGTACGCCTACCACCCGACCTCGATGACCCTGGCGAACCAGACGTTGCGCGAGGTCGCCGGGGACGGCCGGCTGATCGTCGTCTTCCAGCCGTACCGGCTGTACCGCACCCGCGACAACCAGGCGGAGATCGCCGAGGCGCTGGCCATCGCCGACGAGGTGGTGCTCCTGGAGGTCTTCGGGCCGGGTGAGTTGCGTCAGCCCGGCGAGGGCTCGGCGGCGCTGATCGCGGCGGTGGATCTGCCCGCCGACCGCAAGGTCTTCGTGGAGTCGTGGGAGCAGGCGCCGGTCGAGGTGGCCCGTCGCGCCCGCTCCGGGGACGTGGTGGTCACCATGGGCGCCCCGCCGATCTCGCTGATGGGCGACGAGCTGCTGGCCGCCCTGGGTGAGCGTTCGGCCGGCTCGACACCGACCGCGACCGTCGACCCGGTGGCCACCACCCCGGCGATCGGTGATCCGGTGCCGGGTGGGGCGACGGCCGGCGGCGACGGCGCGGCTCTCGGTGGCACCGCCGTGCCCGGCGGCTCGGCGCCCGCGGCCGGATGAGTCCCGGTCCGGCTCGAGGGCGGACCAGCGCCGCCGACGGTGGCGCCCCGCGCCGCGGTCCGGCCCGGCGGTGGCAGTTGGTCCGGGCGGGCCGCGACGCGGTACCGCCCTCGACCCGCCGGTTCATGGCTCGTGCCCGGCAGCGTCGCATGCGTGCGGCGCTGCCGTGGGCGGTGGCCGCCGGGGTGCTCGCCCTGGCCGGGCTGGTCGCGTGGACGGTGCTCGGCACCGGGCTGTTCGGTGTGCGGGAGGTGCGCGTGGAGGGTGCCGACCTGGTCACTCCGGTGCAGGTGCACGACGCGGTCGGGGTGCCGGACGGTGTGCCGCTGGCCCGGGTGGACCTGGCCGCCGTCGCCCGTCGGGTCGGCGCGCTGCCGGCGGTGGAACGGGCCACCGTCTCCCGGGACTGGCCCGGCGCGCTGGTGGTGCGGGTGACCGAGCGGACCGCTGTGGCGGTGGTGCCGCAGGGCGAGGTGTTCGCCCTGATCGACCGGAGCGGAGTGGCGTTTCGGACGGTGGAGCGACGCCCCGCCGACCTGCCACAGGTGACTGTGGCCCGACCGGCCGCCGACGACCCGGGCACCCGGGCCGCGCTGGAGGTGCTCGTCGCGCTGACGCCGCAGCTACGCGCGGAGCTGGTGGACGTGAACGTGGCGGGTCTGGCCCGGATCAGTCTGCGGTTGCGAGGCGACCGGACGGTGGTCTGGGGCGACGCCACCCGGGGTACGGACAAGGCTCGGGTGGCCACCGCGCTGCTCGACGAGGACACCGACCGCATCGACGTGAGCGCGCCGGATGTGGTGACCTTTCGTTGACCGGTGAGCGTGCGCGGACGTGACCCGTGGCGCTCCGCGCGGCGACACGCCGTCCGGGTCCTTGGCTCATCGCGTGGTGGCGCTTACGTTGCCTCGAAGAGCTTCAGTGGTTGACATAACTGTAAGCCTCTAGTAGAGGGTTAGGGTTTACCCCTGATCCTCGTTGGTGACAGCTGTCGTCGGCCGCTGGTCTGGCCACGCCGTAACCGGTCGGCCGAAGCCAATCTCGAAGGAAAGGACCGGAGATGACACCTCCGCACAACTACCTGGCGGTCATCAAGGTCGTCGGCATCGGGGGTGGCGGCGTCAACGCCGTCAACCGGATGATCGAGGTTGGGCTCAAGGGCGTCGAGTTCATCGCGATCAACACCGATGCGCAGGCGCTGCTGATGAGCGACGCCGACGTCAAGCTCGACGTCGGTCGGGAGCTGACCCGTGGCCTGGGGGCCGGTGCCAACCCGGACGTCGGGAAGAACGCCGCCGAGGACCACCGCGACGAGATCGAAGAGGTGCTCAAGGGCGCCGACATGGTCTTCGTGACCTGCGGCGAGGGCGGCGGCACCGGCACCGGCGGCGCGCCGGTGGTGGCCAACATCGCCCGCAAGCTCGGCGCGCTGACCATCGGCGTGGTGACCCGGCCGTTCTCCTTCGAGGGCAAGCGTCGCCAGGTGCAGGCCGAGACGGGGATAGACGAACTCCGCAACCAGTGCGACACGCTGATCGTCATCCCGAACGACCGGCTGCTGGCCCTGGGCGACCGCAACATCAGCATGATGGACGCGTTCCGTACCGCCGACCAGGTGCTGCTCTCGGGTGTGCAGGGCATCACCGACCTGATCACCACCCCGGGTCTGATCAACCTGGACTTCGCCGACGTCAAGAGCGTGATGAGCGGCGCCGGCAGCGCGTTGATGGGCATCGGCAGCGCCCGCGGCGAGAACCGCGCGGTCGAGGCGGCCGAGGCGGCCATCTCCAGCCCGCTTCTGGAGCAGAGCATGGACGGCGCGCGGGGCGTGCTGCTCTCCATCGCTGGTGGCTCCGACCTGGGCCTGTTCGAGATCAATGACGCCGCCCAGCTGGTCACCGACGCGGCTCACCCGGACGCCAACATCATCTTCGGCGCGGTCATCGACGACGCGCTCGGTGACGAGGTGCGGGTGACCGTCATCGCGGCGGGCTTCGACGGCGGCACGCCCGCGTACAAGGCGGCCGAGCCGACCCGCAAGTCCAACACCAACCAGCCGGCGCCGCAGAGCACCCCGGCGCCGACGCCGGCCACCAACCCGACTCCGGCCCAGTCGCCGCGTCGCGTGCTCTTCGATGACGTGGACGTTCCCGACTTCCTCAAGAACGGGTCCTGAGCACCGCCGATGACCGACAGCACAGCCACGGTACGTCCAGATCGGCACGCCGAACTCGCCGCCGGTCTGGCCCAGGTTCGGTCCCGGGTCGATGACGCCTGCGCGCAGGCCGGCCGGGACAGTGCCGAGGTAACCATGATCGCGGTGACGAAGACCTACCCGGCCAGCGACGTGCTGGCGCTGGCTGGGCTCGGGGTGACCGACATGGGGGAGAACCGCGACCAGGAGGCAGCCGGCAAGGCCGCCGAGGTGGCTGCCGCCGGGGTGCGTCCCCGCTGGCACTTCATCGGCCAGTTGCAGCGAAACAAGGCCCGCTCGGTGGTCCGCTACGCCGACGTGGTGCACTCCGTCGACAGTGTCCGGCTGGCCCGGGCGTTGGCCACCGCGACCGCCGACCGGCAGGAGCCGCTCGACGCTCTGGTCCAGGTGAGCATCGACGGCGACGCGGCCCGGGGCGGAGCCCTGCCCGGCTCGGCGGATCCGGCCGCCGGCCTGGAGCCGGTGGCCGAGGCGGTGGCCGACGCGCCGGGGTTGCGTCTGGTCGGTCTCATGGCGGTCGCTCCGCTGGGCTGGGAGCCGGAGCGGGCGTTCGCCCGGCTCGCGGAGGTCGCCGACGCGTTTCGGGCCGTCCATCCGGGAGCCACCGCGCTGTCCGCCGGTATGAGCGGAGATTTCGACATCGCGATCCGTTACGGCGCGACACATGTCCGCGTCGGTAGCGCGTTGCTCGGAATGCGTCCCACGCTGCGGTAGCCTGACCGCGAGACAAGCAAATTACATCAGTGTTGTTTCAGGGGCGGGCGTCTCCTAGTCGGGGGTCGTGGCGCGCGACGCGAATCGCGCGCCTGGGGGATTGCCGTTCCGGTCCGATGGGCATGGTTGTCCACTCGCGACGGGCGACATGGCACGGGGGCGCGTGCCGCACGGCGGACGGAAGGGCGCGGGATGGGTGCACTGCGCAAGGCGGGGGTCTGGCTCGGTCTGGTCGAAGAAGACGACGAGCGGGCCTACGACGACGGTGGCTACGACAAGGGTGGCTACCGCGACTCGCGTTACCGGCAGAGCCGGTACGCCGAGGAGTTCGCCGACGACGACGAGGATGACGCCGAGGAGCCGCCGGCTCCCCGGCCGCGCGACAGTGGGCGGGGTCGACTCTCCGAGCGGTCGAGCGGGCGGTTGAGCGAGTCCGAGCGCGGGGACGGTGAGCGGCCGGAGCGGATCGAGCGGTCCAGCGTCCGGTCGATCACCCGGTCGTCGGCGGGCGAGACCTCCGGTGCGCTGACCTACCACACTCGGGACAACCTGGCCCTCGCGCCGCAGGTCACGTCGCGTGAGCGGGCCCTGCCCGAGGAGGAGCAGCGTTACCAGATCACCACGCTGCACCCCACCACCTACCGGGAGGCGCGCACGATCGGCGAGCACTTCCGCGACGGCGTCCCGGTGATCATCAATCTCACCGAGATGGATGAGGCCGATGCCCGCCGTCTGGTGGACTTCGCCGCCGGACTGGCGTTCGGCCTGCGCGGTACGATCGAGCGCGTGACCAATCGGGTGTTCCTGCTCTCACCGGCTAACGTCCAGGTCACCGCAGAGGACAAAGCCAAGATCGCTGAGGGCGGCTTTTTCAGTCTGAGTTGATCCCGCCCGACCCGAGGGACGTCGCTGACCGTGTTGTCGATCTTACTGCAAGTGCTGTATCTGATCCTTTATGTCTTCCTGCTCCTTCTTCTGTCCCGGTTCGTGTTGAGCGCCGTCCTGCAGTACGGCCGTCGCTGGCAACCGGGGCGTGGAGCATCGGCAGGATTGGAATCCGTGTGGAGCGTCACTGATCCCCCTCTCAACGCGTTGAGGCGTGTGATCCCTCCGCTGCGAATTGGTACCGTGAGCATCGACCTGGCCTCCCTTGTGCTCCTGGTTATCCTGTTCGTGCTGATGGAGTTCGTGTTAGGGCCGTCGATCAGGGCATCTGCCTGATGACCGACGCGCTTTCGCGGCCGCAACTGACCCGAGGAGTTTCGATGCCGCTGACCCCGGCCGACGTCCACAACGTCGCCTTCAAAAAGCCGCCGATCGGCAAACGGGGGTATGACGAGGAGGAGGTCGACGCCTTCCTCGATGAGGTCGAGCGCGAGCTCGCCCGTCTCATCGAGGAAAACAACGAGCTGCGCGCCCAGGTGGAGCGCGGCGGCCGTGGCGGTGCCCCCGCCGGCCCCGGCGGCGACGCCCGACTGGCGGCGGAGCTCAACGATGTCAAGGCCCAACTGGACCGGGTGCAGCGCGACAAGTCGGCGGCCGAGCAGGCTGCCCGCGCGATGCAGGCCGAGCTGGAGCAGGTCCGCGCGACCGGCGGCCCGGCCGGCGGCGTCACCGGTGACGGTGAGCAGCAGGCCCTGCGCGTGCTGATGATGGCCCAGCGCACCGCCGACGACCACGTGTCCGACGCTCGCCGCGAGGCCGACTCGCTGTTGTCCGAGGCTCGCAGCAAGGCCGAGGAGGTGACCCGGGAGGCGCGCGCCAAGGCTGACGCCCTTGAGCGGGACGCCCGCCAGCGGCACCAGGAGGCCATGGGCGGCCTGGACGCCAAGCGCACGGCTCTGCAGAAGCACATCGAGGAGCTCAAGCAGTTCGAGCGCGAGTACCGCACCCGGCTCAAGGCGTACCTGGAGAGCCAGCTGCGTGACCTCGACGGTCGTGGCCAGGGCCTCGAGGCCGAGATGACCCGCTCCGAAGCCGGCCGGGTCGCTGGCGGCAACGGGCTGGCCGCAGCAGGTCTCGCTGGTTCGTACGGCGGCGGCGGGCGTTCCGGCGCCCTCGAAGCCGGACGCTGAGCACCGGCCGGCGATCGCTGTCCGCCAATGGTGACGGTCGCCGGCCCGGCCTGGACGGTTCGACGCGGCGGGGGTGAGCCGTGATAGTCGCAAGTCTCCTGCTCATCCTCGTCGCGGTGGTGCTACTGGTGCTCGGCCTGGCCGGTGGTTCCAGCTTCTTGTTGGTCATCTCCATCGCGGCCAGTCTGCTGGCCGCCGTGGCGTTGGTGGTGGGCGCCCGCCAGGCAGCCGCCAACCGCGCCATGGCGGATCCCGGCCGGACCGACCGACGGCACCCCGACGCACCCCACACGGCCAGCCAGGCCACACCGGGTGTCGCGTACGGACCGCCGCTGGTCGAGCCGGAGGTGCCGGTCCAGCACGTGCCCACGACGTTTGGTACCGGCGGCACCGGGTGGCGGCAACCACCCGAGCCGCCGGTCGACCATGCGCCGCTGATCGACCATGCGCCGCCGATCGATGACGCGTCGCCGTTGGTGAGTGCGGCGGACGAGGCACCCGCGCGGGCCCGGCCGGTCAGCCCGGCGTCGCCGTTCGCGGCGTCGACCGACGACGTGTTCGACCCGGCGGTCGCGGCGGTCGACGAGCCGGCCGCCCAGCAGCTCACGGCCGCCGAGGCGGCCCGGGTGGCCCGACTGCTCGACGCCGTCGAGGTCGTCGACGGCCGCCCCCGTTACCACCTGGACGGCTGTCCCCACCTGATCGGCTGGCAGCCCGAGACGTTGCCGGTCGCCGAGGCCGTGGAACTCGGCTTCACCCCGTGCGCGCACTGCGCGCCGGCGACCGCTCTCCTCGCCGACGCCCGGCCGATCTGAAGCGTTGCCGGTGCCCGCGCAGGACACGCTCACCGTGGCGGTACGGGTGAAGCCCGGCGCCTCCCGGGACCGGGTGGGTGGCCGGTTCGACGGCCCGCACGGGCCCGCCCTCGTGATCGCGGTCCACGACCCGGCCGTCGACGGTCGGGCAACCGAGGCCGCCCGCCGGGCGTTGGCCGGCGCGTTGGGCGTCCGACCGGCAGCGGTGTCACTGCGTGCCGGCGCGGCCAGCCGGGACAAGCTCTTCCTCGTCGATCGGCCCAGCCCGGAGTTGCCCGAGGTGCTGCGCCGCCTGCGCGACGGATCCGCCGAGTGAGGACAGCCCAGGCAAGGCAGCCGTGACGCCCGGGTTGGACATCGCGCTGCTGCTCGGTGCGGCAGTGCTGCTGGTAGCTGTCGGCGCTGTGCGACTCTCCACCCGGCTCGGTGTGCCCAGCCTCCTGGTCTACCTGGCCCTGGGCGTGGCGATCGGCGAGGGCGGGCTGGGCATCCGTTTCGACGACGTCGAGCTGACCCGGACTCTCGGCTTCTGCGCGCTGATCGTGATCATCGCGGAGGGCGGCCTCACCGCCCGGTGGACCACGCTGCGCCCGGTGCTCGGGCTGGCCTCCGCGCTCTCCACTGTCGGCGTGATCGTCAGCATCGTGGTGGTCGGCGTGGCCGTGCACCTACTGCTGGGGCTGGACTGGCGGTTGGCGCTGCTCTACGGCGCGGTGCTCTCGTCCACCGACGCGGCGGCCGTCTTCGCCACCCTGCGCCGGCTGCGGTTGCCGCCCCGGCTGGTGGCAACCCTGGAGGCCGAGTCGGGGATGAACGACGCCCCGGTGGTGCTGCTGGTGGTGCTGCTGTCCCACAAGGGTTTCGCGCACCCGTGGTGGTACGAGGCCGCGCTGGTCTGTTACGAGCTGGGCGTCGGCGTGGCGGTGGGCGTCGCCGCTGGTGTCGCCGGCACCTGGGCGCTGCGTCGGGCGGCGCTGCCCTCGGCCGGGCTCTACCCGATCGCCGCGGTGGGCATCACCGTGCTGGCGTACGCGGCGGGGGCCGTTCTGCACGCCTCGGGCTTCCTCGCCGTCTATGTGGCCGGGGTGCTGCTCGGCAATGCCCGCCTGTCGCACCGGCAGGCGATCCTCGGTTTCGCGGACGGGCTGGCCTGGCTAGCCCAGATCGGATTGTTCGTGCTGCTCGGGTTGCTGGCCTCGCCGGGCCGGCTGGACGCGGCGGTGCTGCCCGCTGTGGTCGCTGGGCTGGCTCTGGTGCTCCTGGCCCGGCCGTTGTCGGTGGCCGTGTCGGCCTTGCCGTTCCGGGTCGGCCTACGAGAACAGGCGTTCCTGTCCTGGGCCGGGCTGCGCGGGGCGGTGCCGATCGTGCTGGCCACCATTCCGCTGTCCGAACGGGTGCCCGGCGCGGAGCGGCTCTTCGATGTGGTCTTCGTGCTAGTGGTGATCTTCACGCTGGTGCAGACCGGGACGCTGGGGCCGTTCGCCCGCCGGTTGCGGGTGACAGCGCCGGCCGAGGCCGCCGAGATCCACGTGGAGACCGCGCCGCTGGAGCGAATGCGGGCGGACCTGCTCCAGGTGGAGGTGCCAACGGGCTCGCGGCTGGCCGGCGTGCACGTCGACGAGCTGCGCCTTCCGCTGGGCGCGTCGGTGACCCTGGTGCTGCGCGACGGCGTGGGCTTCGTGCCCGCGCCGGACACCCGGTTGAAGACCGGCGACAGTCTGCTGATCGTGGCGACCGCCGGGGTGCGGGACGCGGCGGAACGGCGGTTGCGGGCGGTCAGTCGGCGGGGTCGTCTGGCCCGATGGTTTGGTGAGTACGGGGATGAGGTGCCCAACTGATCTGCTAGCGTTCCCTTTGCCCCAGTTAGGCAGGGCTAGGGGCTGTTAGACGGAGCGACGGTGCGGCACGTTGTCGGACGCCTGTACGTTCCGTATTCTTGCCAATCTCCGGAGTGCGCGGCCATCGTCGCCGTGCGCCCCTTTTCGTACATAGGGGACGCCTTGGTCGGCGCCCCCTGACCAGGCGCCGCGGACCGCGCGGCTCCCCGGCCGAGGGAGCGACCCATGGCGAAGCCATCCGACACCAGGACCGCCGGGCGCAAGCCGGCAGCGAAGGCCACCCGCAGCACCGCGGAGACCGAGAAGATCCGGGCGGCGCTGGCGGCGCGGCGGGACGAGCTTCGCGCCGAGTACGATCAGACGCTGAGTGAGATCACCGAGCTGCAGCGCGATCGGCTGACCGACTCGGCCGGGGACGACCAGGCCGATACGGGCACCAAGACGCTCGAGCGGGAGCAGGAGATCTCTCTCGCCAACAGCATTCTGGAACGGATCACGCAGGTGGAGCGCGCGCTGGAGCGCCTCGACGAGGGTGGTTACGGCTGGTGCGAGCGGTGCGGCAACCCGATCCCGGTCGAGCGCCTCGCCGCCTTCCCGTCGGCCACCCTGTGTGTGACGTGCAAGCAGCTGGAGGAGCGGCGCTGAGGTCCGTTCCCCGGCGGCGATGAGACGGTGAGCGATCACCGCCAAGACTGTCGATGGGGAGCGCATGACCGCAGTACCGTCCGCCGAACCCGGCCGCACCGATCCGGGCGGCGGGACCCGCCGGCCCCGGGCCGTCGCGATTCTCGCCGGAGTCGCCCTGGTGGCCCTGGTGGCCGACCTGGTCACCAAGCACCTCGCGCTGGCCGCGCTGACCGACCGGGAGCCGGTCCGCCTGCTCGGCGGGTTCGTCTACCTGAGCCTGACCCGCAACAGCGGCGCGGCCTGGAGCATCGGCGCGGACCACACCTGGGTCTTCCCACTGATCACCATCGGTGTGGTCGGCTGGATCGTCTGGATGGCACTGCGGCTGCGCTCGCTGCCCTGGGCGGTCTCGCTCGGCCTGGTGCTGGGTGGCGCGTTGGGCAACCTCGTCGACCGGATCTTCCGGGCGCCGTCCCCGTTCCACGGGCACGTGGTCGACATGATCAGCCTCTTCGACCCGTACGGTCAGGTCTGGCCGGTGTTCAACCTGGCGGACAGTTCGCTGGTCTGCGGTGTGCTGCTGGCCGTCCTGTTGGAGCTGACCGGCCGCCAACGTGACGGCCGACGGGCGGGGCGCGACGGCGACCCGGCCACCACGGACGCCACGTCGGGCGCCGAGCAGCGGGAGCGGGCATGACCTCCGCGTTCGCCGCTGGCGGCGACCACCGTTCCCTTCCGGTTCCGGACGGCCTCGACGGCATGCGCCTGGACCAGGCCGTGTCCCGCCTGTTCGGGCTCTCCCGCACCGCCGCCGCGGCCCTTGTCGACGCCGGGGACGCGCTGGTCGACGGCTCCGCCCGGCCCAACTCGCACAAGGTGAAGGCCGGCTCCTGGCTGGACGTCACGCTGCCCGCTCCGGTGGCACCGCCGACAGTGGTGCCGCAGGCGGTGCCCGGCCTGCGGGTGGTCTACGCCGACGACGACATCGTCGTGGTCGACAAGCCGGTAGGGGTGGCCGCGCACCCGAGCCCCGGGTGGACCGGGCCGACGGTGATCGGCGCGCTCGCCGCGATCGGGCACCGCATCTCCACCAGTGGCGCCGCCGAGCGCCAGGGCGTGGTGCACCGACTCGACGTGGGCACCACCGGGATCATGGTGGTGGCCAAGAGCGAGCAGGCGTACACGGCGTTGAAGCGGGCCTTCAAGTACCGCGAGGTGGACAAGGGTTACCACGCGGTGGTGCAGGGTCACCTGGACCCGCTGCGGGGCACCGTCGACGCGCCGATCGACAGGCACCCCACCCACGACTACCGCTGGGCGGTGGTCTCCGGCGGCAAGCCGAGCATCACCCACTACGACACACTGGAGGCGTTCCCGGCGGCGAGTCTGGTCGACGTCCGGCTGGAGACCGGCCGGACCCACCAGATCCGGGTGCACTTCTCCACACTGCGGCACCCCTGCGTGGGTGACCTCACCTACGGCGCCGATCCGACCCTCTCGGCCCGTCTCGGCCTGGCCCGACAGTGGCTGCACGCCCGCGAACTGAGCTTTTTGCACCCCCGAACGGGGGACGAGGTCCGGTTCGTCAGCGACTACCCTGACGACCTGGACCGTGCGCTTCAGATCCTGCGTGACTGAGCGGCGACCGCCCGACACCGTTCCACAGAGGGGATCCCGCCCGTGCGCGCCGGCAACCTGCTGCGGCAGCTGGACCAGCGCTTGCTGCCGCCGCTGACCCGGGCCGTGGCCCGGCTGGGCGACCGGTCGGCGCGCTCCGGCGTGCTCAGCTGGGCGGCGGTCCTCTCCGCGGCGGCGGTGTTGGGCACCGCCGTCTGGGCCGTCGACGACACTCCGGTCGGCGACCGGACGGTCGGCGAGGTGACCCGGGTCGGCGTTGCCGACGGCGACTCCGTCCCCGGCTACCTGCGGTCCGCCGCGGCCGACCTGGCCGCGCTGCCCGCGTCGCCGCCGGCCGCCGAGGGCGGGACGTACGCGCTGGTCACGCTCGACGCGTACCTTCCTCCGCAGCGGCTGGCGACGGTGCTCGGCGACGTCGGGGTCTCGACAGTCTTCGGGCGGGTTCCGCTGCCCGGCCGGCAGACCGAGATCGTCAAGATCCCCGCGCTGCGAGTGCCCGACGACGTGGTCGCCGGAATGGAACAGGTGGCGGCGCGCAAGGAGACCGAGGCTGCCGACTATCGGGCCAGGGCCGCCGCGGTCGACGGCGACGGGGTGGGCGAGCGGGAGTTGCGGGAGCAGTACGCCGGCGGCGCCGAGGTGGCCGCCGCCGAGGCGGCCGCGTACCGCACCGGCTGCGCCTGCGTCTACGCGGCGGTGGTTCGCGCGACGCCGGTGGCGCTGCGTGGTGTCGCGGCCCGGCCGGATGTACGGGCGGTCGACCCGGCCCCCGAGGTGTACCGGCTGGACCGGACGGTCTTCACACCGCCGCTGCCCGAGCAGCGTGACGTGGTGCGTCCGCCGGCCGACACCGGGCCGAGCCCCGCACCGACCCGGTCCGAGCGGCCAGCACCGATGATCAGCGCACCGGCGCCGTCGACCCCAGTGGGCGAATCGTCGGAACCCGCACCAGTCGTGACGATTCCGTCACCCGAACCGTCGAAGCCGGAGCCCACCGAGTCGGCACCGCCGAGTGTCACCACCTCGCCGGACGCCACCCTCGCCGAGCCGTCGCCGCCATCGCCGTCGTCGTGATCTGCGCCGGCTGGTGTGCGCTCTGAGGTGTGGTCCGAATAGGGTTGGGTTCGTAGCCTGTCAGACAGAGATCGATGGCGCTGGGAGGGCGGGCCGTGGAGGGCAGTGAGACCGGCTGGGGCCGGCCGGCCGAACCAGCGCCGCGGTGGCGCGCGCTGTTGGACCGTGCCCGGCTGGGCGGTCGCGGCGCGGAGCAGACCGAGCCGGAGCGGCGCGGCGAGGAACCGCCGCCGGACCCGCTGCCACGGCGTGCGGCCCCCAACGGCTACGCCGGGCGGGCACCCGCCATCGGGCATCCGGCCGACCTGTCGTACGGCGCGGAGCCTGCTTACCGGGCCGAGGCGACCTACCGGGTGGACCCCGCCTACCGGGCCGAGCCGGACTACCGGGCCGAGCCCGCGTATCGGACCGAGCCGGGTTATCGGGCCGAGCCGGACTATCGAGCGGAGCCCGCGTACCGGACCGAGCAGCCGGACTACCGCGCCGAGCCGGACCATCGGGCTGAGCCGGGCTACCGGGCCGAGCCGGGCTACCGTGCCGAGCCGGACTATCGTGCCGAGCCGGACTACCGCGCTGAGCCGGGCTACCGTGCCGAGCCGGGCTACCTCGCCCCGCCCGGCTATCGGGCCGAGCCCGACTACCGGGCCGAGCCGGGTTATCGGGCCGAGCCGACGTATCGGGCCGAGCCCGAGCCGCCGGCACGCGACCCCGACCCGGTCCCGTCGCGCTACGCGTTGCTGGACAACGGCTACCGACCGGGCGACCCGCCGTTGGAGTCGCGGTACGCCCTGCTGGAGACCGGCTACCAGCCGGAGACCGGCTACCCGGCCGCTCCGCCCCCGCCGGTTGCCCCGCCGCCCGCGCCGCCGGTCGCCGTGCCGGTCACACCGCCCGTCCCGCCACCACCCGCCCCGGCGGTCGGCTCGGCGGTCGCCGAACGTGCCTACCCGACCCGGATCGAATGGCGCCCACCGGCCGTCGACCAGGAGCAGGAGCGCGCCAACGGGGTGCTCCAACGGGACCTGGGCACGCCCCGGGTGTTCGCCTTCGCCAACCCCAAGGGCGGGGTGCACAAGACGACAGCCACAGTGCTCGCCGCGGCGACGGTTGGCAGCGTCCGCGGCAAGGGCGTGCTGGCCTGGGACGACAACGAGCTGCGCGGCACCCTCGGCCTGCGCGCCGGCAGCGCCCGGCACGCCCGGACGATCCGGCACCTGATCAGCGACCTGGCCCAGATCGAGATCCTGGAGGGCGCGACCCTGCTGGACCGGCTGGACGACTACCTGCGGCACGCCTCCGACGGCTCGTACGACGTGCTGGCCGGCGAGGAGAGCCCGCGCTTCGCCCAGCGACTGGACCAGTTCACCGTCCGACGGGTGCTGGAGCTGCTGCGGCGCACCCACGACGTGGTCTGCGTGGACACCGGCAACAACGTGGAGAGCCCCAACTGGCGCACTGTGATGCAGGCCGCCGATCAGCTGGTGGTGACCACAGTGCCCCGGGAGGACGCGGCGTTCAGCGCGGACTGGATGCTCGACCTGCTGCACGAGGAGGGCATGGGCGAGTTGGCGGACAACGCGATCACCCTCATCTCCTGCCCGACCCCGGGTCGCTCGACGCTCCAGGACGACCTGGAGCGGCACTTCGCCACCCGTACCCGGGGCGTGGCCGTCGTGCCGTACGACCCGGCTCTGGAGACCGGGTCGTCGATCGAGTACCACCAGCTCCAACCGGAGACCCGGCAGGCGTGGCTGCGGGCCGCGGCGATGATGGTGGAGCCGTTCGCCCGGTGAGCTGGTCTGCCGCCACCGGAGCCCGGCCGCGCACCGGGCCTGAGAGGATCATCGGGTGAGCCCGGACAACCCCGACCGTGAGCGGCCCGTCGACGAGCCCGACCAACCCGCGCCACCCCGTACGCCGGACGCGCAACACCCGGAGGTCGACAGGTCGACCGGGGCGGCGCCGGGCGAGTTCGGTGCGGGCCACCTGCCGGCGGCGTACCAGAGCTCGCTGGAGCTCCGGTTCGACGAGCCGCGTCGTCCGCTGCGTGCCCTGGCGGCGGTGCTGGGCGTCGTACTCGCGCTGGCCGCGCTGGGTGTTCCCCTCGGGCTGCTCTGGGCCGCGCTCGCGCCGGACACCCCGGTGCTCAAGACCGCCGAGGGGGCGATCTACGCCGAGCCGCAACCGGAGCAGCCGATCGCCGCCGACGGCTGGTTCAGCCTGCTCGGGCTCGCCTTCGGGCTGCTCGTGGCATTCGCCCTGTGGTTCGTGCTGCGTCGGTGGCGCGGCCCGGTCGGGTTGCTCGCCGCGGTGCTCGGCACCCTGGTCGCCGCGCCGGTGGCCTGGCAGGTGGGACGGCGGATCGGTCTGGCCGCCTTCGACCGGCTGCTGGCGACCGCCCCGGCCGGGCAGGCCTTCAGCAAACCCGCCGACCTGCGGGCCGGTGGAGTGGACTGGCTGCTCGGCGTGCTGCCGGTGCCGCACGGCAACCTGCTGCTGCCGGCGTTCGGTGCCGCGGTGATGTACACCCTGCTGGCCGGTTGGTCGCGGTGGCCGGGTTTACGCCCGGAGCCCGAGCCGGGGGAGTTCAGTTGGGTGTCGGCGGGGACGCCAGTTCCGACAGCGGCACCGGAACCGCCCGCACCTGACGCAGCAGAGCCGCCTCGCGGCTGAGCAACCGCAGCTCGGCGCGGAGCCGGGAGGCGGTGTCGTCGATGGCCAGCAGCCGTTGCCGGTCGTCGACGGTGAGCGCCGCGGTCGCCGCCACCAGGTGCGAGAGCACTGTCGGGTCCTCCGGCAACTGCTCGGAGATCTCCTCCGGGTCGGAGCGGATCAGGCCGAGGTACTGCCGGAAGACCGCGATCACCCGGGCGGCCAGCAGATCGGCCACCTCGTCCGGGCCGCCCGGGTCGGGCAGCCACTCGACGTCGGCGGTCAGGTAGGGCTCGGCGCTGTCGTCGATGTCGGCGATGCGGAACCGGCGGCGGCCGACAGTGACGATGTCGAAACCACCGTCGGTCAACTCGGTCACCTGGCGCAGCTCGGCGGTGCAACCCACCTCGTGCAGCGTCACCTCGCCGGCGCTCGACCCGGCCGGGGCGCCGGCGGGACCGGCGGGCGCGACCTCCCAGCCGGCCTGGATGGCCACCACGCCGAACTCGCGCGGGGCGCCGTCGGGCAGGCCGACCAGGTGCCGGACCAGCGCCCGGTAGCGCTCCTCGAAGATGTGCAGCGGCAGCACCAACCCGGGAAAGAGCACCGTTGCGAGCGGGAAAACCGGCAGCCGTGCGGTCACATGGTCGAGCCTAACCAATCTCGCCCCCGGGGGCGTGGCCCGGCTCACCGTCCCGGCGGACGGGCGGCTCGGGTGGACGTCGGGCCGGCCGCCTAGACTCGCAAGGGTGCTGAATCGGATCGACCTGCGCGACGGTCTCGGTGACCCGCGCCGCCTGCTGCCCCGTGCCCAGCTCGACGTGTCCGTCGCCGTCGAGCGCATCCGGCCCCTGGTGGAGGCGGTCCGTGAGCATGGCTACCCAGCGATCCGGGAGGCCAGTGAACGGTTCGACGGCATCTCCCCGGAGGTGCTGCGGGTGCCGGTCGAGGCGATCACCGAGGCGGAGGGGGTGCTCGACCCGGCGGTGCGTGCCGCGCTGCTGGAGTCCATCGCCCGGGCCCGTCGGGTGCACGACGACCAGCGGCGCACCGACCACACCACGAAGGTGGTGCCCGGCGGCACCGTCACCGAGCGGTGGCTGCCGGTCGACCGGGTCGGCCTCTACGTGCCCGGTGGCCTGGCGATGTACCCGTCGACTGTGGTGATGAACGTGGTGCCCGCCCAGGCGGCCGGGGTGCGCTCGCTGGTGGTGGTCAGCCCGCCGCAGAAGGACAACGGCGGCCTGCCCGATCCCCGGGTGCTCGCCGCGTGCGCGCTGCTCGGCGTCGACGAGGTGTACGCGGTGGGCGGGGCCCACGCGGTGGCGATGCTGGCGTACGGCGCGGCGGTGGACCCGGCGGGTGAGCTGCGGTGCGACCCCGTCGACCTGATCACCGGCCCCGGCAACATCTGGGTGACCGCCGCGAAGCGGCTGCTGCGCGGCGTGGTCGGCATCGACGCCGAGGCCGGGCCGACCGAGATCGCCATCCTGGCCGACGACACCGCCGACCCGGCGCACGTGGCCGCCGACCTGATCAGTCAGGCCGAGCACGACCCGCTCGCCGCGAGCGTGCTGGTCACCCCGTCGGTGGCGTTGGTCGAGGCGGTCGAGGCGGAGTTGGCCCGGCAGGTGCCGGCGACCAAGCACGCCGAGCGGGTCACCACGGCGCTGACCGGTGAGCAGAGCGGCGTGGTCCTGGTCGACGATCTCGAGGCCGGGCTTCGGGTGGTCGACGCGTACGCGGCCGAGCACCTGGAGATCCAGACGGTCGACGCCCGGGAGTGGGCGCTGCGGGTCCGCAACGCCGGGGCGATCTTCGTGGGCGCCTGGTCGCCGGTGTCGCTCGGCGACTACTGCGCCGGCTCCAACCACGTGCTGCCCACCGGCGGCTGCGCCCGGCACTCCTCCGGCCTGTCGGTGCAGTCCTTCCTGCGCGGCGTGCACCTGATCGAATACACCGAGGCCGCGCTGCGCGAGGTGGCCCCGCACGTGGTCACCCTTGCCAACGTGGAGGACCTGCCCGCGCACGGCCAGGCGGTCCAGGCCCGTTTCCCGGGAGGGTCGGCGTGACCAGCCTGGACGATCTGCCGATCCGGGCCGACCTGCGGGGGCTGTCGCCGTACGGGGCGCCGCAGTTGGACGTGCCGGTGCGGCTCAACACCAACGAGAATTCCCACCCGGTGCCGGAGCCGGTGGTCGAGGCGATCGGCAAGGCGCTCGCGGCCGAGCTACGCGAGCTGAACCGCTACCCGGACCGGGACGCTGTGGCGCTCCGCGCCGACCTGGCCGAATATCTCGGGCACGGGCTCACCGTCGAGCAGGTGTGGGCGGCCAACGGCTCCAACGAGATCCAGCAGCAGCTGCTCCAGGCGTTCGGCGGGCCGGGGCGCACCGCGCTCGGCTTCGTTCCGGCGTACTCGATGCACCCGCTGCTGGCCCTCGGCACCGGCACCCGGTGGGTGCCCGCCGCGCGGGGCGTCGACTTCGGGTTGACCGCCGAGGAGGCGGTCGCCCAGGTCCGCGAGCACAGGCCGGACGTGGTCTTCCTCTGCTCGCCGAACAACCCCACCGGCACGGCACTGGACCCGGCGGTGATCGCCGCGGTGCTCGACGTCGCGCCCGGCATGGTGGTCGTCGACGAGGCGTACGCCGAGTTCGCCCGACCCGGGACGGTCAGCGCCCTCGCGGTGCTGCCCGGCCACCCACGGCTGGTGGTCACCCGGACGATGAGCAAGGCGTTCGGCTTCGCCGGTGGCCGGCTGGGTTACCTGGCCGCCGACCCGGCCGTCGTGCGGGCGGTGCAGCTCGTCCGTTTGCCGTACCATCTCTCCGCGCTCACCCAGGCCGCCGCACGCGCGGCGGTGGCCCACCGCGACGCCCTTCTCGGTACGGTGAGCGCGATCATGGCGCAGCGGGACCGGATCGTGGCGACGCTGCGCGAGCGGGGGTTGCGGGTCGCCGACAGCGACGCCAACTTCGTGCTCTTCGAGGTGGGCGGCGACCAGACCATCGTCTGGAACGCCCTGCTGGCGCAGGGGGTGCTGGTCCGTGACGTCGGCCTGCCCGGCTGGCTGCGGGTGACCGCCGGCACCGCCGCCGAGACCGACGCCTTCCTTTCTGCAATGGAGACTTCGCAATGAGTCGGACCGCCCGGGTGGAACGGATCACCAAGGAGACCAAGGTCCTCGTCGAGATCGATCTCGACGGCACCGGTGCCGCCGAGATCAGCACCGGCGTTGGCTTCTACGACCACATGCTGCACCAGATCGCCCGGCACGGCGGCTTCGACCTGACCGTGCGCACAGTGGGTGACCTGGAGATCGACGCGCACCACACGATCGAGGACACCGCGCTCGCCCTGGGTGCGGCGTTCGACCAGGCGCTGGGCGACAAGGCCGGCATCCGGCGGTACGGCTCGGCGACAGTGCCGATGGACGAGGTGCTGGTCAGGGCCGCGGTGGACCTCTCCGGTCGGCCGTACGTGGTGCACGACGAGCCGGTGCTCGCCCCGTACATCGGGCCGGTGTACGCGACCAGCATGACCCGGCACATCTGGGAGTCCTTCGGCCAGGCGGCCCGGGTCACGCTGCACGTCGACGTGCTGCGGGCGGCCCGGCCGGGTGGTCACCCGGACGCGCACCACGTGGTGGAGGCGCAGTTCAAGGCGGTTTCCCGCGCGTTGCGCGAGGCCACCTCGATCGACCCGCGGTCGGCCGGGGCCATCCCGAGCACGAAGGGCGCGCTCTGATGAGCGCGGGGAGTGCAGCGCAGCGGAGCCCCGCAGTCGCGACTGGAAGGTGGCTCTGATGGGTGCCGCGTTGCCGACGTTGCTGCTGATTCTGGCCGGGGTGCTGGTGGGCGGCACCTGGTCGCTCTACCGGCAGGGCGCGCCGAAGGCCGCCGTGCTGATCACCGCGGCGCTCGCGGTGCTCGCCACCGTCGCCGGGGTGCTGCGGCTGCTGCCGGAGAACGGGTGATCGGGGTGACGACATGAGTGGCGTGGTGGTGCTCGACTACGGCTCGGGCAACCTGCGCTCGGCGGAGCGGGCGCTGGCCGCCGCCGGAGCGGACGTCCGGGTGACCGACGACCTGGCCGCGGCGGCTGCCGCCGATGGTCTGGTGGTGCCGGGTGTCGGCGCGTACGCGGCGTGCATGGCGGGGATCGAGGCGCTGGGCGCTGGCCCGGTGATCGCCGAACGGGTGGCTGCCGGCCGGCCCGTGCTCGGCATCTGCGTGGGCATGCAGGTGCTCTTCGAGCACGGTGACGAGCATGGAGTGGTGACCAAGGGGCTGGGGTTGCTGCCCGGTGGGGTGACCCGGCTGGCCGCCACCCGGTTGCCGCACATGGGCTGGAACACGGTCCGGGCGCCGCGGGAGTCGGTGCTGTTCGCCGGGTTGACGGAGCGGAGCCGGTTCTACTTCGTCCACTCGTACGCGATGGGCGACCCGGCGGCCCTGGCCGCTGCCGGTGCCACGGTGACCACCGCCCACCACGACACGGATTTCGTCGCGGCGGTGGAGCGTGGCTCGTTGTCGGCGGCCCAGTTCCACCCGGAGAAGTCCGCCGACACCGGTGCCGCGCTGCTGCGCAACTGGCTCGCCACGTTGCCCAGTGGTGACTGAGCGCCGTCGCGCGGTGCCCGAGCGACGGGCGTCGCGGTGAGCCGGGAGCGCGCCCGCCGGCGGGCGGAGCGGGAGGCGGAGCAGGCCCGGGAACGGGCGGTCCGGCAGCGCCAGGTCGCCCGGCGGCAACGCCGCCGCGCCGTGGTCCGCACCTTGACGCCGCGGCTGCGGCGGGGTCGCTCCGGGCGGCTGGCCCGGCACACTCGGGGTGAGCGGGCCGCGATCGTGCTGCTCACCGGCGCGGCGTTGTTGCTGATCTGGACGTTCGTCGACAACCTGGCGTTGCGTATCGCGCTGATCGTGCTCTTGCTGCTCGTACTGCCGGCGATCGTGGTGATCGCCCTGGACCGTCGTACCTGATCGAGGAGAAGACCTTGAGCCTCACCCTGTTACCCGCCGTGGATGTCGCTGACGGCCGGGCCGTCCGGCTCGTGCAGGGCGCCGTCGGAAGCGAGAGCATCTACGGCGACCCGTTGGACGCGGCGCTGGCCTGGCAGCAGGACGGCGCGGAGTGGATCCACCTGGTCGACCTGGACGCGGCGTTCGGTCGGGGCACGAACGCGCACCTGCTCGCGGAGGTGGTGCGCCAGTTGGACGTGAAGGTGGAGCTCTCCGGCGGCATCCGTGATGACGAGTCGCTGCGCGCGGCGCTGGGCACCGGTGCGGCCCGGGTGAACATCGGGACCGCCGCGCTGGAGGACCCGGTCTGGTGTGACCGGGTGGTCGCGGAGTACGGCGACCGCGTGGCCATCGGGCTGGACGTGCGGGGTCACACCCTGTCGGCGCGGGGTTGGACCCGCGACGGTGGTGACCTGTACGAGGTGCTGGAGCGGCTGGACAAGGCGGGCGCGAGTCGGTACGTGGTCACCGACATCACCAAGGACGGCACGATGCGTGGGCCGAACCTGGATCTGCTGCGCGAGGTGTGTGCCCGTACGGACCGGCCGGTGATCGCCTCGGGTGGTGTGTCCACCCTGGACGATCTGCGGGCGCTGGCGACCCTGGAGTCGGCCGGGGTGGAGGGCGTGATCGCCGGCAAGGCGCTCTACGCGGGTGCCTTCACTGTGGCCGAGGCGCTGCGGACGCTGGCCGAGGCGTGACGACGACCCGGCTGGGGTCGGGCGGCCCGTGGGAGCAGCGCTACGGGTACTCCCGGGTGGTCCGGGCCGGTGAGCGGGCCTGGACGGCCGGTTGCACGTCGACTGTGGACGGCCGGGTGGTGCACGTCGGTGACGCGGCCGCGCAGACCGCGCAGGCGCTGCGGATCGGGTTGGCCGCGCTCGCCGAGGTGGGTGCGGAGCCGGGCGATGTGGTCCGGACCAGGATGTACGTGACGGACCGGCTGCACGCCGACGAGGTGGGCCGGGCGCACAACGTGGTCTTCGGCGCGGTCCGGCCGGCGGCCACCCTGGTGGTGGTGGCCGGTCTGCTGGACCCGGAGCACCTGGTCGAGGTGGAGTTGGAGGCGTACCTCGGCGATCGCTGAGGTGCTGCGGGGGGCGGCCTGCTGGGCCGTCCCTCGGCCCGATAAGTTGTGCACAACTTAATTGTGGGCTACGGTTCAGCGGTGACCGATGACCTGGTGCTGCGCCGGCAGGTGTGCTTCGCGCTCTACGCCGCGTCGCGCGCACTGACCGACGTCTACCGGCCGATCCTCGACGAGGTCGGGTTGACCTACCCGCAGTACCTGGCGCTGCTGGTGCTCTGGGAGCGTCCCGACGACGCCCCCACGGTGTCCGAGTTGGGCGCCGAGCTGCGGCTGGACTCCGGCACGCTCTCCCCGCTGCTCAAGCGGCTGGAGGGGGCGGGCCTGGTGGTGCGGCGGCGGTCGGCCCGCGACGAGCGGCGGGTCGAGGTGGGCCTCACCGAGCAGGGCCGGGCGCTGCGCGAGCGGGTCTGCGACGTCCCGCTGCGGATCGCGCAGGCCACCGGGCTGGGCTTCGACGAGCTCGTCGCGCTGCGCGACACCCTCACCCGGGTCACCGACACCATCCACCGACAGAAGGAGCAGTGACCACCATGCAGGTTGTCTACACCGCGTCCGCGACCGCCACCGGCGACGGCCGGGACGGCCACGTCGAGACCTCCGACGGCACGTTCACGCTCGACCTGGCCGTGCCGAAGGAGATGGGCGGCGCCGGTGGCGCGGCCAACCCCGAGCAGCTCTTCGCCGCCGGTTACGCGGCCTGCTTCCACAGCGCGCTGCGGCTGGTGGCCCGACGCGCCAAGGCCGACGTGACCGGTTCCGTGGTCGGCGCCGAGGTGGGCATCGGCCCGAACGGCAGTGGGGGCTTCGGGCTCACCGTGCAGCTCGTCGTCGACCTGCCCGCCGCGCCCCGCGAGGTCGCCGAGCAGATCGTCGAGCAGGCCCACCAGGTCTGCCCGTACTCCAACGCCACCCGTGGCAACGTCGACGTCACCCTGACCGTCCGCGAGACCCTGTCCGCGTGACCTCGCGGCCCCAGGCACCCATCCGCGGACGAGAGGACGACCACCCCGTGACCAGCAACCGCGAGATCCACCTGGCCAGCCGCCCCCAGGGCTGGCCCACCGAAGACACCTTCCGGCTCGTCGAGACCGAGGTTCCGACGCCCGGACCGGGCCAGATCGTGGTCCGCAACCAGTACATGTCCGTCGACCCGTACATGCGTGGGCGGATGAACGACGTCAAGTCGTACGTGCCGCCGTTCGCGCTCGACGCGCCGCTCGACGGTGCCGCCATCGGTGAGGTGGTGGCCAGCGAGGCGGCGGACATCGCCGTCGGGACCACAGTCCTGCACGGGCTGGGCTGGCGGGAGTACGCGCTGCTCGACGCCACCGCGGCCCGCCCCGTCGACCCGAGCATCGCCCCGGTCAG
This sequence comes from Micromonospora hortensis, assembly GCF_022230935.1. NCBI lineage: Bacteria > Bacillati > Actinomycetota > Actinomycetes > Micromonosporales > Micromonosporaceae > Micromonospora > Micromonospora hortensis. The sequence continues at coordinate 31,917 of NZ_JAKKFE010000027.1, forward strand.
CGCGTACCTGAGCGTGCTCGGCATGACCGGGTTGACCGCGTACGCCGGTCTGCTGGAGGTGGCCGCGATGAAGCCCGGCGAGACGGTCTTCGTCTCCGCCGCGGCCGGCGCGGTGGGCAGCCTGGTCGGCCAGATCGCCAAGCTCAAGGGCGCCGGCCGGGTGATCGGCAGTGCCGGCTCGCCGGCCAAGGTCGAGCGGCTGCGGGCGCTGGGCTTCGACGCCGCCTTCGACTACCACGACGGGGTCCGCGAGTCGCTGCGCGCGGCCGCCCCGGACGGCGTCGACGTCTACTTCGACAACGTCGGGGGTGACCACCTGGAGGCCGCGATCTCGGCCATGAACCTGCACGGCCGGGTGGCCATCTGCGGCATGATCGCGCAGTACAACGCCACCGAGCCGCCGGCCGCCCCGCGCAACCTGGCGCTGGTCATCGGCAAGCGGCTCACCCTGCGCGGCTTCCTGGTCAACGACCACAACGACGTGCGGGCGGCGTTCGTACGCGACGTCTCGGGCTGGCTGCGTGACGGCACGCTGTCCTACGACGAGACGATCGTGGACGGCATCGAGAACGCTCCGGAGGCGTTCATCGGCGTGCTGCGCGGCGACAACCTCGGCAAGATGCTCGTCAAGGTGTGACCCAGGCCTCTCTCGCGGCGGTCGACCCGATCGGGTCGACCGCCGTGCCGCGTGCGGAGGATAGGCTCGCGGCATGACGGTGGCGGTACGGGTGATCCCCTGTCTGGACGTGGACGCCGGGCGGGTGGTCAAGGGGGTCAACTTCCTCGACCTGCGTGACGCCGGCGATCCGGTGGAGCTGGCCGCCGCGTACGACCGGGCCGGCGCTGACGAGTTGACCTTCCTCGACGTCACGGCGTCCTCCAGCGACCGGGGCACCATGCTCGACGTGGTGCGCCGCACCGCCGAGTCGGTGTTCATCCCGCTGACCGTCGGCGGTGGGGTCCGGCAGGTCGCCGACGTGGACACGCTGCTGCGCGCGGGCGCGGACAAGGTCGGCGTGAACACCGCCGCCATCGCCCGTCCGGAGCTGATCGCCGAGATCGCCGACCGGTTCGGCCGGCAGGTGCTCGTGCTCTCCCTCGACGTGCGGCGCTCGCCGAACGGCGGCACGCCCAGCGGCTTCGAGGTCACCACCCACGGGGGTCGGCGTGGCACCGGCATCGACGCCGTGTGGTGGGCGCACCGGGGCGCCGAGCTGGGCGCGGGGGAGATCCTGCTCAACTCGATGGACGCCGACGGCACCAAGGCGGGCTTCGACCTGGAGCTGATCGCCGCGGTGCGCGCGGTGGTGGACGTGCCGGTGGTGGCCAGTGGAGGTGCCGGCGAGGTGGCCCACTTTCCGCCGGCGATCGGCGCCGGCGCGGACGCGGTGCTGGCTGCCAGCGTCTTCCACTTCGGCGAGCTGACCGTCGCCGAGGTCAAGGACGCGCTGCGCCTCGGCGGCCATCCGGTGCGCTGAGCCGCTCAGCGCTCGCCGGAGTGCCCCTCCGGTGACCGCCGGGGCGACGGGATCGACCGCACCGCGTATTCCTGGACGGCAGCCGCGTGGTCGGCCTCGTCCAGGATCCAGTCCGCGCTGCCGGGCGCGTGCCGGCGGGTCAACACACCCTGCACCGTGTCCACCATGGTCGCCACCCCCGCGCGCGGGCGGGTACGCCAGAGCTGCTCACCCTCGGCGGTGATCCGGAACCAGCCGTCGGCGACGCTGACCAGCCCGGCGCCGACCAGCCGCTGGACCGCGGCTTCCACCTCGTGTCGCTGCGGAATCGCGTGGTTGAGGTGGTCGGCGGTGGAGAGCACGTCGGTCAGGCGGACGCCCTCCGGCCGTCGGCTTGTCGCCGATCGACGATGCCGTCCGGCCCCGCTCGCGATGACGAGCGACACGAAGATCCAGGCATCGTTCCAGCGCCAACCGTTCTCCCCCATGCAGAGATGATGACGGCGCGCGTCACGGAAGGGAACACCCACCCACGAACCGGTGCGCGGCACCACCGCCACGTACCGGTTCGCGGACGGTCGGTGAGGGCTCAGCCGGCCGGGGCGGCCGGCGCGGGGTCGCCCGGCGGGGGCGCGGCGCTGTCCGCGGCGGTGCCCTGCGGCACGGCGAACAGCGGGATGAAGAACTGGGCCAGAGGGCCGATGGCCAGCGCGTACGCGACGGTGCCCACGCCGACAGTGCCGCCGAGCAGCGCGCCCAGCGCCAGCACGGTGACCTCGATGACGGTGCGCACCAGTCGGATCGACCGGCCGGGCCGGCGGGCCACGTACCCGGTCATCAGACCGTCGCGGGGGCCGGGCCCCAACCGGGCGCCGAGGTAGAGAGCGGTGGCGGCGCCGTTGGCGACGATCCCGGTGATCAGCATCGCGGTCCGGACGCTGAGCGGGCCACCCGCGGGCAGCAGGGCCAGTGTGGCGTCCACGACCAGGCCGATCACCACGACGTTGCTGACAGTGCCGAGGCCGGGCCGCTGCCGCAGCGGGATCCAGAGCAGCAGGACCAGCGCGCCGACGCCGATGGTGACGGTGCCGAAGGAGAGCCCGGTCAACTCGGAGAGCCCCTGGTGGAACACGTCCCACGGGTCGAGGCCCAGGTCGGAGCGGATCATCAGGGCCATGCTGACGCCGTAGACCGTGAGCCCGAGGTAGAGCTGGACCAACCGTCGAACCGGCCGGTGCCGCAGATTGCCAAGCAGTGCCATGCATGCCACCCTAGGTGCCAATCCTCGTCGAGGAAGAAGCCAATATTCGAGGAGTGGCTATGAGCGGGCAGGTTCGCGGCGTCCAATTGGCCCGTCTGCTCGGGCAGTGGCATTCCTTGCCCGGCCGCCGCCGCAGCCCCGACTACGCCGCGCTGGCCGGCTCGGTGCGCGGGCTGCTCGCCGACGGCCGGCTGCCGCTGGGCGTCCGCCTCCCGGCCGAACGGGAGCTGGCCGAGGCGCTGCGAATCAGCCGGACCACTGTCACCGCCGCCTACCGGCAGCTACGCGAGACCGGGCACCTCGCCAGCCGGCGGGGCGCCGGTAGCTGGACGATGCTGCCCGGCAACCACCGGGTGGCCAGCACCGGCCTGTGGACCCCGCTGGACGACCGGGAGATGCTCGACCTCGGCGTCGCCGCGCTGGCCGCACCGCCGCAACTGCTGTCGGCCGCGCGGGCCGCCGCCGAGGACCTGCCCCGATACCTGAGCGGGGCCGGCTACCACCCGACCGGCATCATCGAGCTGCGCGAGGCGGTGGCCGACGCGTACACCGCCCGGGGTCTGCCCACCTCGGCCGACCAGATCATGGTCACCAGCGGCACCCAGCACGCACTGGATCTGGTGCTGCGGCTCGCCCTGGCCCCGGGCGGCACCGTGCTGGTCGAGTCCCCGACCTACCCCAACGCCCTCGCCGCGCTGGCCGGCCGGCGGGCCCGGATCAGCACCCACGGGCTGGCCGCCGACGCCGGCTGGGAGGCCGACCTCCTGCTGGGCAGCCTCCGACAGACCCGACCCAAACTGGCCTACCTGATTCCCGAGTTCCAGAACCCGACGGGGCACCTGATGCCCGCCCCACTCCGCGAGCGTGTGGTCGCCACCGCGCACGCGGTCGGCACCGATCTGATCATCGACGAGTCCTTCGTGGACCTGTCGATGGACGGCACCGAGGTGCCACCCCCGGTCGCCACCTACGACCGGCACAGCCGGGTGGTCAGCATCGGCGGGATGAGCAAGCCCTACTGGGGTGGTCTACGGATCGGCTGGGTGCGCGCGTCAGCGCCGCAGGTGCAGCGGCTGGCCGCCGTGCGGGTCGGGGTCGACATGGCCAGCCCGGTGCTGGACCAACTGGTGGCGGTGCACCTGCTCGCCGACGCCGAGGCCATCGTCGCCGACCGCCGCGTCCAGTTGGCCGTCCAGCGGGACGCCCTGCTCGGCGCGCTCGCGCACCAACTGCCGGAGTGGCGGGTCACAGTGCCACGGGGTGGCGTGACGCTGTGGGCCGAGTTGGACGGCCCGGTCTCGAGCGCGCTGGCCCGGGCCGCGGAGGAGGTCGGCGTACGGCTGGCCCCCGGCCCCCGGTTCGGCCTGGACGGCACCCTGGAGCGTTTCCTGCGGCTGCCCTTCACCCTGCCCGCGGCGGACCTCGTGGAGGCCGTGGGGCGGATCGCGGCGATCCGCTACGACCTGGACCGGGCCGGCCGCCAGCGGTGGCGCGAGCCGGCCGTCATCGCCTGAGCGGCCTCGCTGCCACGAACGCCGGTGGCCCCGCACCCGCTCGGGTACGGGGCCACCGGCGACGCGTCAGAGCTCGGCGAGGGTGCCGGCGTACATCTTGTCGATCTCGGCGGCGAAGTTGCTCTCCACCCCACGCCGCTTGATCTTCAACGACGGGGTGATCTCGCCGTCCTCGATCGTCAGGTCGCGCGGCAGGATGGCCACCTTCTTGATCGTCTCCCAGCGGTTGAGCTTGGCGTTGAGCTGGGCGACGTACTCCTCGACCATCGTCTGGGCCTCAGCCGACGCGACGATCTCGGTGTAGCTGCGCCCTTCGAGAGGGCCGCCGGCGACCCAGCCCCGGATGGCGTCCGGGTCCAGGGTGACCAGCATCGTGCAGAAGTTGCGGGCCTGACCGACGACGACCGCCTGCGAGGTGTACGGGCAGATGGCCTTGAACATGCCCTCGATGTGCGACGGCGCGATGTACTTGCCGCCCGAGGTCTTGACCAGGTCCTTCTTGCGGTCGGTGATGCGGAGGTAGCCCTGCTCGTCCAGGCTGCCGATGTCACCGGTACGGAAGAAACCGTCCTCGGTGAACGAGGCGGCGGTCTCCTCCGGCAGGTTGTGGTAGCCGCGCATCACCGGCCGACCCCGCACCAGGATCTCCCCGTCGGTGTCGATCTTGCACTCCAGGTCGCCCATCGCCCGGCCCACGGTGCCGATGCGCAGCCCGGCCGGGGGGTTGACGAAGTTGCCGGCGCTGGTCTCGGTCAGACCGTAGCCCTCGGAGATCGGCAGGTTCGCGGCGGCGAAGAAGGTGGCGATCTCCGGGCTGAGCGGCGCGGCGCCGGACACCAGCACCCGCATCCGCCCGCCCAGGCGGGCCTGGAGCTTGCTGAACACCAGCTTCTCGGCCAGCCCGTAGCGCAGCTTCAGCCCGGCCGGCACCGGCTTGCCGGCCTGCTCCAGGGCGACCTTCTCCTTGCCGACGCCGACGGCCCAGCCAAAGATCTTCGCCTTCGCGCCGCCGGCGCCCTGCGCGGTGGTCACTGCCTTGTTGTAGACCTTCTCGAACACCCGGGGCGCGCCGCACATCAGCGTTGGGCGGATGACCGAGAGAAGGTCGACCAGCTTGTCCACCCGCCCGTCGACGTAGGTGGGCAGGCCGACGTGGATGGCACCGCAGAGCAGGGTCTTGCCGAACGAGTGGGCCAGCGGCAGCCACAGGTACTGCAGGTCGTCGTCGCGCAGCAGCCCGACGTCGGCCTGGGCCACGGCCTCCCAGCACCAGCCGCCGTGCAGCAGCTCGACGCCCTTGGGTTGGCCGGTGGTGCCGGAGGTGTAGATCAGGGTGGCCAGGTGGTCCGGGCCGATGCCGGCCACCAGCATGTCGATCAGCTCCGGCTCGGCGGCCAGCGCCTGGGTGCCGCGTTCCTCCAGGTCGGCGAGTGTCAACTGCGCGATCGCGGCGTTCGGGTCGACGGCGCCGTCGAGGAGCACCACGTGGGTGAGCGCGGGCAGGGACGCCCCGCCGATCTTCGCCGCCTGGGCCGGGTTCTCCGCGAACAGCACCTTCGACCCGGAGTCGGCGATGATGTACGTCGCGTCGGCCGGTTCGGTGGTCGGGTAGACGGTGGTGGTCGCGCCGCCGGCGCACATGATGCCGAGGTCGGCGATCACCCATTCCAGCCGGGTGTTGGCGAGGATCGCGACCGGGTCCTCCTGGCCGACGCCCAGGCCGTGCAGGCCGGCGGCGACCGCCTTGGCGCGCTGGCCGACCTGTGCCCAGGTCAGCCAGACCGGTCCCGAGTCGTCGGAGTTCGGGGACGCGAACGCGAACCGGTCGGGGGTGGCCGCCACGCGCTTGAGGAACATGTCCGGGATGGAGCGGTACGGTACATCGAGAGCCATCGCTGTAGCCGCCTTCGGGGGTGGTGGCGTGACGGTCGTCACGTCATGATGGTTACCGAAGAGTATTGCCTGTTGCCGTGCATCGGCTAGCCCTGGTGATCGTCCGGCCGGCCCGTCCCATCAACCGGTACGGCCGATCAGGCGTACCGGGCGGCCACCACTGACCAGTCGTAGGTGGCCCGGACCCAGTTGCGCCGGGCGGCCAGGGCGTCGCGGATCCCGTCGTCGCCGGCGGCGCGCAGCGCCTCCTCCGCGTCCAGGTACGTCGCCAAACCCTGGTTGAACCGGTGTGCCGCACTACGGAGCGCTGTCACCTCGTCCGCGTCGCTGTCCTGGGCGAGCACAGTGACGAGGTTGTGCGCGTCCGGGTCGGCCTGGCTCTCCTTGCCGTAGGAGAAGAGGTCGTTGCACCAGCAGACCAGGTCCACCGCCAGCAGGTCCAGGGCGACCAGCCCCGGGTTGGCGCGCTGGGTCGGCCCGGAGGGCCGCGTCGACGCCAGGTCGGTCAGGGTGAGGCAGGGATGCACGCCGCCGATGTGCCGGCGTAGCTGCACGTACTCCGCCACCTCGGGCACGCGTCGACGTTCCCGGTTGCCCGCCTCCCAGAGCAGCGCCAACAGGTACTCGCGCATCTGGCTGACGAACCGCAGCAGCAGTCCGGCGTGATCGTGCAGTCGGGTCCGGCGGCAGAGGTCGTGCAGCGCGTCACCCAGTGGCCCGACGGCGGGCGGCGCGACGTACGGGTCACCGCACCGGTCCAGCACGTCGAGCAGGGTGCTGATCGCCGGGCCCAGTCGGACCGGGTCGGCGCCGAGGCCGTCCTCGTCGCAGGCGTCGTCCATCACGAAAAGCCAGCTGATCAGGTCGGTGAGCAGCCGCAGGCCCTCGATTGAGCCGTCCGGGCAGGCGCGTCCGGCCAGTCCGGCGGCGTCGGCCCGCTCCAGGCGGTGCACGCGTTGGCTGGAATCGACCAGCCCGAACGTGCGCGCCCAGTCGATGCTCTCACTCGCCACCTGGTCCGTGGCCCCGTGGCGGCCCGTGGGAAACGGGGGTTCCCGCAGCGCCGAAATCGCGAAGTCCCGCACAGTGTGCCCCCACTCCGTGCCGCCCGGCGCGGAGCGGCGCGGTGAAGCGTACGGGAGGAGGTATCAGCATGTTTCGCTGGGTGTGGGAAATTCCACAGTCGTTCGGTGACCGTTTACGTACAGGTGGTTACATGCCCAGGTGGGCGGTGCGTAGCCGCTGAGCCGCCTCCGCCGAGCCGTTCAGTTGGACCCGGGCCACCCGTTGCCGGCCGGAGAAGAACAGCACCAGCTCAGCCGGGGCGCCGACCAGGCGCAGCGGCTCACCACCGCGGCCGAGGGAGACCTCACCGTGGCCCGGCGCCTGCACGTAGAGGTCCGCCGGAAAACGCCGCAGCGCCAGCCGGGCCATCGGGGCCGCGCGCTTCCAGAGCGCGCTCTGCAGGCCGACCGGCAGATCGCGCGGCTGCCACCCGGAGCCGGCCCGCCGGACGTCCTCATGATGGATGAAGAACTCCATCGTGTTGGCCAACTCGTCGGTCAGCGGGTTGCTGACCGGGCTCCACACCGGCGGTCGGCGCACCTGTGCCACCAACTCGGGGTAGGGCCGTGCGGCGAGTCGCCGACGGACCCGCTCGGCGTAGCCGCGCAGCGGCGGCAGCACTATCCCACCCGCCGCGTCCGGACGGCGCTCCCGCAGCACCAGATGCGCGGCGAGGTCACGGGTCGCCCAGCCCTCGTTGATGGTCGGGGCGTCCGGCCCGAGGGCCAGGAGAAGATCGGCCAGCGCCTCGCGCTCGGCTCGGGCGTACCGCGGCATGGCCCGATCGTAGGCCCGGCGGCCCGTCGGCGCGCGACAGCGGACGCCGGTCGACGCCGACGGCACGCCGCCGTCCGGTACGTGATGGTCGACATATCCAGTCAGGGTCGGCGGCACTGGCCCCGACCGGTAAGGATGAGGGAGATAATTGCGGCTTACGGCGGGGGAGAGCGTGGCGAGCAAGACAAGTCGGGACGTTCTCAGTCGAGGGCTGGGGGTCCTGCGGCAGGCGATCCGTGAGCAACCGCGGATCTTCTCGGTGGCGGTCGTCGGCAGCGTGCTCTTCGGCGGGATGATCATTGTCAGCGCCCGGGTGGTCGGGTCGGTCATCGGTGAGGTGGCGCTTCCGGCCATCGAACGCGGCGAGGTGGGCGCCGGCACCCTGGCGTTGGCCGCGGCCGCGTTGTTCGGGATCAGCGTGCTGCGGGTGGCGGGCATCTTCGGCCGCCGGCTCGGCGCCGGCTACATGCAGTACCGCCTCCAGGCCTCCTACCGCCGCCGGGTGACCCGTCGGTACCTGGAGCTGCCGCTGTCCTGGCACCACCGCAACTCCACCGGCACCCTGCTGTCCAACGCCAACTCCGACGTGGAAGCGGCCTGGTACCCGATCGCGCCGCTGCCGTTCGCCGTCGGCACGTTGGTGATGCTTGTCGGCGCGATCGTGTCGCTCTTCGCCACCGACTGGGCGCTCGCCCTGGTCGGGCTCGCGGTCTTCCCCGCGCTGTTCGCGCTCAACGTCGTCTACTCCCGCCGGATGGCCCCCCGGCAGGCCCGGGCACAGCGCCTGCGCGCCGAGGTCAGCGGCATCGCCCACGAGAGCTTCGACGGCGCACTGGTGGTCAAGACGATGGGCCGCGAGGCCCAGGAGACCGCCCGGTTCGCGGGCCGCGCCGGTGAGCTGCGCGACTCGCTGATCGCTGTCGGCCGGCTGCGCGGCATCTTCGACCCGCTGCTGGAGACGCTGCCCAGCCTCGGCACCCTGGCCGTGCTGGTGGTCGGGGCGTTCCGGCTGCGCCAGGGCGCGATCAGCGTCACCGAGCTGGTCAGCGTGGCCTTCCTCTTCACTGTGCTGGCCTTCCCGGTGCGGGCCATCGGTTGGGTGCTGGCCGAGCTGCCGCGCAGCGTCGCCGGCTGGGACCGGGTGCGCCGGGTCCTCGACGCCACCGGCGAGATGCCGTACGGGCAGCGGGTGCTCGACCCGGCCGGCGCCGGCCCGGCCACCCTCACCTTCGACGACGTGCACTACTCCTACCCGCCGGCCGAAGCGCACCCGCCCGGCGCGCAGGTCCTCGGCGAGGTCGGCTTCACGGTGCCCGCCGGTCGGACGGTGGCCCTGGTGGGGCCGACCGGCGCCGGCAAGTCCACCATCGCCTCGCTGGCGGTGCGTCTCGTCGACCCGGACTCCGGCACTGTGAACCTGGACGGCGTGGACGTGCGCGAGCTGACCTCCGCGTCGCTGGCCGGCACCGTGGCACTGGTCGCCCAGGTGCCCTTCATCTTCGACGACACGGTCCGCGCCAACATCGCCCTCGACCGGCCCGGTGTCGACGACGAGGTGGTCTGGGCGGCGCTGCGGCTGGCCGAGGCGGACGGTTTCGTCGCCGCGCTGCCCGATGGTCTGGACACCCTGGTCGGCGAGCGGGGCACCTCGCTCTCCGGCGGGCAGCGGCAGCGTCTCACCCTGGCCCGCGCGCTGGCCGGTCGCCCGCGCCTGCTGGTGCTCGACGACGCGACGAGCGCTGTCGATCCTCGAGTGGAAGCGGCCATCCTGGCGGGGCTGCGGTCGTCGACCACGGAGGCGGGAGTTCCGGCCGCGTCGATCCTGGTGGTGGCGTACCGCCGGGCCACCATCGCCCTCGCCGACGAGGTCATCTACGTGGAGCAGGGACGGGTGGTCGCCCGAGGCACCCACAGCGAGTTGTTGGCCACCGTGCCCGGCTACGTCGACCTGGTCACCGCCTACGAGCAGGCCGAGGTGGAGCGGGCACAGGAACGTTCCTACGGCGACGACGTGGCACCGCTGCCGTCGGGCCTGGAGATCGAGGTGGACCGGTGAGCGCGAGGAGTGCAGCGCAGCGGAGCCCCGCAGTCGCGAACGAAAGGCCAGACCGGTGAGCGCGAGGAGTGCAGCGCAGCGGAGCCCCGCAGTCGCGAACGAAAGGCGGGCCCGGTGAGCGCGACGACGGAAACGAGTGACACGCCGGAGACCCGGCAGGAGACGACCTGGCAGACCCTGCGTCGGGGCCTGGCGCTCTCGCCGGAACTACGGATCGGTCTGGCCGGTACGTTGGCCCTGGCGTTGGTCTACATGGTCGGTCGGGTCGCCGTGCCGGTCGCCGTGCAGCAGGGCATCGACCGGGGCCTCGTCGGTGGTCTGAATCTGAACGTGGTCTGGACGGTGGTGGCGATCACCACGGCGATCCTGACGATCACCACGATCTGCGGCTACCTGATGATGCGCCGGCTCTTCACGGTCAGCGAGACGGCGCTGGCCAACGTGCGGACGCGCGCGTTCCGCCACGTGCACGACCTGTCGATGTTGCACCAGCAGTCGGAGCGGCGCGGTTCGCTGGTGTCGCGGGTCACCAGCGACGTGGACCAGATCACCCAGTTCCTCCAGTGGGGCGGGGTGATCCTGCTGGTCAACCTCGGTCAGCTGGTGGTCACCACCGCCGTCATGCTGGCGTACTCCTGGCAGTTGACACTTGTGGTGTTGGCCGCGTTCCTGCCGGCGGTGTTCGTGATCCGGCAGTTGCAACGTCGCCTCGGCAGCGCGTACGCGACTGTGCGCCAACGCACCGGGACGTTGCTCGGCGCGATCGGCGAGAGCGTGGTGGGCGCGCCCGTGATCCGGGCGTACGGAATCGCCGGGCGCACCGAGCGGCGGCTGGACGAGGCGATCGACCGGCAGCGGCTGGCGCAGCAGCGGGCGATCCGGATCAGCATCGTGGGCAGCTCGGTCGGCGAGTTGGCGGCGGGGCTGGCGCTGGCCGGTGTGGTGGTGCTCGGCGTGCTGTTGGGCGTCGACGGCACGCTGTCGATCGGTCAGCTGACCGCGTTCCTCTTCCTGGTGACGCTGTTCATCCAGCCGGTGCAGATCGCGACCGAGGTGCTCAACGAGGCGCAGAACGCGATCGCCGGTTGGCGTCGGGTGCTGGACGTGTTGGACGTCGCCCCGGACGTGGCCGACCCGGGGGAGCAGGGGCGGGAGCTGCCGGGCGGGCCGCTGGACATCCGGTTCTCCGGTGTGCGGTTCGCCTATCCGGGTGGTCCGCCGGTGCTGCACGACATCGACCTGGAGATCCCGGCGAAGAGCCGGGTGGCGGTGGTCGGTGAGACCGGCAGCGGCAAGACCACGTTCGCCAAGTTGCTGACCCGGCTGATGGACCCGTCGGCCGGGGCGGTGCTGCTGTCCGGGGTGCCGCTGACCGACGTCCGGTTCGGCTCGCTGCGCTCCCGCGTGGTGATGGTGCCGCAGGACGGGTTCCTCTTCGACGCGACGGTGGGGGACAACGTCCGGTTCGCCCGCCCGGAGTTGACCGACGAGCAGTTGAGCGCCGCCTTCACCGAGCTGGGCCTGTCGGACTGGCTGGAGGGTCTGCCGGCGGGCCTGGACACTCCGGTCGGGGAGCGCGGCGAGGCGCTCAGCGTCGGGGAGCGGCAGCTTGTCGCGCTGGCCCGCGCGTACGTGGCCGACCCGGACCTGCTGGTGCTCGACGAGGCGACCAGCGCTGTGGACCCGGCGACGGAGGTGCGGTTGCAACGCACGTTGGACGCTGTCACCCGGGGTCGGACCACCCTCGCCATCGCGCACCGGCTCTCCACGGCGCAGGCCGCCGACGAGGTGATCGTGGTGGACCGTGGTCGGGTGGTGCAGCGCGGCTCGCACGACGAGCTGGTTCGCGACGCCGACTCGGTGTACGGCCTGCTCTACGCCTCCTGGCTGGAGCAGACCCGGTGAGGTGCGGCGGTGTGGTGGACGCCGACGGGCGGGTGCTCTAGGCTCCGGTTAGGTAAGCCTAACCTTTGAAGGAGGTCGCGCCCATGCGGCCCAACTCCGCCGAGATCGTCCGTACCCTCGTCGCCGGGCGCCTGCCCGGCCTCGTGCACCTGGCCCACCGGCCGGGCCCGCACCACGCCCGGCACGTCACCGACTCGGACGGGCGGGTGTTGCTGCTGGTGCCGGCGGCCAGCCACCTGGCCGCCGCCCTGCAACCGGCCGCCGGGGGCAGCGACGTCGCCGTGGTGCTCGACGTGCTCGACCTGCCGCCCGCCGCCGGCGCGCCCGGCCTGGGTCGCGCCTGGGTGTCCGGCTGGGCGGCCGAACTGCGCGGCGACGAGGCCCGCCACGCGGCTGTCGAGTTCGCCGCTGTGGAGCCGACCGGCGACCTGCTCGACCTGGGCACCCGGTTCCGGCTGTTCCGCTTCGAGGTGGTCGAGGTCCGCTGGGAGCGGGCCGGCGTCGTGCACCGGATCGACCCGGTGGAGTACGCCGAGGCCGAGCCCGACCCGGTGCACCCGGTCGAGGCCCGCCTGCTCGCCGACCTCGCCGAGTGCCACGGCGCCCAGGTGACGGAGTACCTGCGCCGGCAGCTCGGGTTGACCGGGCAGACCCCGGACGGGCCGCCCCGGGTGGTGCGCATCGACCGCTACGGGCTGGTGGTGGCCCTCGGCCAACCCGGCGCCCGCCGTCGCGTCCGGCTGGCCTTCCCCGGCCCGGTGGACGACCCGGCCGAGCTGCCCCAAGTGCTGCCGCCGCTGCGACTAACAGCCGACGCCCGCCCCCCGCGCTAACCGCCCCGCCCCGCCCCGCGCCGCCCCGCACCGCGCCGCCCCGCACCGCGCCGCCCCGCCCGTCCCACCCCGCCGATCTTGCACTTTCGGTCGTCGGTACGCGTGGTATATCCCTTTGGTCGGGACAGAAAGTGCAAGATCGCGTCGGGGTCGGGGTTCGGTGGCGCCGTCGGGTCAGCTCGGTAGCGGGCCGGTGAGGTAACGCTGGATCGTGGGGCCGATCGCGGCCACCAGGGTTTCCGGATCCGCCGAGGCGACCGGCTCAAGGCGCACCACGTGCCGCATCATGGCCAGCCCGATCATCTGGGTGGCCACCAGCGAGCCACGCAGCGGTAGCTCGACCGGGTCGACGTCGAGGTTCTCCAGCACCCGGCGCAGCACCTGGGTGGTGACGAACTCACGCAGCAGCCGAGCGGTCCACTCGTTGCTCACCGCGGAGCGCAGCAGTGCCTGTGCCGCGCTGCCGGTCGGAGAGTCCCAGACGCCGAGGAAGATGCGCACCATCCGCTCACCGACGCCGTCCCGGTCGCCGGCGAGCACCTTCGGCACCAGTTGACCGGGGTCGACCGGAAAGTTCATCGCCGCCAGGAAGAGCTGATCCTTGCTGCCGAAGTAGTGGTGCACGAGCGCCGGGTCGACCTGCGCCGTACCGGCGATGCCCCGGATCGAGGCGGCGTCGTAGCCACGTTCGGCGAACGCCGTCCGCGCCGCGTCGAGAATCGCCTCCCGGGTGCCCGGGTTGCCGGGTCGCCGGCCGGTCCGCCGCGTCATCGCCGCCCTTCGTTCGTCCGCCTCGGCCCGTCGTGGACCGGCCCGCCCACGCCGGGGTCGGCTGCCGCGCTGGCCGCCGCCCCCGACGCTGGCGGTCAGCCGCTGCGTCGCCGCAGGGTGGCCGCCGCGAGCACCAGCGCCAGCACGACCGCGCCGAACACCACAGCGACGTCGCGCCACATCCGGCCGGTCGGCTCGGCGTGGGCGCCGACCTCCTGCAACGCCTCGATGGCGTACGACAGGGGGAAGGCGTCACTGAGCGCCTGGAGCCAGCCGGCCATCTGGTCGCGGGCCACGAACAGCCCGCAGAGCAGCAGTTGGGGGACCACCACGACTGGCAGGAACTGTACTGCCTGGAACTCGGTGCGCGCGAAGGCGCTGCACAGCAGCCCGAGGGCGACGCCGAGCACGGCGTCGAGCACGGCGATCCCGAGCACCAGCCCGATGCTGCCGGCGGTCTCCAGATCGAAGATCCAGTACGCCACCGCGGCGGCGACGGCTGCCTGCACGGCGGCGGCCAGCCCGAACGCGATGCCGTACCCGAAGAGCAGATCGAGCTTGCCCAGCGGGGTGGTGAGCAGCCGCTCCAGCGTGCCCGAGGTGCGTTCCCGCAGCATGGCGATGCTGGTCACCAGAAACATGATCACGAAGGGGAAGATGCCGAGCATCACCAGCGCGATCCGGTCGAAGGTGGTCGGCTGGCCGGGCGGTGTCGGTTGGTCGGCGTACATGAAGTAGACAAGGGTGAGCAGGACGGCCGGCACCACCACGAGCAGCGCGATGGTCCGCCGGTCGTGCCGGAGCTGACGCAGGATGCGCCCGGTGGTGGCGGCGAGAATTCGCGCGTTCATGCTGTCTCCCGTGCGGCTGTCACGTCGGTGCTGGTGGAGGCGGCCTCGCCGGCCCGGATGAGCCGCAGGAACGCCTCGTCGAGGTCGTCCACTCCGGCGGCGGCGCGGATCGCGGCCGGGCTGTCGTCGGCGATCAACCGCCCCTGGCGGATCAGCAGCAGTTGGTCGCAGCGCGCCGCCTCGTCCATGACGTGGCTGGACACCAGCAGGGTGGTGCCGGCGGCGGCCATCGCGTGGAACCGGGCCCACAGGTCGGCCCGCAGCACCGGGTCCTGGCCGACTGTCGGCTCGTCGAGGATGACCAGCTCAGGCTCCCCGACCAGGGCACATGCCAGCGAGGCTCGGCTGCGTTGACCGCCGGAGAGGGTGCCGACCAGTTGACCGGCGGCCTCGGCCAGCCCGACGTCGCTGATCGCCCGGTCGGCCTCGGCGCGCCCACGCCCGTAGAGGGCCGCGAAGTAGCGGGCGTTTTCCCGGACGGTCAGGTCGGCGTAGACGCTCGGCGCCTGGGTCAGGTAACCCACCCGGTGCCGCAGCGCGGGAGTGCCCGCCGGTTGGCCGAGCACGGTGACCGTTCCGCCGCTGACGACCTGCACCCCGACCACCGCGCGCATGAACGTGGTCTTGCCGCTGCCACTGGGGCCGAGCAGCCCGGTGACCGCACCGCGCGGAACCCGGCAGCTGATGCCGTCCAGCACCCGCCGCCCACCCCGGTCCACGACCAGGTCTCGGACGGCTATCGCATCGTCCATCACACACCTCCACCTAAACTCATCACCTGTTGAACTCAACGCTAGATGAAATACCGCGTCGGGCGCAACGCCCGCACCGATGTCAGGCTGGCCCGCCGTGGCGCGGAGCGCGAGAACGGGCAGTAGGCTCCGGACCGGACACGAAGTCCGCCAACGGGCATTGCGCGCCGATCGGACGTACGGCACGATGGCGCGGTGGGTCACGCTCCGTTACCGGATAGCGGTTTTCTTGAGGATTGGGCCGCGCGGTTGCGGCAGGCCGCCGAGCGGCCGGTCGTCGGCATCCTGTTGCGCGGCAGCCACGCCCGCCGTGCCGCCACCGCGCACAGCGACGTGGACCTCGACGTGTTGGTCGGCGGCGCCCCGTACGCGGCCCGCCGGGCCTACCTCGACGAGTCCGCAGGCCAGGTCACTCACGTCTCGGTGGCCGCCCGGGACATCCGGTCCTGGGTGGACCGCTTGGGCGAACCGGCCGACTGGGCGTTCGGGCTGCCGGTCACCGCGCCGGCGCGGCTGCTCTGGGCCGACCCGCACTGGCGGCCCCGGATCGACCTGCCGGTGCTCTGCCAGCCCGCCGAGCCACCCCGGCTGGAAGAGATGATCGCCACGCTGGGTAAGGCCGCCGCCGCCCGCGCGGCCAGCGACCGCCTCGGGGTCCGGCTCGCCGTCGCCGACCTGGCGCGGCTGTGCCCCTCGGTACTGCGCCCGGCCAACCCTTCCGTGCGGGTCCACTCCCGCCGGGCGGCCTTCGCGGCGGCCCTGGAACTGCCTGTGGCTCCACCCGGCTACCGGACGGACATGCTGCTCTGCCTCGGGCTGCGCCCGGGCGCCACCGGGCAGCTCTGGGCCGCCGCCGTACGGCTGGTCGCCGGCACGCTGCCGTTGATCCGGCCGTACGCCGAGGAGATCGCCGACACGGCCGGCGCGGACCTGGCCGCCGCCCTCGTCGACGGCCGGCTGGACCGCTACGTCGCCCAGCTGGCCCGGCCGGCCGGGCTCCCGTCGCAGCCTCGGCCCTTGTCACAGCCCTGGCTCGCGGAGCCTTCGCCGCAGCCCTGGCGGGAGCGGTCGGCGGTGCCCGTGCCGCGTGCGGGAGAATTGGTGACTGTGCCCGTACCTGACTCGCCGGTGACCGGCGTCCCCAGCGATCCGAACGAGCTGGCCGCGCCCGCGCCGGCACGCCCGTCCCGGCTCGACCCGGCCATCGCGGCCCAGCTGCGCCGCACCGCCGACGGTCTGGTCGCCGCGGTGGTGCGCGCGCACGACTCCGGTGAGGTGCTGATGGTCGCCTGGATGGACGACGAGGCATTGCACCGCACCCTCACCACCGGCCGGGCCACCTACTGGTCGCGTAGCCGCCGCGAATACTGGGTCAAAGGCGCCACCTCCGGGCACCACCAGTACGTGCGGTCGGTCGCCCTGGACTGCGACGGGGACGCGCTGCTGGTGACCGTGGAGCAGGTCGGCGCGGCCTGCCACACCGGGCACCGGACCTGCTTCTTCACCGAGCTGCCCGTGACCGGGACGGAGGCGCCGTGAGCACGCGGAGCGCAACCCGGCGAAGCACCGCAGTCACTACCGAAAGGCGGGTCGGCTGATGACCGACGGCACCCTCAGCCCCGACCTGGCCACCTTCACCGCGCTGGCCGCCGACTGGCGGGTGGTGCCGGTCACCCGGCGGCTGCTGGCCGACGCGGAGACCCCGGTCGGGGTCTACCGGAAGCTGGCCGGTGGGCCGGGCACGTTCCTGCTGGAATCGGCCGAGCAGGGCGTCGGCTCGGCCGGCATGGCCTGGTCGCGCTACTCGTTCATCGGCGTGCGCAGCAGCGCGACCCTGATCGAGCGCGACGGTGTGGCGACCTGGCTCGGCCAGCCGCCGGCCGGGCTGAGCACCGAGGGTGACCCGGTGCGGATGCTGCGGGAGACGGTGGCGGCGCTGGCCGGCCCGGTAGGGGACCCGTCCGACGGTCTGCCGCCGCTGACCGGGGGCATGGTCGGCTACCTCGGCTACGACCTGATCCGGCGCTTCGAGCGGTTGCCCGAGTTGACCGAGGACGACCTGGGCGTCCCGGAGCTGGGCATGATGCTCGCCACCGACCTGGTGGTGCTCGACCACTACGACGGCTCGGCGATCCTGGTCGCCAACGCGGTGCTGCCGCCGTTGGACGCCCCGGACCGCGCCCCGCAGGTCGCCGCCGCCTACCACCACGCGGTGGGCCGGTTGGACGCGATGACCACAGCGCTGTCCCGGCCCATCCCGCCGATGATCTCCACGGTCGAGCGCCCAGCGGCCGGCGAGGTGCAATGCCGTACGCCCGACGGTGGTTACCCGAAGGCGGTGGAGGCGGCCAAGGAGGCGATCAGGGCCGGTGAGTGCTTCCAGATCGTGCTCTCCCAGCGGTTCGAGCGGACGACCCACGCCGACCCGCTGGACGTCTACCGGGTGCTGCGCACCAGCAACCCGAGCCCGTACATGTACCTGCTGCGCTTCGACGGGTTCGACATCGTCGGCTCGTCCCCGGAGGCGCACCTGAAGGTCACCGGGGCCGCGGACGGGCGGCGCCGGGCGTTGCTGCACCCGATCGCCGGCACCCGGCCGCGGGGTGGCACCCCCGCCGCCGACGCCGCGCTCGCCGCCGAGCTGCTCGCCGACCCGAAGGAACGAGCCGAGCACGTGATGCTGGTCGACCTCGGCCGCAACGACCTGGGACGGGTCTGTCAGCCCGGCAGCGTGGAGGTGCCCGAGTTCGCCACGATCGAGCGGTACAGCCACGTCATGCACATCGTCTCCACAGTCACCGGCACGCTGCGTGACGACCAGAGCGCCTTCGACGCGCTGGCCGCGACCTTCCCGGCCGGCACGCTCTCCGGGGCGCCCAAGGTGCGCGCCATGGAGATCATCGAGGAGTTGGAGCCGGTCCGTCGTGGCCTCTACGGCGGCACCGTCGGCTACTTCGGCTTCGGCGGCGACCTGGACATGGCGATCGCCATCCGGACCGCGCTCATCCGCGACGGCCGCGCCTACGTCCAGGCCGGGGCGGGGGTGGTCGCCGACTCGGACCCGGCCGCCGAGGACCAGGAGACGCGGAACAAGGCCGCGGCAGTGCTGGCCGCGATCGCGGCCGCCGAAACCCTCCGGCCGGCACGGTGAGCGTGAGGAGTGCGGCGAGGCGGAACCCCGCAGTCGCGAACGAAGGGCCAGTCCGGTGAGCGCGAGGAGTGCAGCGAAGCGGAGCCCCGCAGTCGCGAACGAAGGGCCAGTCCGGTGAGCGTGAGGAGTGCGGCGAGGCGGAACCCCGCAGTCGCGAACGAAGGGATGAGCTCGTGAGCGGCGGGGAGCGGTCCGTCGTCGGCCGGCGCGCGCTGACGTACGCCGTGCTGCTCTGCCTGGCCGGCGCGGGCCTGGCGCTGTGGGCCGCGACGCGCAGTTGGTCGGTCGAGCTGACGGTACGTCCGGCGCCGCTGCCGCCGGTGCGTGACACCCGCAGCGGTGCGAGCCTGCTGCCCTGGCTGCCGGCGTTGGCCCTGGTGACCTTGGCCGGGGGCGGCGCGGTGCTGGCCACCCGGGGCCGCCTGCGTCGGGTGCTCGGGGCGCTACTCGGCGTACTCGGTCTGGCCGTGGCGGCCGGCGGCGGGTATGGGCTGGTAGCCGACGTGGGCGGCGACGCGAGCCGGCAGTGGCCGGCGCTCTGCCTGCTCGGCGGCCTGCTGGCCGCCGGGGGAGGCTGGTGGACGGCGGTGCGTGGCGGTGACTGGCCGGCGATGGGCGCCCGGTACGAACGTCCGGCGCGGACCGCGCCGCAGGCCGCGCCGCCGCAGAGCGACCCGGCCGTGCCGCCGACGCCGTTGGCGGGGCGGCGGACCACCGAGGCGTGGGACGCGCTGGACCGGGGCGAGGACCCGACGGACGACTGACCCGACGGACGAGCTGATCCGACGGCCGCGAGGGCCGGCTGACGCGACGGCCGGCGGGCGGGCGGTCAGCCGACCGGCTGGCGCTCCCACTCGGCGCGGCTACTTGCGGCGCGGGCGGCGGTCAGCTCGGCGACCAGGCGGTTCAGCTCGGCGCGTTGGTCGGCGCGAGCCCGATCGGCGCAGACCGCCTCCCAGGCGTTGCCCCGTGCCGTCCGCATCCGCCCCTCGCCCACCACGGCCCGTTCCACGGTGTGCACCACTCCGACGGCGAGCGATGCCACAGTCCGCGAGATGGTGGTCAGTCCGATGCTCGGGTTCGACTCGGAAATGCTCATGGTCACCTCGCACGAGGAGTTGCTGCGGTCGGGGCAGGCGCGCCATCGAGTCTGCCCGAGGACGATGCTCGCCCGTCGACGTTTCGCCACGGTGACCGCCCGGTCAACTGTCTCGCCTCGGCCGTGACCAGGCACCGTCCGTTCGGCCTTGAGCTTGCTCACAGCATCGATCGACATCGCTGCGGTCGGGCGGCGAGCGGAAACTGGTGGCATGATCGATGGACCGGCCCGGTCTGACCGCGGCCGCCAGGCTCCATACCGCGTGACGGTGGTCGATACCGGAGGTGGCGCTGCGTGACAACCCCTTCACGGCAAGTCGGCCATTATGCCGCAGCCCTTTTCGTGAGCAGCGCCATACCCCCGGCATTCGGCGTCGGTCGGCTGCCCCTAGCATCGGCCCATGACGCCCGGAGAGGGGAGTCCGTTCGTGACTGCTGAGCATGCGCACGCGGAGGGGGACGAGGCCGGCCAGGCAGCGTCCGTAAGCGTGCTCGACGAGATTCTGGCCGGCGTGCGTGAAGACGTCGCCCGACGCCAGGAGCAGGTTCCGCTGGAGCGGATCCGTGAACTGGCAGCGGCGGCGCCGCCGCCCATGGACGCGTACGCGGCGCTGCGCAAGCCCGGCGTGGCCGTGATCGCCGAGGTGAAGCGTTCGTCGCCGTCCAAGGGCCGGCTGGCCGAGATCGCCGATCCGGCCGACCTCGCTGTCGACTACGCGGCCGGTGGGGCGCGGGCGATCAGCGTGCTGACCGAGGGCCGCTGGTTCGGCGGTTCGCTGGACGACCTGGCGGCCGTCCGTGCCGCGGTCACCGTGCCGGTCCTGCGTAAGGACTTCGTGGTCTCCAGCTATCAGATCCACGAGGCCCGCGCGCACGGCGCCGACCTGGTGCTGCTGATCGTCGCCGCCCTCGAGCAGAACGTCCTGATGGGCCTGCTGGAGCGGATCGAGTCGCTGGGCATGACCGCCCTGGTCGAGGTGCACGACGAGGAAGAGGCCGACCGCGCGCTGGAGGCCGGCGCGCAGGTGATCGGGGTCAACGCCCGTGACCTGCGTACCCTGGAGGTCGACCGGTCGGTGTTCGAGCGGATCGCGCCCGGCCTGCCCAGCAGCGTCGTCAAGATCGCCGAATCCGGCGTTCGCGGCCCGCACGACCTGATCCGGTACGCCTCCGCGGGCGCCGACGCGGTCCTCGTGGGCGAGGGCCTGGTCACCCAGAAGAGCCCCCGCGAGGCGGTCGCCGAGTTGGTCAACGCGGGCAACCATCCGGCAACGCCCCGGCCGGTGCGCTGACCCGCGCCGGTCTGACGTCCCAGCGAGAGGATTCCCGATGAGCGCCGACGCGCTGGCCCCGGTGGCCGGCCCGCAGCCCGACTCCGCCGGCCACTTCGGCCGCTTCGGCGGTCGGTTCGTTCCCGAGGCCCTGGTGGCCGCGCTGGACGAGCTCGACGGGGCGTGGCGTACGGCGATGGAGGACGAGTCCTTCCGGGCGGAGTTCGGCGCGTTGTTGCGCGACTACGCCGGCACGCCTTCGCTGCTGTACGAGGCCCGACGGTTCTCCGCGAAGGTCGGCGCGCGGGTGCTGCTCAAGCGCGAGGACCTCAACCACACGGGTGCGCACAAGGTGCGCAACGTGCTCGGCCAGGCGCTGCTCACCAAGCGGATGGGCAAGACCCGGGTGATCGCGGAGACCGGCGCCGGCCAGCACGGTGTCGCCACCGCGACCGCCGCCGCCCTGTTCGACCTGGAGTGCGTGGTCTACATGGGCCAGGTCGACACCGAGCGGCAGGCGCTCAACGTGGCCCGGATGCGGATGCTCGGCGCGACGGTCATCCCGGTCACCAACGGCTCGCGCACCCTCAAGGACGCGATGAACGAGGCGATGCGCGACTGGGTGGCCAACGTCGACGAGACGCACTACCTGATCGGCACCGCAGCGGGCCCGCACCCGTTCCCGGCGATGGTGCGCGACTTCGTCAGGGGCATCGGTGACGAGGCCCGTCAGCAGTGCCTGGACCTCACCGGCGGGCTGCCGGACGCCGTCACCGCCTGCGTCGGCGGCGGCTCCAACGCGCTGGGCATCTTCCACGCGTTCGTTGGTGACGAGGCCGTGCGGCTGTACGGCTTCGAAGCCGGTGGCGACGGGGTGGCCACCGGCCGGCACGCGGCGAGCATCACCGGCGGGTCCGCCGGGGTCCTGCACGGCACCCGCACCTTCGTGCTCCAGGACGCCGACGGGCAGACCCTGGAGTCGCACTCGATCTCCGCCGGCCTGGACTACCCGGGCGTCGGGCCCGAGCACGCGTGGCTGCACGACACCGGCCGGGCGAACTACCTGCCGGTCACCGACGACGAGGCGATGGCCGCGTTCGAGCTGCTCTGCCGTACCGAGGGCATCATCCCGGCGATCGAGAGCGCACACGCGCTCGCCGGCACCGTCGCGCTGGCCCCGAAGCTCGCCGCGGAGCTGGGCCGGGAGCCCACCATCGTGGTCAACCTCTCCGGGCGGGGCGACAAGGACGTGCACACCGCCGGCGACTACTTCGGCATCCTCGACAAGGAGCGGTGAGATGAGCCGGATCGGGGTGGCCTTCGACAAGGCCCGCGCCGACGGACGGGCACTGCTGGTCGGTTGCATGCCGGCCGGTTTCCCCACCGTCGAGGGCAGCATCGCCGCGATGACCGCCATGGTCGAGGCCGGCGTCGACGTGATCGAGGTGGAGATCCCCTACTCCGACCCGGTGATGGACGGGCCGGTGATCCAGCGGGCCAGTGACATCGCGCTGGCCGGGGGCGTACGCACAGCGGACACGATGCGCATCATCGAGGCGGTGGCGGCCACCGGCGCTCCGGTGGTCACCATGACCTACTGGAACCCGGTCGAGCGGTACGGCGTGGACGTCTTCGCCCGTGACCTCGCCTCGGCCGGCGGCACCGGTCTGATCACCCCGGACCTCATCCCTGACGAGGCCGACGAGTGGCTGGCCGCCTCGGACGCGCATGGGCTGGACCGCACGTTCCTGGTTTCGCCGTCGTCCACCGACGCTCGGCTGGCCATGACGGTGCAGCACTGCCGAGGCTTCGTCTACGCGACAGCCGTGATGGGGGTGACCGGCGCTCGGGCGCGTACCTCCGACGCCGCCCCGACGCTGGTCTCCCGGGCCCGCGCGGTCACCGACCTGCCGATCGGTGTCGGCCTGGGTGTGGGTACCGGCGCGCAGGCCGGCACCGTCGCCGGTTACGCCGACGGGGTGATCGTGGGCAGCGCGCTGGTCCGGTGTGTGCTCGACGCGCCCACCGAGGCCGACGGGCTGGCCGCCCTGCGCACGCTCAGCGCCGAACTCGCCGAGGGCGTCCGTAACCCCACCCGTTGAGCCCGGCCCGCCTGATCGGGTGTGGCCGGCAGGTGGGGCTGTCCGTGACCACGCGGCGGACCTCGGGACGGGTTGCGGCCCGTCAGGGGTGCAGGGACCGTGCCGGGCGGCCGTCCTCGGCTGGACGAGCCGCCGGTAGCGGCGCGGAGGCGACCGTGCCGGGCCCGCAGGGGACGTCGCGGAGCACACCGGAGCGGCCGGCGGTCGCATCGGTGACGGCGATCCGGGTGAGCGGGGTGACCACCTCGGGCAGCGCGTCGGCAGAGTGCCAGGACAACCGGCAGCCCGGCGGTGGGTCGCTGGCGGGTCCGACCCCGGCCGTGCGGGCCCGGAACACGTGCACGAGGACGTCCGGCAGTGGCCCGGCGCGGCCGGCGGCGGCCTCTCCCGGGGGGACGCTCAGGTGGTAGATCCCGACCAGGTCGATCAGCTCGATGTCCCAGCCGGTCTCCGCGCGAATGTCCCGTAGCGCCGCCCGCACCGGGTCCTCGGCCGGGCGCAGCCGTCCGCCGGGCAACGCGTAGCGGCGGGCCCCCCGGCCCTGCTGGCAGAGCAGCACCCGACCGGCGTCGTCGGTGACGACAGCGGCGACCGCCCAGGTGAGCGCGCTCATGGACAAAGAGCCTACGGCGGCGCAAACCAGAAGTCACCGGGATGCGCCCTCCAGCGGCCCGGGGTGCCGCTGCAGGGGTGTGCAGCGGTAGCGTGTGCACCCGTGACCCTCGCCTCGCTCTCCCCCCAGGCGGCCCTGCCCAGCCCCAGCACCGCGGTCTGGCAGCTCGGGCCGGTGCCGATCCGGGCCTACGCGCTCTGCATCATCGCCGGCATCGTGCTGGCCTGCTGGGTGACGGAGCGCCGGCTGCGGCAGCGCGGCGTCGCGCCCGGCGCGGTGCTCGACATCGCCGTCTGGGCGGTGCCCGCCGGCATCATCGGCGCCCGGATCTACCACGTGGTCACCTCACCCGAGAAGTACTTCGGCGCTGGTGGGGACCCGATGAAGGCATTCGCCATCTGGGAGGGCGGTCTCGGCATCTGGGGCGCGGTCGCCGGTGGCGCGCTCGGTGCCTGGATCGCGGCCCGACAGCTCGGCATTCCGTTCGGCGTGGTGGCCGACGCGCTGGCCCCCGGGCTGCCGCTGGCCCAGGCCGTCGGCCGGATCGGCAACTGGTTCAACAACGAGCTCTTCGGTGGCCGGACGACACTGCCGTGGGGTCTGGAGATCCACCGGATGGACCCGGACAATCCTGGGCACGCGCTGCGCGACGACGCCGGGCAGCCGATCCTCGAGCCGGGTCTCTACCAGCCGACCTTCCTCTACGAGGCGCTGTGGAACCTGGGCGTCGTAGCTCTGGTGCTGATCCTCGATCGTCGGCTAAAGCTGGGCCGGGGCCGGGCGTTCGCGCTCTACGTGATGGGTTACACAGTCGGCCGGTTCTGGATCGAGCTGATGCGCACCGACGAGGCCAACCAGATCCTCGGCGTCCGGCTCAACGTCTGGACCGCCGCCCTGGTCTTCCTCGGCGCCCTGATCTACTTCGTACGGGTGCGTGGCCCTCGGGACTACCTGATCCCGCTCGGCCCGGCGACGACGACCCCGCCCCCCACGTCCGACCTGTCCCAGGTCGACCTCTCCGAGCGGGAGACCCCCGCGCGGGCCGCCGCGCCGGAGGGCTACCGGGTGGTGAGTGAGGAGCAGTACGCGGCCTGGCAGGACACCGGCGTCGTGCCGCCAGCGAACGACGACGACTCCCGGCCGGATGATGGCCAGCCGTCCGACGACACGGCAGCCGCCGACCTCACCTCCAGCGACGACGAGCCGGTTGACGATCCGTCCGCCGCTCGCACCGACCGGGCCGACGCCACGGGCGCGCGTCCCGCCGACCGGGACAGCTGAGCGGCACCGATGCGAAGCGCGGTGGTGGTCGGCGCAGGGGTCGGTGGCCTCGCGGTGGCCGGCGCGCTGGCCCGTTCCGGCTGGCAGGTCACAGTATTGGAACGCGCCGAACGGGTCCGCCCCGAGCCGACCGCAGTGGTGCTCTGGCCCAACGGCGTCCGCGCGCTCCAGGCCCTCGGCCTCGGCGCCGGCCTGGCCGCCATCGCCACCCCGTTGCGCGACGGCGGGGTCCGTCGTCCAGATGGGCACTGGCTCGTGCAGCCCCGGCCCATCCCGGCCGACCGGATGCCGGTGGTGGTGCACCGGGAGGATCTGCACGACGCGCTGATCGCCGGCCTCGGCGAGCGGGTCGAGTTGCGGACCGGGGTGACAGTGCGCCACGTTCGCGTCGAGCCGGGCGAGCGGCCGGGAGTCAGCGACGGGCGGCACACCATCGAGGCCGATCTGGTGGTGGCCGCCGACGGCACGGACAGCGGCATCCGCCGCCAACTCGCGCCCGAGTCCCGGGTGGTCAGCTCCGGGTGCGCCGCCTGGCGGGCCGTCATCCCCTGGTACCAGGCACCTCGACTGCCCGACGATCAGCCGCTGGCCGGTGAGATTCTCGGCGCGGGCTACCGGTTCGTGGCCGCGTCACTGGGCGAGCGGGGCTCCTCGGGCGGGTCCAGCCGGGGCGGCATCTACTGGGTGGCCACCGCCGCTGGCGCACCCCGCCCGGAACCACCGGAGACCCAGCTCGCCCTGCTGCGCCGCTGGTACGCGGGCTGGCCCGCGCCGGTCGGCGCGCTGCTCGACGCCACCGACCCGGCCGACCTGGTCCAACAGGAGGTTCGCGAGCTGCGCCCGCTGCCCCGGGCATACGGCTATCCGGTCGGGCCCGGTGGGGTGGTGCTGCTCGGCGACGCGGCGCACGCCATGCCGCCGCACCTCGGGCAGGGCGCCTGCCTCGCGTTCGAGGACGCCGCCACGCTCGCGTCGCTGCTGCGGGAGGCCCGGCTGCCCGACGCCGTGCAGGCGTACGACCGGGTGCGCCGCCCCCGGGCCGCGACGGTGGTCCGGCAGACCCGACGGATGTCGGCGGTGCTTCAGACCCGGGGCCGGTTGGCGCTGCGCGCCCGGGACGCCGCACTGGGCACGATCAACTCCCGACTGCTCTCCAGCGCCGCCGCCTCCGCCGCCCAGTGGCGCCCACCGACCTGACCTCGGCCGTGCGGCAGGTCAGCGGAGCGAGGCCGGCCAGGGGGAGCGAGCCAGGTCAGGGGATGAGGGCGGCGGGTTCGGCGATGCAGGCGGTGCCGATCCGGCGGAAGCCGACCCGCAGGTAGACCCGCGCGATCTCCTCGCTGCCCGCGGAGAGGAAGACCAGCTCGGTGCCGGCCGCCAGCAGTTCCCGGGCCAGGGTGGCGGTGAGCGCGGCGCCCAGCCCGCGTCGTCGGGCGGACGGCAGGGTGGCCACCCCGGCGATCTCCGCGACGTCGTCCACCCGCATCGCCATGCCGCTGGCCAGCGCGCCCTCGGTCGGCGTGCCGGCCAGTGCGGAGATCCGTCGGCCGTCGGCGATCCGGACGCGCTCCTCGTCGAGCGCGGCCAGTTCGAGTTCGGTGACGGCCGCGTCGCGTTCGGCCGGGCCGGCGTCACCGGGGGCGGTGCCGGCGGCGGCGAACGCGACCGCTGCCACCGCACGCCGTGCGGCGACGTCAGCGGCGAAGCCGGGGGAGTCGGCAGCCAGCACCCGCACCGCCGCGTCGGACAGCGTCGCCGGGTCGGGCAGCGCGCTCGGGTCGAGCACCATCAGCGGCGCCTCCAGCACGCTGAGCCCCGCCGAGCGGGCCACCGCCAGCAGTTCGGGGGCCGTCTCGTGCACCCATTCGAAGGCTTCTGGCAGGCCCAGCTTCCGCTGGCGCTCGCGGACCGAGGTCACGTCGGCCAGCGACGGCGGCTCGGTGGCGTCGATCCGGGGGCGGGCGTAGAACGGCCAGCCGGCGCCTTCGCGGACGAACAGCACCAGCCCGCCATGATCCTCCGAACCGGAGACGTCGCGGGGCACCGCGTCGTAGAAGCGTTCCAACCGGTCGAATACGTTCTTGTGTCGCGGATCCACCGCGCGAGACTACACGTCCCAGCCAGTGGACGGTGTGATCAATCTCGGGTGGCCGTGCGGCCCCGGCCCTAACGTAGACTCAATAGACCCACGGGCCGACGTCGTCCCCACCATGATCCAACCTGAGTGACGACAGGAGGCCCGGTGGCTCAGCCGTACGCGGACACAGAACAGCCGCATCCGCACAGCCCGCAGGCGTCCCCGACGCCCCACCCCCGTCCGTCCGCCCAGGGCCTCTACGACCCAGCGCAGGAGCACGACGCCTGCGGCGTGGCCTTCGTGGCGGACCTGCACGGCCGGCGTTCACACTCGGTCGTCGCCAACGGGCTCGGCGCGCTCTGTCGGCTGGACCACCGGGGCGCCCGTGGCGCGGAGCCGAACACCGGCGACGGCGCCGGCATCATGATCCAGGTGCCCGACGCGTTCCTGCGCGCGGTGGCTGACGTCGCGCTTCCCCCGGCCGGCGAGTACGCCACGGGGCTGGTCTTCCTTCCCGACGACGATGCCGCCGAGGCGCGTGCCCGCCGGGTGGTGGAGAAGTACGCGGTGGTCGAGGGCGCCGACCTGCTGGGTTGGCGGGACGTGCCGATCGACCCGAGTGACCTGGGCGAGACGGCCCTGGCGGCGATGCCCCGGGTTCGGCAGCTCTTCCTGGCCGCGCACCGCCTCACCGACACGCCCGACGGGCCGGCCGGCTCCCCGCTGCGCGGCGTCGAGCTGGACCGGGTGGCGTTCTGCCTGCGCAAGCAGGCCGAACGGGAGACCGCCGAGCGCGGCGTTCCGGCGTACTTCCCGTCGCTGTCCAGCCGCACCATGGTCTACAAGGGCATGCTCACGCCTGACCAGTTGCCGGCGTTCTACCCGGACCTGCGCGACGAGCGGGTGGACAGCGCGATCGCGCTGGTGCACTCCCGCTTCTCCACGAACACCTTCCCGTCCTGGCCGCTGGCGCACCCGTACCGGTTCATCGCCCACAACGGCGAGATCAACACGATCCGGGGCAACCGCAACTGGATGCAGGCCCGCGAGGCGCTCCTGCGCTCGCCGAACGTGCCGGGCAACATCCGGCGGGTCTTCCCGGTCTGCACCCCGGCCGCCTCCGACTCGGCGAACTTCGACGAGGTCCTGGAGTTGCTGCACCTGGCCGGGCGGAGCCTGCCGCACGCGGTGCTCATGATGATCCCCGAGGCCTGGGAGAACGACCCGGGGATGGACCCGGCCAAGCGCGCGTTCTACCGCTTCCACGCCAGCCTGATGGAGCCGTGGGACGGTCCGGCGTCGGTGGCCTTCACCGACGGCGAGATCGTCGGCGCGGTGCTGGACCGCAACGGGTTGCGCCCCGGGCGCTGGTGGCAGACCGACGACGGGCTCGTGGTGCTCGGCTCCGAGGCGGGCGTCCTCGACCTCGACCCGGCCCACGTGGTCGCCAAGGGGCGCCTCCAGCCAGGCCGGATGTTCCTGGTCGACACAGTGGCCGGGCGGATCGTGCACGACGAGGAGATCAAGTCCGAGTTGGCCGCCGCCCAGCCGTACGGCGAGTGGCTGCACGCCGGGCTGATCGAGCTGGACGACCTGCCGGCCCGCGAGCACACCGTCTATACCCACGACTCGGTACGCCGCCGGCAGCAGACCTTCGGCTACACGGTGGAAGAGCTGAAGATCCTGCTCGGGCCGATGGCCCGCACCGGCGCCGAACCGCTCGGTTCGATGGGTACGGACACCCCGATCGCGCCGCTGTCCACCCGGCCGCGGCTGCTCTACGACTACTTTCACCAGCTCTTCGCCCAGGTCACGAACCCGCCGCTGGACGCCATCCGCGAGGAGCTGGTGACCAGCCTGGCGTCGACGATCGGGCCGGAGGGCAACCTGCTCGACCCGGGCGCCGCGAGCTGCCGGCAGATCGTGCTCCCGCACCCGATCATCGACAACGACGAGCTGGCGAAGATCCTCTCCATCGACGAGGACGGCGACCTGCCCGGCTTCAAGGCGGTCCGGGTCTCCGGGCTGTACCGGATCCGGGAGGGCGCCGCCGGGATCAAGGCGCGGCTGACCGAGATCTGCCGGCACGTCTCCGAGGCGATCGAGGACGGCGTGCGCATCCTGGTGCTCTCCGACCGGGACTCCAACGCCGACCTGGCGCCGATCCCGTCGCTGCTGCTCACCGCCGCCGTGCACCAGCACCTGGTCCGCGAGCAGACCCGTACGCGGGCGGCGCTGATCGTCGAGTCCGGGGACTGCCGGGAGGTGCACCACGCGGCGGTGCTGATCGGCTACGGCGCTGCGGCGGTCAACCCGTACCTGGCGTTCGAGTCGGTCGAGGACATGATCGCCACCGGCACGCTGGCCGGGGTGGAGCCCGCCGCCGCGGTGCGCAACTACGCGAAGGCGCTCGGCAAGGGCGTCCTGAAGATCATGTCCAAGATGGGCATCTCGACGGTCTCCTCGTACTGCGGTGCGCAGGTCTTCGAGGCGGTCGGCCTGGACAGCCGGCTGGTCGAGCGCTACTTCCGGGGCACCCCCAGCCGCATCGGCGGGGTGGGTCTCGCGGGCGTGCACACCGAGGTGGCCGCGCGGCACGCGTTGGCCTGGCCGCCGGCCGGCACCGCCACCTCCGACCGGTTGGAGGTCGGTGGCGAGTACCAGTGGCGCCGCGAGGGTGAGCTGCACCTGTTCAACCCGGAGACGGTCTTCCTGCTGCAGCACGCCACTCGCAGCCGGCAGTACGACGTCTTCCGGCAGTACACCGCGAAGGTCGACGCGCTCGCCGCGCAGGCCGGCTCGCTGCGCGGGTTGTTCACACTGCGCACCGGGGTCCGTCCGGCGGTGCCGATCGAGGAGGTCGAGCCGGCCACCGAGATCGTCAAGCGGTTCGCCACCGGCGCCATGTCGTACGGGTCGATCTCGGCGGAGGCGCACGAGACGCTCGCCATCGCCATGAACCGGCTCGGCGGCAAGTCCAACACCGGCGAGGGCGGGGAGGACGTCGAGCGGCTGCACGACCCGGCCCGGCGTTCGGCGGTCAAGCAGATCGCCAGCGGCCGCTTCGGTGTGACTAGCGAATACCTGGTCAACGCCGACGACCTCCAGATCAAGATGGCCCAGGGCGCCAAGCCGGGCGAGGGCGGTCAGCTGCCCGGCAACAAGGTGTGGCCGTGGATCGCCAGGACCCGGCACGCCACCCCCGGCGTGGGTCTGATCTCGCCGCCGCCGCACCACGACATCTACTCCATCGAGGACCTCGCCCAGCTCGTGCACGACCTGAAGTGCGTCAACCCGGCGGCCCGGGTGCACGTCAAGCTGGTCAGTGAGGTCGGCGTCGGCACCGTCGCCGCCGGGGTGGCGAAGCTCAAGGCGGACGTCATCCTGATCTCCGGGCACGACGGCGGCACGGGCGCCTCTCCGATGAACTCGCTCAAGCACGCCGGCACCCCGTGGGAGCTGGGGTTGGCCGAGGCGCAGCAGACGCTGTTGCTCAACAAGCTGCGCGACCGGGTCACCGTGCAGGTCGACGGCCAGCTCAAGACCGGCCGGGACGTGCTGATCGCGGCGCTGCTCGGCGCGGAGGAGTTCGGCTTCGCGACCGCGCCGCTGATCGTCGAGGGCTGCGTGATGATGCGGGTCTGCCACCTGGATACCTGCCCGGTCGGCATCGCCACGCAGAATCCGGTGCTGCGGGAGCGCTTCACCGGCAAGCCGGAGTTCGTGGAGAACTTCTTCCTCTTCCTCGCCGAGGAGGTCCGGGGGTACCTGGCCGAGCTGGGTTTCCGGTCGATCGAGGAGGCGATCGGGCAGTCCGAGGTGCTCGACGTGGCCCCGGCGCTGACGCACTGGAAGGCGCACGGTTTGGACCTGGCGCCCGTCCTGCACCTGCCGGAGCTGCCGGCCGGCGCGGCCCGACGCGGGGTCCGCGCGCAGGATCACGGCCTGGATCAGGCGCTCGACAACGAGCTGATCGCGCTGGCCCGTCCGGCTCTGACGGACGGGGCGCCGGTGCGCGTCGAGGTGGCGGTGCGCAACGAGCACCGCAGCGTCGGCGCGATGCTCGGCGGTGAGGTGACCCGTCGCTTCGGCGGTGCCGGCCTGCCCGAGGACACCATCGAGTTCGTGCTGCACGGCACGGCTGGGCAGTCCTTCGGCGCGTTCCTGCCGCGCGGGGTGACCCTGCGCCTGCACGGCGACGCCAACGACTACGTGGGCAAGGGCCTCTCCGGGGGTCGGCTCGTCGTCCGTCCGGACGCCGCCGCGCCGTTCCTCGACCCGGACGCCGAGCCAGGGCAGCGGGCCGAGGATCAGATCATCGCCGGCAACACCATCCTGTACGGGGCCACGGCGGGCGAGGTCTTCCTGCGCGGCCGGGTGGGGGAGCGGTTCGCGGTGCGCAACTCCGGCGCTATCGCGGTGGTCGAGGGCGTCGGAGACCACGGCTGCGAGTACATGACCGGCGGCACCGTGGTGGTGCTGGGCGCGACCGGCCGGAACTTCGCGGCGGGCATGTCCGGCGGCACGGCGTTCGTGCACCACCTGGATCGGGCCCGGGTCAACGCGGAGCTGGTCGACCTGTTGCCGCTCGGCGAACAGGAGCAGTCGCTGCTGCACGAGCTGATCCAACGGCACGTGGCCGAGACCGGGTCGGCGGTCGCTGAGGAGCTGCTCAAGCGGTGGCCGGAGGCGGTGGCCGAGTTCACAGCTGTGGTGCCCCGCGACTATCGCCGGGTGCTGGAGATCATGCGGGCCGCCGAAGCAGCCGGCCGCGACGTCGACGATGCGGTCATGACAGAACTGACCGCGCCCGCTGTGCCGGCGATGCCGGTGCCGCCCGCCCCGCGGGTGGCTGCCCAGGAGGTGGCACGTGCCTGACCCGAACGGTTTCCTGCGCTACGACCGGCGGCTGCCGGCCCGCCGCCCGGTGCCGGTGCGGATCAGCGACTGGCGGGAGGTGTACCCGCCGGCCGGCGAGGAGTTGGTCCGTGAGCAGGCCACCCGATGCATGGACTGCGGCATCCCGTTCTGCCACGACGGCTGCCCGCTGGGCAACCGCATCCCGGACTGGAACGACCTGGTGCGTACCGGCAACTGGGACGCTGCCGTGGAGTCGCTGCACGCCACGAACAACTTCCCGGAGTTCACCGGCCGGCTCTGCCCGGCGCCCTGCGAGGCGGCCTGCGTGCTCGGCATCTCCGGCGGTCAACCGGTGACCATCAAGCAGGTCGAGGTGGAGATCGCCGACGCCGCCGCGGCGCGCGGGTTCACCCCCCGTCCGGTGCCGGCGCCGTCGGGCCGGTCGGTCGCCGTCGTCGGCTCCGGGCCCGCCGGCCTCGCCGCCGCCCAGCAGTTGGCCCGCGCCGGTCACGCGGTGACGGTGTACGAACGCGACGACGCGATCGGTGGCCTGCTCCGGTACGGCATTCCCGACTTCAAGTTGGAGAAGCGGCACATCGATGCGCGGCTGGCCCAGCTCACCGCCGAGGGGGTGCGCTTCCGCACCGGCGTGAACGTCGGGGTGGACGTGACCGCCGAGCAGTTGCGCGCCGAGCACGACGCGGTGCTGCTGGCCTGTGGGGCGTTGCAGGGCCGGGACACGCCGGAGACCCCGGGGCGGGCGCTTCGGGGCGTACACCAGGCGATGGCGCACCTGGTCGCGGCGAATCACGCGGTCGCCACGGCGGCCACCGACCAGGCCGGCGTGGTGGCCACCGCCGAGCGTCGGCTGGCGCGGGCGGTGCTGCCGGACGGCACCCCGATCGACGCGGCCGGCAAGCACGTGGTGATCATCGGTGGCGGTGACACGGCGGCCGACTGTCTCGGCGTCGCGCACCGCCAGGGCGCCGCGGGCGTGCACCAGCTCGACCTGTACCCGCAGCCGCCGCAGGAGCGTGACGAGGCACGGGATCCGTGGCCGACCTGGCCGTGGGTGCTGCGCAGCTACCCGGCGCACGAGGAGGGTGGCGAGCGGGTCTTCGCCGTGGCGGTGCAGGAGTTCGTGGACGACGGCACCGGCCAGGTGCGGGCGGTGCGGATCGCCGAGGTGACAGTGGAGAAGCGCGACGGCCGGCGGGTCGTCACAGTGGTGCCGGGGTCGGAGCGGGAGTTGCCTGCCGATCTGGTGCTGCTGGCGATCGGTTTCGAGGGCACGGAGCAGCAGCCGTTGTTGGCCCAGTTCGGCGTGGAGCGCAACCCTCGGGGCGCCATCGATGCCCGCGACGACTGGCAGACCGACGCCGACGGGGTGTTCGTGGCCGGTGACATGCACCGGGGCGCCTCGTTGATCGTCTGGGCTATCGCCGAGGGGCGGGCGGTCGCCGCCGCCATCCACGGCTATCTGGGCGGTGTTGGTGCGTTGCCGGCTCCGGTGGGCCCGGCAACGCAGGCTCTCGCCGCTCGCTGAGGTGCGGGCGTCCGGTCGGTGCGGTAGGTCCGCCGCCGCACCGGCCGGACATTCCCGGTGGTGAAGCCGCTCACAAATGTGGGCAAAAGGGTTTAAGTCGGCAAGACTTGCCGGCTGCCGAACCGCGCCGCGATCGGTGTGAATGATCATGCTGCCGATCGCTGGAGGTTCGTCGTGGCCAGAGGTGCCACCTTCGCCGCGTTGCGCCACCGCAACTACCGGATCTGGGCGCTCGCCGGCTTCGTCTCCGTCATCGGCACCTGGATGCAGGTCCTCGGGGTCAACTGGTACGTCCTGAAGGAAACCGGCTCGGCGACGTCCATGGGCTTCGCCGTGCTGCTCCAGGCGGCGCCCACGCTGCTGCTCAGCGTCTGGGGTGGCGTGCTGGCCGACCGGCTGCCCGCCCGCCCGTTGCTGATCGCCGCGCAGGGCGCCCACGCGGTGCTCGCCGCCGGACTGGCGGCGGTCGCCCTGACCGGGGTCGGCGGCCTGCCGCTGATCTTCGCGATCTCGCTGGCCACCGGTGCCGTCTCGGCCATCGAAGGGCCGGTGATGGGGCGCTGGGCCGCCAGCCTCGTCGACCGGGAGACGCTGGGCAACGCGCTGGCGCTCGGCTCGCTCACCAACTCCGCCGGCCGCATCCTCGGCATGAGCCTCGGCGCCGTGGTGGTGGCCGCCATCGGACCCGCCCTGCTGTTCGGCATCAACGCGGCCAGCTTCGCCGCCGTGGTGGTGGCGCTGTTCGCCGTACGCCCGGGAGCCGTGCCCGGCCTTCCGGTCCCGGACGCCGGCCGGGCCCGGGGCGGTGTCCGGGCCGGGTTCGCCTACCTGCGTGGGCAGCCGGTGCTGCTCCTCGCGCTCGCCCTGTCGTTCGTGCTCGGCAGCCTGGGCCGCAACTACCAGGTGACAATGGCCGCGATGAGCGACGGGCCGCTGAACGCCGGCGCCTCCGGGTACGGCCTGCTGTCGACGGTGTTCGCGGTCGGCACTGTGGTGGGCGCGCTCGTCGCGGCCCGGCGACGTTCCCTGGGCTACCGGACGCTCGTCGTCGCGGGCCTGTTCGCCAGCGGGTTGCAGATCGTCGCCGGCCTCGCACCGGGCACCTGGAGCTTCGCCGCGGTGATCCTGCCGATCGCCGCCGCCGCGGTGGTCATCGACACCACCGTCGGCACCCGCGCCCAGCTCGACACCGACGGCGCGATGCGGGGCCGGGTGCTCGCCGCCCTGGCGGTCACCGGCTCGGTCTCCGCCGCGGTCGGCGCCCCGCTACTCGGCTGGCTCGCCGAACACGCCGGGCCTCGGCAGACGCTCGTCCTCGCCGGAGCTGCGGCGGCGATCGCCACGACGGCGGCGGGCGTCGCCCTGGACCGGCAGCGCGGCCGCACGGCGACCCTCGCGCTTGTCGTCCCGCGACCCCGCCACCCGGTACGACGAGCGGCGTTCCGGGCCGCCCGAATCGTCCGACCCGCCGGTGCGGTCTGCGTCATCGGGCCCGCCGAAGCCGCGGCGGTGCGGTCGGGCGGGGTCCGGCTCCGGGAGTTGGTCACCGCCGGGCCGGTGGCGAACCGCTGAGACGGCGGTCACCCCCCGGCGGCCAGGGCGACCTGAAGATCATCGTTACGCTGCGATCATGGACATTGAGGAGCGGCTACGGCGAACCCGCCGATGGCTGTGGATCGTGCTGATCGGGCTCTTCCTGAGTGGTGTCACCGCGTTTCCGCTGGAGATCGAGGTGCGCTGGCTGCTGCGCGTACTGGATCCGCTCGCCGGCCAACTGCCCGCGCTGGTCGCCTGGATCGAGCGGGTGCACACCGGGCTCGTGACGGCCGGCGAGGACTACCCGTTCCTGCTCTACGGCACCGACTGGTTGGCCTTCGCCCACCTGGTGTTGACGGTGGCCTTCTGGGGGCCGCTGCGCGACCCGGTGCGCAACGTCTGGGTGGTGCAGGTCGGCATGATCGCCTGCGCGGGCATCATCCCGCTGGCGCTGATCTGCGGCCCGATCCGGGACATCCCCTGGTTCTGGACGCTCATCGACCTGTCCTTCGCGGTCGGGGCGTTCCCGCCGCTCTGGTTCGCGTACCGGCACATCCGCGCCATCGAGGCGAGCACGGCGGCGGCGACAGGCGCCCCAGCGGTGCAGTGAGCGCGTCCCGGTAGGCGGCTGCACCTCGCGGCCGGAGACCCCCGCCTGCAGGGCGGGCGCCTCCGACCGACGTGGGATACTAGTGCGACATCAGGTGGTGCGACTCGCGGATCTTGGCCCAGGACTTGGGCTCCGCCGGCGGGGCGGCCTTGCGGGCGGCGCTGGCCACATCGGGTCGGCCGGCGGTGAACAGCCAGGTGGTGAACAGGTCGTCCAGGTCGAGCCCGGAGATCCGCTCGGCCAGGGCCTGGAACTGCTCGATGGTGCCGTTGCCGTAGCGGCGCTCGGCGGTCCAGGTCGGCAGGATCTCGAAGAACGCGTCGTCGCCGACGGCCAGCCGCAGCTGGTGCAGGGTCATCGCGCCCCGGTCGTAGACGGCGTTGTCGAAGACCCGGGCGGCGCCCGGGTCGCCGGGCAGCACCTGCCAGAACTCGTCGTCGGCCGGGTAGCTGGCGTAGGTGAAGTCGAAGACCTCCTGGGCGGTGCCCTCGCCCTGCTCCTCCGACCAGAGCCACTCGGCGTACGAGGCGAAGCCCTCGTTGAGCCAGATGTTGCGCCAGTCGGCCACCGAGACCGAGTCGCCGAACCACTGGTGGGCCAGCTCGTGCGTCACCACGTAGGTGTTGGCGCCGCGTCGCCAGAAGCCCGGTCCGTACACCGGGCGGGTCTGCGTCTCCAGCGCGAAGCTGATGCCGTCGACCGGCCCGGCCACGCCGCCCTGCGCCTCGAACGGGTACGGGCCGAAGATCCCGCTCTCCCAGTCGACGATCTCGGCGGTCCGCTCGATGCTGGCCCGCGCGGCCGGCCCGAGGGCGCCCAGCGAGGTGCTGTACGCGTTGATCACCGGCTGGCCGCTCGGGGCGGTGTCGGTGACGATGTCGTACTGCCCGATGGCCATGAACGCCAGGTAGGTGGCGGTGGGGGAGGTGGTCCGCCAGATCCACCGGGTGCGGTTGCCGGCCTCGGCCAGCGGCGGCCTCGGCTGCACGCCGTTGCTGATCACCTCGACGCCGGTGGGCACCGACACCGAGATGTCGTAGGTGGCCTTGTCCAGCGGGTGGTCGTTGCTCGGGAACCACCACCATGCCGACTCGGGCTCGTTGACGGCGAGGGCGCCGTCGTCGGTGCGCGTCCAGCCGGTGTAGCCGTTGACCAGGGCCTCCGACGGGATACCGGAGTAGCGCACGACGATGGTGAGCTGCTGGCCCCGGGTAACGGTGCGGGCCGGGGTGACCACCAACTCGTGCGCACCAGCGGTGCTGGTGCTCGCCGCCCAACCGTTGACCCGGACCGACTCGACGTCGAGCAGGAAGTCCAGGTTGAACGTCGACAGGTCCGCAGTGGCGGTGGCGAGGATGGTGGTGGTGCCGGTGAGCAGGTCGGTGGCCGGTTCGTAGCGCAGCCGGACGTCGTAGTGCTCGACGTCGTAGCCGCCGTTGCCGTAGTCGGGGAAGTAACTGTCGCCCAGTCCGGGCGCGCCGGGTTGCGGCGCTGCCGAGACGACGGGACGGCCCCAGCCCGTCGGGGCGGCCTGGCCGGGGGTGCCGGCGAGCATGGTGCCGGCGGTGGTGAGGGTCAGGGCGGTGGTGGCCGCCGTGAGGACTCGTCGCACGGGGTGGACTCCCTCCATCGGGTGTTCGCCAGGTCAACCTAATCGACAACTGTGAACGTCGCCGGCCCGCCACACCCATCGGCGGTCGTCGCGCTCTGGCGTGCCTTGCACCGCAAGGTCACACTGTGTTGATCGGAGGTGACACGTGCGGCGCTCGGAGTTGCCCAAGCGAGAGTTGATCGGCCAACGGCAGTCGACGGCGGGCCGGGAACGGCTGCCGGCCGGCGGCTTGGAGTTGTTCGCGCTGCTCGCCCGGCTGCTGCGGCGACCCCGTCGCGGTGACCGTCGGCTGCCGCTGCTGTGGCTGGTCCGCTCCGACACAGCGGATCTGATGGTGCCGCTGCGCCGGTTCCTCGGCCAGGGCCCCCGGCGGCGGGTCCCGCACGCCGTGCTGGACGCCGACGCGCCACCCGGCGCCGGGGACGTGCCGGCGCTGCTGCGCGAGCTGCACCGGCAGCTCTCCCTGGAGGCCTTCGGCGCCGCCCGGCTGCGCTTCCGGCACTATCCGCTCGCCGAATGGCTGATGCAGCAGAGCCTCAGCCTGGGCATCGACGCCGACGACAGCCGCGCCGCCCTGGTCCGCCGCCTGCGCGACCGCAGGGGCCCGCGCACGCCGGAGGCGTTGCCCTCCGGCGGCGACGCGGTCAGCATCGTCTCCCAGGTGCTGCTCTGGCTGGTCCGTCGGGCCGTGCCGGGGGTGGTCTTCCGGGCTGCCGTCTCCGGTCGGGTGCCGGTGCTCGGGCGGCACTACAACTGGTTCATGCGCCAGCAGTACCTGGCGCCCCGGCAGTCGGTCACCTTCCTCGGCTTCGCCGAGCGCCTCACCGCGGGCTGGCGCGACGGGGAGCAACCCGATCAGGTCAACAAACTGCTGCTGCACGCGTTTCTGGAGGACCTGCGGCAGGCGTACCGGCGTCGGCCGTGGCGCCCGTCGGACTGGCGGCGCACCGCGTACCCGGCTCTGCTGATCGACAACGTCGCCCCCGGCAACGTCGGCGGGGAGCTGGTCCGCCTGATCGGCGACGTCCGTACCGAGACCGGCCGCAACGACCCACTGCTCGTCATCGCGTCCGGCGGGCAGCCCCCACCGGAACTGCCCGAGCCGCACCCGTTGACCGAGGCCGACGAGGCGTTCGACGAGTGGGTCGACGCGCTGCCGGAGATGCGCCGCCTGCGCCGCCCGGCCGCCTGGCTCGTGGCGCTGCGCCCCGACGACACCGACACCGGCCCACCCTCCCGCGCCGGAGTGCGGCCCTTCTCCGCACCCGACCCGCCCTGGTGGTCACGGCGCTTCCTGCCGGCGGCTCTCTGCCTGCTGTTGGTGGCGGCGCTGGGCGTGTGGGTGGGCAGCCGGTGGGGGCCGGGCTGCCACCCGTCGCTCACCGGCGGCCGGATCTCAGTCGAGGTGGTCGGCAAGGGCGAGTGTGTCGGCTACAGCGACAGCGCCGCGCAGGTGTTCAACAACGACCCCGGCCAGGAGGGGCTGCGGACCGTCCAGCGGCGCATCTTCGCGCAGAACCGCGCCGCCGAGGAGGTCTGGCAGCGCAGCGACCAGCGCCGTCCCTTCCTCACCCTGGTCTACCTGGGCACCCTGACCGGCAATCTGACCCGCGCGGACGAGGAGTCGTACGTCTCCGAGCGGGAGGAGCTGGAAGGGATGGCCACCGCCCAGTACGCGTTGCTGAAGGAGTCGGCCGGCGCCGACGGCGCCGCGCTGCTGCGGATCGTGGTGGCCAACGGTGGCCGCCAGATGATCTACGCCGACCGGGCGGTGGCGATGCTGGCCGAGCTGGCCCGGGACGACCCCACGCTGCTCGGGGTGGTCGGGCTGGTGGAGAGCCGCACCAGCACCGCCCGCGCGCTGCGCGAACTGAACCAGGTCGGGTTGCCGGTGCTGGCGCCCACCCTCTCCGCCGACAAGATGGACGCCAACTCGCGCCTCTACCTCCAGATCTCCGCGCCGAACAAGGACCAGGTGAAGCTTGTCGACGCGTACGCCAAGCAGGTGCTGAAGGTCAACGAGGCGCACGTCTTCTACACCACACTGGAGGGCAGCACACTCACCGAGGACCTCTACGTGGGCACCCTCGTCGACGGGCTCCGACAACAGTTCGGCCCCCGGATCACCCGCCTCGACGAGTGGCGCACCGGGCAGCGGCTGACCGACGAGTGCGGCTACACCGGGATGCTCTTCTACGCGGGCCGATGGTCGGAGTTCGACGGTTTCCTGCGGGCGCTGCGCGAGTGCGGCGGCAACCCGCCCCGACACCTCGTCGCCGACGACTCGGCCAACCGGTACATGGCCAACCCGGGGCTACGCGCCGCCGCGCCCGGCAACCTGCCCGTCACGTACGTCTCCAAGGCGTCCCTGGCCACCTGCGCGGCGCTGCGGGCCGCCCAGGACCGGCGCGACGACGACGCGCGGGCCAGTTTCCTGGCCTGGATCCAGGCCGACGACCTGCTCGACCCGCCACGCTGCCGGCCGGGTGCCGAGGAGGAGCAGGTCGGCGAGCGGGTCAGCCTCGCCTACGACGCGTCGATGATGCTGGTCCGGGCGGTGGAGAGCCTCGCCGCCCGGCTGCACCACGCCGACCCCCGGCAACGGTGGGAACCGGATTCGGTCAACCCGGTGGGCGTGCACGCGGAGGTGCTCCGGCAGAACGCCGGGCAGGGCTACCCGGGGGTGGCCGGGCTGATCCGGTTCACGCCCGACTCGGGGGAGCCGGTCGACAAGCGGCTGGCCCTGATGCGGGTGGAGCAGGTGCCCGACGTGGCGAGGGCGCCGGTGGAGGTGTTCCGCTGCGGGGCGGCCGACGCGTCCGGCCCGGCGGCGTGCGGCCCCGCCTGACCGGTCCGGCGTGACACGTCCTCGCAGGACTGTCCGGGTGCCGCCGGTGTCCGTTAGGGTTCCTGGGACCAGGCGGCCGTGGCGTTGGGGGCAGAGGGTGGGCAGGCTCGCGTCGGCGTACGGGCAGGCGGTCAACTCCCACCGGGCGGCTCGCGCGCATCTGGACACCGCCCGCAGCGCCCTGGGGGCGGCACCGACCACCGTCACGCCGGCCGGCGGGGACGACCTGGTGACCCGCCTCGCCCGCCTCGGTGCTGCCCTGGCCACCCCCGCCCCGGGCGTCACCCCGCTGACCGACGAGCCGGCAGCGGTACGGATCGGCGAGGCGTCCACAGCGGACGGCGCCTTTCCGGTGCTGGTCCCGCTCGGCGGCGGCCACCACCTCGCAGTGGACACCGACGCCCGGGACCCGCAGGTCGCCGGGCTGCTGCGGGCGTTGGTGCTCCGGCTGGTCGCCACCGCGCCGCCCGGTCAGGTCCGCGTCGCCGGCATCGACACCGCCGCGCTCGGGGCCACCTTCGGCCCGCTGCGACCACTGCTCGACGCCGGGGTGCTCGACCCGCCGGCCACCAGCGAGGCCGAGGTGGCCGCGCTGGTGGACGCCGCCGAGCAGCACGCCCGCGCCGCGCAGCACGACCAGCCCACCGGCCGTCGCCTGTTGGTGGTGGTCGCCACCGCCGCGCCGCCGCCGCGCGAGCTGGCCCGCCTCGCCGCGCTCACTCACGCCGGCCCGGCCGCCGCCGTGTGTGTGCTGCTCGCCGGCCACCCGTCCCGGCTGCCCGGCGAGACCGCGCCGCCGCTGGGCGGCACCACAGCGGTGCGGCTCAACCAGGGGTACGCGCACGTCGGCGACCCGCCCGGCACGCCGTTCAGCGCCGACGGCAGCGGGCTCGCCGCACCCGTCCTGCTCGACGGCGACCCGCCGCCGGCCTCGGTACGCGCCCTCGCCGAGCACCTCGGCACCGCCACCCGTCGCGCCGACGCGTTGCCCTTCACCGACCTGCTGCCCGAGCAGCGCTGGGCCGAGTCCGCCGGCAACGGCCTGCGGACGGTGATCGGCCGGGC
Source organism: Micromonospora hortensis (assembly GCF_022230935.1). Lineage (NCBI taxonomy): Bacteria > Bacillati > Actinomycetota > Actinomycetes > Micromonosporales > Micromonosporaceae > Micromonospora > Micromonospora hortensis. The sequence goes on from NZ_JAKKFE010000027.1 coordinate 72,722, forward strand.
CGGCGGCACCGCGCTGACGCTCGCCTTCGACGACGCCACCCCGCACTGGCTGGTGGGCGGGCGCACCGGCGCCGGCAAGACGGTCTTCCTGCTCGACGTCCTCTACGGGTTGGCCGCCCGCTACTCGCCGGCCGAGTTGCAGCTCTACCTGCTCGACTTCAAGGAGGGCGTCAGCTTCACCGAGTTCGTGCCCACCGGCCGGGACCCGTCCTGGCTGCCGCACGCCCGCGCCGTCGGCATCGAGTCCGACCGAGAGTACGGTCTCGCCGTGCTGCGCGAGCTGCGCCGGGAGGCGCAGCGCCGGGCCACCGCACTCAAACGGCACGGTGTCACCAAGCTCGCCGACCTGCCCCCGGACAATCCGCTGCCGCGCATCGTGACGGTCATCGACGAGTTCCACGTGCTGCTCGCCGGCAACGACGCGCTGGCCCGCGAGTCGGTCGACCTGCTGGAGGAGTTGGCCCGCAAGGGCCGCTCGTACGGCATCCACCTGGTGCTGGCCAGCCAGAGCATGACCGGCATCGAAGCCCTCTACGGGCGGGCCGAGGCGATCTTCGGGCAGTTCGCGTTGCGGGTGGCGCTGCCCGGCGGCGGCGGGGTGCTCGACCAGCTCAACGACGCCGCCGCGGCCCTGCCGATCGGCTCCGCCGTCGTCAACACCGCCGCCGGCGCGGTCGGCGCCGACACAGTGCTGCGCTTCCCCGACGCGCACGCCGCCACTGCGGACCTCGCCGCCCTGCGCCACGACCTGTGGCAGGCCCGCCCGCAGGGCTCGCGGGCCCCAGCGGTCTTCAAGGGGTACGAAGCGGCGCGGATCGAGGACGACAGCACGTTCGCCGGGCTGCGGCCCGGTGGTAGACGCCCGATGGCCCTGGTCGGCCGAACCGTCGACGTGCACGGCACCACAGCACTGTTCCTGATGGACACCACACCCGGCCGGCACCTCGCCGTGGTCGGCACCGCACCGACCGGCGCGGATGTGCTGCGCGCCGCGACGCTCAGCCTGGCCCGCCAGCACACCCCCGGCGACGCGCGCTTCCACCTGGCCTGCCTGGTCGACGTCGCCGATCCGGTCGCCGACGACACCGAGACGCTGCTGCGGGCCGCCGGTCACCCCGTGCGGCGCCTCGACGCGGCCGGGCTACGCGACCGGATCGCCGCGCTCGCCGCCGAACCCACCGGCCGCGAATACCTTGTGGTGTTCGGCATGGACGCCGCCGCGCCCGTCCTCGCTGCCACCGACCCCGGCACGTTCCGCTCCGGCCTGGACGACCTGCGTACCGTCCTGCGTCAGGGCCCCGCGCACGGGGTGCACCTGCTCGGCTGGTGGCGGGGGCTGCGCCGGCTCGCCGACGACCTCGGCGGCACCCAGAATCGCGACGACGTCGCCTGCCTGGTCGCGCTCAACGTGCCCGGCGCCGAACTGGCCCTACACCTCGGAGCGCACGACCTGACCTACACGCCCCGCCCCGACCGGGCGCTGCTGATCGACCGGCACGACCAGCGCACCCGGCTGATCGTCCCGTTCGTCGGCGACGGGCACGACCCCGACGGGGAGCGGTGACAGTGTCCTTCGAGGAGTACGCGGCGCTGGCCCGGCAACTTTCCGCCCAGCACCGCGCCGGGGAACAGCACGCCGCCGCCGAGTCCGCGCGCCGCCGCGACCTGCACGCCGCCGTCGACTACCTCCAGCAGCGGCTGAACGCCCAGGGGCAGCGCCTCGACCATCTCGGCCGAGCCATCGGAATCGACCAACCATCCCCTGCCCCCAGTGCGGGCCCTGGCGCGGGCCCAGGCCCGGGTGCGGGACAGGGAACGGGGACGCCAGGCGAGACCGCCGCCTGGCCCGGCTCGCCGTCCGGCGCCGGATCGCCCTCGGCTCCCGGCTCCGGTCCGTCTCCCGCTGCCGGCTCCGGCCCGCCCTCCGCTTCCAGCTCCGGCCCGCCCTTCGCTGCCGGCGCTCCCACAGTGCCCGGAACCGGGGACGGGGAACCCGCCGGCGCAGCCGGCGCGCCGGGGCGGGCGGGGGTCGGGGCGTACCCCCAGTTGCCGGCGGGGGAGGCGCGGCTGGCGCTGCCGACGGCGGTCAGCCCGGCGGGCGGCGGGGTGCCCGCGCAGCGTGCGGCGGCGGCCGACCCGGCGGTGGAGTTGGAGCTGGCCCGGCGGATGGCCGACGAGGCCGACCGGCACGGGCAGCAGGCGGAGTTGCTGGCCCAGCGGCCGGCGCTGTTGCCGACGTGGTCGCCGCTGGCGCGGGCGGTTGCCGTCTACGCCGGGTGCGGCGCGGCGGCCGGGGTGCTCGTGCTGATGCTGGTGCTCGCCTCCGGTGTCGGTCTGGTGGACGGGTTCACTCTCGGCGCGTGGATCTGCGCGGGGTTGCCGGCGGTGGCGTTCTTCGGCGGCTACCTGGTGCTGGGCCGCTGGGGGCGGCCGGCGATGGTCGCCGGCACCCCGCCGCGGTACCTGCCGCTCGGGTTCCTGATCTGTTTCCTGGTGGTGCCGATGGCCTACTGCGCGTACCTGCTGATGGTCCGCGGCCTGCGCTGATGGCCGATCTGGCATCCGGTCTGCGCTTCGCCGCGCAGCCGGTCGTCAGCGTATTCGTGCCGGGCGTCCCGGCCCGGGTGCCGGAGTTCGCCGGTGGTGGCGCCGTGCCGCTCGACGTGCGAACGTATCCCCTTGAGCGGGACGATCCGTATGCCCGCGTCACCGAGTACGACCTGGTCTTCGACGAGCTACCACCGCTCCTGCACCGCTATCTGGCCCACTGCCTGCGGGTCGCCTGCGCCGCCGGTAACACAGTGGTCTGGCTCGGCTTCGAAAGGCTCGTTCCACTTCGAGCACCTCCTCACCGAGGCAGTCGCGCCGCAGGTGTACGGGGTCTGCGCGCCCGGCGCCGAACCTGTCGTGGCCCCGGATCTGCGAACCCTCGGAACACCGGAGTGGCGACTGGTCGTCACTGCCCACGGGAGCCTGCTGTAGGGCGAGAACTCTGCCGCGCCTACGCGTTGACCCCGGCTCGGCTGGTCCCGGTCATGATCCACTCGTCTTTCCGGAATTCACGTCCGGTGAACTTGCGCCGGGCGACAAACTGCCGTCGACGTCTGAGCTGTGCCGTCAGCACGACGTCTCGGCCATCGTCGTTCGTCAGGCCATCAACGCGCTCAAGATCGAGGGCTTGGTCGAGGGCGTCGGTGGCGTCGGCGTGTTCGTCGCCGAGCGCTGGACCGCCCCGATTTCGTGGCGTCACTCCAAATCTTGGACAGTTTCCGTTACGAGCTGACGGAAACTGTCCAAGATCTCGATCGGCAAGCGTCCCAGTCAGGGTTCAGGGAACAGAATCTGGCGAAGCCGCTGGCTGGGGTGACCACTGTCCACGAGGTGACCCGGGAGCGAGTGGATGGTCGCGCTGGGTGCGCGGATCTCGTACGCTCCCATGTGGTCTCCGCCGGTGCGGTGGCGGAGGCGATGGTGGATCACGGGGAGGTGCGCGTGAGCGCAGCACAGATCATCGCGAGGTTGGCGGCGGCGTCGCAGAAGCTGGACGAGGCGAAGGCCAAGACCGCAGCGGCAGCACAGGACGCGGCCGAGGCGCGGGCACTCGTCGCCGGTGCGCTGGAAGGCGTAGCCGCCGGTCCGCTGGTCGGCATGATCGACTCGTACCGTCAGGCGCTCGCACAGGCTTCCCAGGGTGGCGACCCGGCCAAGCAGCATGTGCAGGAGACGATCGCCAAGGTTCGAGCGCTGGGAAACTGACCGCGGGTGGTTCAACTACCTGGACAAGGTGGAGGCAGCCATTGAGGCGGCGGGGTGACCGGCGTGCCTGCGCGGGTCACCTGCGACGGTGGCGAGCCGGACGGGGTGTTGACCAGCGAGGTCAAGGTGTACGGCGATGGCGGCGACCTTCCGGTCATCCGCTTTCCTGGCTAGAGCCCTCGACTTGCCGGTTCAGCGGGTGATGCGGAACGTCTGCTCGAACCGCGGTCCGCCACAGCCCACGTCGCCGCACAGGTCGAAGCCTCCGCTGATCAGGGCCACACCGGGCTTGATGACGAGGCCGCCACCCTCCACCCACGCCCGCCCGGTCGCGATCTGCGGCTGGCCGGTGCAGTGGACAGGACCCCAACCGGAGGCGTACGCGACCCTGTCGCCCGACCGTTGTCGAATGATCAGCTCGACGCCACCGGACAGGCCGGATTGGCAGGTCACGGCGACGCTGACGTCCACGGCGACGCCGCGCGCGACCAGGGTCGCGGACGTGACCTCGCCGTCACTTGCCGCGCTGGCGGGTGTGGGCGCCAGCACCACGAACAGTGACAGCCCGAGTAGTGCGATGGTGGTGATGATGCGGCGCACGACGGTTCTCCTTGCCGGAGTGGGTGCTTACCTGGAGTCACCCTAGCCCTCTCCGACAGTGACGGAGATCAATTGGCGGGAGATTCTTTCCGGGGTGCCCGTTCGATGACGACGACCGGGATCTCGCGGTCGGTCTCCTTCGCGTAGCGGGCGTACGTCGGGAAGACCTTCGTCATCACCGGCCACAGCCGGACGCGCTCCTCGCCGGTCGCGGTCCGGGCCCGGCCCGTGATCCGCTCCGCGCCGACCTGGATCTCCACCGCCGGGTCGGCGCTCAGGTTCAGGTACCAGGCGGGGTGCGTGGCCGCGCCGCCGTTGGACGCCACCAGCAGGTAGTTGTCGCCGTCGCGCCCGTACATCAGGGCCGTGCGGCGCAGCGTGCCCGATCGGCGTCCGCGGGTGGTGAGCAGCAGCGAGGGTACGCCGTGGAAGGTGCCCCCATCCGCGCCGTCGGTCCGCACGTAGCGCCGGATGTGGCTGGCGACCCAGCCGACCGGGCTGTCCTCGACCGTCTCGTTCTGCTCGTGTGTGGTCACACCATCGCCTCCATCGTCGAGCCCGGACGGTCGAACGGGGTGTCGATCATACGCGGGGCTTGTGCGGTGGCCGGCGCTCAAGAGGGTGCCGGCGGTCGTGGTGGAACGTGATGCCTGGGAGTCATCGTGATGACTCACAGGCATCAGGCTCTCCAGGGACATGGCCTCCCGGGACCGCAGGGACCGAACCGGCGGGGAAGGGTCAGCCGCGTGAGCGCGGCAGGCAGCACTTCTTGTACTTGGCGCCGGACCCGCACCAGCAGGTGTCGTTGCGGCCGGGCGGCCAGGCTGTCACGCCCGACTCGTCGAGGCTGTCGGCGTACTCGTCGAGGGTTTCCTCGCTGGTGGGGTCGCTGCCGGTGCGTTCGGCGAAGGCAGCCAGGTCGGTGACGGTGCCGACGACCACGCCCAGGTCGGCGCCGCCCATCCCGGAGGCGTCGACGAGGGCGCGTTCGATCTGGGCGCGGTGCTCGTCCCAGGTGGCGGGGTAGCTGTCGACGAGGGCGGGCCAGCGCAGCAGCAGCGCGGTGAACTCCGCCTGCGGCCAGAACAGCAGCGTCGCCGGGCCGTCGTCGAGGGCGTCGAGCGCGTGGGTGCTCGCGGCGCGCAGCCGGTCGGCGAGGGTGTCGTACTCGTCGTGGGGTAGGCCCATTTCCTCGCGCAGGTTGTGCCGCCGCTGGGCCAGGCCGTAGATCATGGCGGCGGCCTCGTCCTGGGCGTCCTCGGATTCGTGCTGTTGGGTCCGCGTCCGTTCCAGGATGGCGCCCAGTGCCCCGGTGAGCCATTCCAACGCCGTGTCGCTGCGGTCGGACTCGGCCAGTTCGTCGACCACGTACGTGGCCGCGGGGTCGGTCTCCAGCAGCGGACGCAGGGCGGTCAGCTCGGCCATGCCCTCGTCCGTCCGGTCGAGGCGCAGCAGCAGACCGCCGCGCACCGCTCGGGCGTACGCGTTGTCGTCCGGCTGCTCGGCGATGGCGCGGGTGGCGAGGGCGAGTGCGTCGGCCAGGTCGCCGGCCTGTTCCAGGATGTCCGCGGCGACCAGCAGGGCGTACCCGGTGTCGGCGGGATCCGCGACCCGCCCCTCGTCGACGGCGCCCACCAGTTCGGCGACGAGCGCGGCCGGGTCGGGGCTCTCGAAGCCGAGGGCGCCGATCTCTTCGATGCGGTCGGCGGTCAGCAACTCGGACATGGGCGCATCCTGAAAGACGACTGTCGGTGGGTGGGGGAGCGGCCAGCGTACTCCCGGACAGGCAGCAGCCCGGGCGGCGAACCGCCCGGGCTGCTGCACGTTGCCTCAGCGGGTCGCTGGCATGGTGGCGAACTCGCCGGCTAGCTCCGACTCGACGATCGTCGCGGCGGACGGCCGGCGACCGGCCGACGGCCGCCGGGCGGACGGGACGGCGAGGGCCGCGAGCGCGGCGGCCAGGGCGATCGCCGTGAGGACGAGAAACCCCATGGTGAAGCCGGCCTCCCGGGGCAGGCCGTTGGCCTGCGGGTGGGCGGTGATCACGCCGCTGACCACTGCCGCGCCGATCGCGCCGCCGATGGTGCGGATGTTGGCGTTCATACCGGTCGCCACGCCGGTCTGGCTGGCCGGCACGCTGGCGACGATCAGGTTGGCCATCGACGCGAAGGCCAGGCCGATGCCGAGGCCGACCAGGCCACCGGCGATGGCGACCTCCCAGCGGGTGTCGTGTGCGGTGGCGAGCATCGCGGAGGCGGCCACGTTGAAGGTGGCACCGGTGGCGAGCTGCGCCTTGGCGCTGAAGACGGCCTGGAGTCGCCCGGCGATGACCCCGGCGACGAACATCGCGCTGACCATCGGGAGCATGAGCAGTCCGGCCTGGCTGATGCTCGCGCCGAAGCCGTAACCGGCGGCGGTCGGGGTCTGCAGGAACTGCGGGAGGAACGCGTACATGGAGAACATCGACGCGCCGTAGAGCAGGGCGACCAGGTTGGTGGTCCAGACGCCGGGCAGGCGCATCATCCGCATGTCGATCAGCGGGTTGTTGGACCGCAGTTCGGTGACCAGCCAGCCGACCAGCAGCACCACTGCCAGTGCCAGCAGACCGAGCACCCGGGTGGAGGTCCAGCCCCAGGCGGCGCCCTGGCTGATCGGCAGCAGCAACGCGACAAGCCAGCCGGAGAGCAGCAGTGTGGCGCGCCAGTCGATGCGACCGGGTGTACGGACCGGCGACTCGGGCACGAACAGGTGCGCGGCCACGGCGGTCAGCCCGACCACGACCATCGGGATCCAGAACAGCCAGCGGTAGTCCAGCGTGCTGACGATCGGACCGGCCAGCACGATGCCCAGGCCACCGCCGACGGCGACGATCGCCGAGATGGCGGCCACGGCGGTGGAGACCCGTGCGGCCGGGAACTCGTCGCGGATGATGCCGAAGGACAGGGGGAAGACCGCTCCGCCGATGCCCTGCACGACCCGGGCGAGGATGAGGATGCCGATGTTCGGCGCGATGGCGGCCAGCAGGCAGCCGAGGGCGAGGGCGGCGAGCGAGACGACGAGCATCCGCTCCTTGCCGACCATGTCGCCGACGCGTCCGAGGATCGGCGTGAAGATCGACGCGCTGAGCAGGTAGGCGGTCAGGACCCAGGTCACTGTGTTCTGGGAGGTGTGCAGGTCCTGCTGGATGGTCGGCAGCACCGGGGTGATCAGCGACTGGAGCATCGCGAAGAACCCGGCGCCGGCCGCGAGCACGGTGAAGGTGAGCCGACGCGAGCTGCGTCGGGAGGTCACTGCCACGAGAGAAAGCTCCCTGATTACGTACGGGAATGAAGTCTTGTCGCCCGTCGTCTGCGACGGGGTGGTCTGTCGGGGTCCGGGCGATCGGGTGGCCAGGCGGCGATCGGGCGGGTCCCGAGGTAGAGTAACCGGAGGCAGGCCTCCGGGATTCCGGAGGGGTGCCTCCGCTAAGCTAGCGGAGGGCATCCTCCGGATGCAAGTAGAGTGAGGTGACGCACGTCATGACCAGTGCGGGGCAGGCGCCCGAGGTCTTCGCCCAGCGGCCCAAGCGGGCCGACGCGCGGCGTAACTACGACGCCCTGATCGCGGCGGCACGTGAGGCGTTCGCCGAGAACGGCGCCGCCGCCTCCCTGGAGGACGTGGCCCGCCGGGCCGGCGTGGGCATCGGCACGCTCTACCGCAACTTCCCGACCCGCCGGCACCTGTTCGAGGCCGTCTACATCGAGGAGGTCCGAGCGCTGTGCCACTCCGCCGAGGGGCTGGCCGAGCTGCCACCCTGGGACGCGCTCGTCGCCTGGCTGCACCGCTTCGTCGCGTACGTCGCCACCAAGCGGGCGCTCGCCGAGCAACTGCTGCACGACTCCGAGATCTTCACCAGCTGCCGGGCGGAGATCTTCTCCGCCGGTGAGCCGCTGATGCGCCGCGCACAGGCCGCCGGGGTGGTCCGGAACGACATCGGCTTCGACGACGTGGTGCGGCTGATCAGTGGTCTCACCATGGCCCAGTTCCCGTCGCCCGAGCAGCGTGACAGGGTCCTCGGCGTGGCCCTGGACGGCCTGCGCCCGCCAGCCACGCCACGCTGACGGCCCAGCCCGCCACGCCACACTGACGACCGGTCAGCGGTCGACCAGCAGCAGCCACTCGTCGTCGAGGCGTTCCACTGTCGTGCCCGCCGGCCAGCGGTGACCACTGTCGGCCACCGCCCGGGCCTGCTCGACCTGAGGTGGCCGGCTGAACTGCGTGTCACGGAAGCTGGCCATGCTGTGGAACCGGGCCCGGCCGAAGTTCGCGGCGTCGACGAAGCGGGCCCTGTCGAACAGTGCCTCCGCGCCGAACACCGTCCAGCGGAACAGCGCCATGTTCGTGAAACGGACCGAGTGGAAGGTGGCCGACCGACCGAACTCGGTGTGCTCCATCGACAGGGCGCCGTCGAAGACGGCGTCCCGGAACGTGGCCGCGTCCTCGAAGCGGGTGGCGTCGAAGCTGGTCGGCTGGCCGAAGGTCACCCGGCAGAACGAGGTCGGGCCGGTGAAGCTGGCTCGCCGGCAGGACAGGCCGCCGACAAACGCGGCGTCATCGACGTTGATCTCGCCGCCGACGCGAACGCCGTCGAGCATGACCTCGTCCTCGGCCAGGAACCGTTCGAAGACCACGTCACCGAAGGTCGCCGCCCCGAGCAGGAGACGCCCGCGCGCCGTCGCGCCCGCGAAGGTGGTCGTACCGGTGAACACCGCCTCGGTGAAGGTCGCGTCGACGAGCGTGCAGCCGGCGGCGTCGAAGTCGACGAGCGTGGCGCCGGCCAGGTCGAGCCTCAGCTCCGGCCAGTGCGCCGCGTCGTCCGCGCGCAGGTGCCGGGTGAGCACGCGCTGCGCGCTGCGTCGGACCTCCGTCTCGCGCGGCTCGCCGTTTGGCGCCGGCATCCGCAGGTACGCGCAGAGCACCGCCGCGATCGTCGGGCGCTGCCCCGGGTTGTCCTGACCGAGGCGCTCCAACGCGTGCAGGCCGCCGAGGCGTACCGCAGCGCTGTCGTTGCCGAGCAGCTCGACCGCCCGGGTGTACAGCTCGGTCAGTCGGCGCTCCGCCGCGTCGTGCTCGGCGGCCCCGGACTGCCGGTCCTGGTGGCGCTGCGCGGCCTCGGCCACCGCCTCGGCGTGCGCCTGCACCCGGTCCCGGTGCACCTCGTCCCGTGCGGCGACGCTCTCCTGGTGCCGCTGCGCGCGTTCGGTGATCCACTGGCGGCGGGCAGCGAGTAGCAGCGCGAGCCCTCCTCCGGTGCCGGCGACGACGGTCAGGCCGGTGCGGATCGCGTCGATGCGCAGTGTGGCGCGGGTGTCGGGTTGGCTGGCCCGGTCGGCTTCGGTGAGCAGCAGGTCGAGCACCAGCCAACCCAGGGCGATGGCGACCAGCAGGCCGACCAGGACCAGCCACCACGGCATCACCCGCAGCTCGCGCTCGGTGGGTTCGTCGACAGCCACGGCCACAGCATGCCAGTCGGCGTTGGGCGTCCGATATGGAGCGTGACGGTATGACCGTTTACGCCTCCGCCGGAACAACGGGTTACCGGCGCGTAACAAGTCATTGACGTTTCTGAATTGTTGCGGGGATGATCGTCGCACGGTCGACCGGACACCCCCACCCACCTGCCCGGTTCGCCGGGTGCCTCCCCCGGAGGTGCAGCGATGCTGCTCCGAAAGACCGCCCTCGTCCTGGCCCTCGCCACCGCCGCGCTGCTCGCGTCCACCGCCACGGCGACCGCCGCCCCCGCCGATCCCGTCCCGGCCACCGCCGCCCCCACCACACCCTTCGCCGCCGCGGCGGCCAACCCCGTCATCGTGGTCGGCGGGCTCAGCGGCGTCGCCGTCGCCTACGAGCCGATCGCCGCCCGCCTGCGCGCCGACGGCTACCGCACCTTCATCTACCAGCTGCCCGGACTGGGCCTCGGTGACATCCCCACCTCGGCCCGCGCGTTCGCCGGCTACGTCAACCAGGTCCGCGCCAGCACCGGCGCGACGAGCGTCGACGTCGTCGCCCACTCCGAAGGGGGCCTGGTCAGCCGCTACTACCTCAAGCGGCTCGGCGGCACCACCACCGTCGGCCGCTACGTCAGCCTGGGCACACCGCAGTACGGCACGTACGTCGCCAACATCGTGGCGTTCCTGGGTCTGGGCAGCTGCGCCGGCGTCGTGGCCTGCCAACAGATGACCATCGGCTCGGCGTTCCTCGCCGACCTCAACGCCGGCGACGACACCCCGGGCGCGGTGCGCTACACCACCATCCGCACTCTGCAGGACGAGTTGGTCCGGCCGACCGGAAACGCCGCCGTCAACGACGGCGCGACGAACGTGCTGATCCAGGCGTACTGCCCGCTGCGGGTGGTGGGGCACCTCGGTCTGGTGCTCGACGGCACGGCGTACACCATCGTGCGCGGCGCCCTGGTCGACGGCCCGGTGCGACCCAACTGCCTCGCGCTCTGATCCGCTCCGGTGCGGCGGCCTCGGAGGGGGCCGCCGCACCGGACCCGCGACGGTGAGTGTCGGGTGCGCGACGATCCCTCCAAACGGTGTGGCAGACATCAGATGTCCTCGATAGCCTGCTCCGGCTGTCCAATCCCGACAGTGGACGCCATCCTCCGAGAAGGAGCAGGTCTCATGGCCGAGCCGCCCGCAGTGCCGCCGGAGAACACCCCGCCGACCGTGCCGCAGCTCGACGTCCGGGCCGCCCAACCGCCGTCGGCCGACACGCCGCCGCCCACCGGCGGGTTCGCCGACCGCCCACCGGGCTACCCCAGCGCGCTGGTCTGGCTGCGTGCCGGGATCCTGCGGGACTGGCGCGGCGTGCTCGGCGCGTTCCTCGCCACCTGGTTCTACCTGCCCGTCGCGCTGCTCCTGGCGTTCTGGGGCGGCCTCACGTTCGGCATCGTCGGGCTCTTCGCCGTCGGGACCGGCGCCGACGACCAGGTGCCCCAGGTGCTGCGCGACGCCCCGCTCATCGGCTCCCTGGTCGAGGCGTTCCTGACCCGCTCCGGCGGGTTGCTCGGCGGCGTCGCCGGTTTCGCCATCGGCTTCCTGGTCGGCTTCCTCGCCGTGCTGGCCCTGCCCTGGATGGGCGTCGCCGACGAGCCCTTCGCGCTGCTCACCGGCCTGATCGGCACTGTCGCCGCAGCGGCGCTGATCGGGGTCCTGTACACGCTCTACCGGGTGCTGCTCGAACCCCGCCTGCTGGTGGTTTCGGGCGCGCGCCAGCCCAGCCGTCGCGAGTACGCGCGGCTGCGCCCCATCCTCGACGACTGCGCCCGACGGCTCGGCCTGCCCAGCGTGCCCCGGCTGCTCATGGAGGACGACCCGGTCCTGAGCAACGCCCGCACCTACGCCCGACACGTGGTGGTCACCACCGCCGTGCTGACCGAACCGGACGACGAGGTGGCCGCGCTGCTCAGCCACGAGCTGGTGCACTGGCGCACCGGCGACGAGATCACCAGCGCCTTCGTCCGCGGTGTCGGCCTGCCGCTGACCCTCGCGCACGCCCTGCCGACCTGGCTGATGCGGACGTTCCCGCACCCGGGCACCAACTTCGTGGTCTTCGTGTTCTTCTGGCCGGTGCTGCTCACCATGCGGTACGTGGTGCTGCCACTGCACGCTCGTGACGTGCGGGCCGCCGAGTACCGGGCCGACCTCGGCGCCGTGCTCACCGGCCACGTCGACGGCCTGCGGCGCATCCTGGAACGGCGGCTGTCCTTCGAGACCGGGCGCAGCGGCTGGGACGAGGCGGTCTGCGCCACCCACCCGCCGCACGAGCTGCGGCTCGACGCGTTGGAGCGCGCGTCGCTGACCGGTGCGCCCGCCGGGGCGGGCCAGCCTGTGACAGTCGACGGGCTGTTCAACTCCGCCCGCCCGGTCGGCACCCGCCGCACCTGGCTGCTGGTCGGCGCCCTCACAGTGGTCGCCTGCCTCGGCACCAGCGGACTCGGCGTGGTGCAGTGGGCGTTCTTCCGGCCCCAGGCGGCGATCGACGGCTACTTCGATGCGCTCGCCGACCGGGACAGCGACGCCGCGCTCGGCTACCTGACCGACCAGGGCAGCGACGCCGACACCACGCTGCTCGCTCAACTGCTGCGCGGCAAGGGCTACCAACCACCGACCGACGTCGAGATCAGCAAGCTGGACCGCGACGGCGACAGCGCCACCGCCACAGTGGCGTACCGGCTGGGGGACGCGAGAGAGGCCACCACCCTCACCCTGCGCCGCGAGGACGAGACCACCGCCGGCCTGTTCCACGGCTGGCGGTTGAGCGGCGGTCCGACCCCGCTCAACGCCGCGATCGCCGACCCCGGGGTACGGCTCAACGGGGTGGAGCTGCCGGTCGCCACCGAGGGCGCCCCGCTGGTGCTGTTGCCCGGCGGCTACACCGCTACCGGCCCGTCCAGTGCGCTCAGCGAGACGCCGAGCACGACAATGCTGGTCGGCCCGGGGGAGACCGCCGCCGTCCTGCAACTGGCGCCGGTGCTCAAGCCGGCGGCGACCGAGGCCGTCGAGGCACAGGTACGCGCCTGGTTGGACGAGTGCGCCAAGCAGACCGTCGCCGCCCCGCCGGGCTGCCCGTTCCGCTACTACGGCGGCGCCACCCAGAAGATCACCTGGAAGATCCTGGAGTACCCGAAGCTCGCCGTCGAACTCACCGGCCCGGCCAGCGCCCAGGTCTCCACCCCGACCGAGACCCAGGGCAGGGTGGAGGCCAGTGGCACTACCACCTACTTCGGCGGCAGCTCACCGTTCAAGGACGACAACGCGTTCGCCGTCACGGGCGTCGCCACCGCCGACGGCGACGACGTGTCGTTCCGACCCGCCGCCGACTGACCGGGAGACAGACAGTGACCGACAGCGACACCGCAGCCCGGCTGCCCGTCCGGCTGACCATCAACCCCCGGCAGCGGCAGCCCCCGTCGGTCGACCTGCTGACGTGGATCCACCGCCGCCCCGAGTACCGGCCGGGAGTCCGCCCGGCCGGCGGCGGCGGAGGCCGGCCGGGCTTCAGCGACGCGGTGATCATCGCGGTGCTGGCCCAGGGGCTGCTTCCGGGGCTGTTCAACCTGTTGCAGTCCTGGGTGGACCAGCAGCGCACCGAGGCCAGCATCCGGATCCAGACCGGGGACACCGAGGTGGAGCTACAGGTCAGCGGGCGCACCGACTCCGCCCGCCTGCTGGCCCAGGCGACCGAGGCGCTACGCGCCGCCCGAGAGCCTGGCCCGAACGCCGCCGGCTGACCCGACGGCTCCCGAGAGCCCGGGTCCGGACACCGCCGGCTGACCCGACGGCGTCCGGAGCGGCTGGTCAGCTCGCCTTGGCGAGCGCCTCGAACTCGTCGTCGGTGAGCCGCACGTCGGCCGCGCCCACGTTCTCCTCCAGGTGCGCCACCGAGGACGTGCCCGGGATCGGCAGCATCACCGGCGAGCGGCGCAGCAGCCAGGCCAGCGCAAGCTGCGCTGGCGACGCGCCGTGCGCGGTGGAGATGGCGTCCAGCGGGCCACCCGGGCGGGCCAGCTCACCGGTGGCGATCGGGAACCACGGGATGAACGCGAGGTCGTTACGCTCGCAGAACTCCAGCACGTCCTCGGCGCTGCGGTTGGCGAGGTTGTACAGGTTCTGCACCGACGCGATCGTGGTGATCGCCCGGGACTCCTCGATCTGCGCGACGCTCACCTCGGACAGCCCGATGTGCTGGATCTTGCCTTCCTCGCGCAGCAGGGCCAGCTCACCGAGCTGGTCGGCGAGCGGCACCTTCGGGTCGATCCGGTGCAGCTGGTACAGCGGGATGCTGTCCAGGCCGAGGTGACGCAGGCTCAGCTCGCACTGCTGGCGCAGGTACTCCGGGCGGCCCAGCGCACGCCAGTCGCCGGGGCCGGAGCGGCTCAGCCCGGCCTTGGTCGCGATCACCAGGTCATCGGCGTACGGGTGCAGCGCCTCCCGGATCAGCAACTCCGACACGAACGGCCCGTACGAGTCGGCGGTGTCGATGAACGTCACGCCCAGCTCGACCGCACGGCGCAGCACGCGAACCGCCTCGGCCGGGTCCTTCGGGTCACCCCAGACACCCGGGCCGGTGATCTGCATGGCCCCGTAGCCGAGCCGGTTGACTGTGACATCGCCACCGATCCGGTACGTGCCGGACGCCTTCGCGGGCTGCTCACTGATGTTTGTCGCCATTGCCCGATCCCCAATCGTCTCGTCGTGGCGGGCGTGGACAGCGTGGGCATGAAGAGCCCACCCGCCACCGATGGATCATCCCCCGGAACCTCGCCGCCATGCCGCCGGTCGGCCGACTGTGGGCGCTGACACGCCGTCAGCGCGCCGAACCGAGTTGCCGGGAAGCGCCCGGTACGACCGGGGTGTCCGTGCGACGCTGGCCGGAGCCGGTGCGTTCCGGCGCGACGGCGAAGGGAGCACCCATGGGAGTGCCGCAGGTCAACTTCGCGCTCGACACGTACGAGTGCATCGTGATCTATCCCGGCGCGGCCGGGCGGGCCCTGCCCGCGGAAACCGTGCAGCGGTTGCAGGCCGAGCACGCCGAACACATGCAGGCGTTGCAGCGACGCGGCATCGTCCTTGTCGCCGGCTCGGTGGACGGGCCGGCGCGCGAGCCGGATCCGCCGATCGGCTTCGGGCTGGCCCGTACCGGCAGCGTCGACGATGTCCGCAGCGTGCTGGAGGCCGACCCGGCGGTGCAGGCAGGGCTCTACCGGGTGGAGGTGCTGACCTTCCTGTGCCCGGCGGGCTCCCTGGAGTTCCCGCTGGTCAAGGCGGGCAGCTGAGCCGCGGCTCCATCGGTGGCTGTCGTGATGGTGACGGCGCTCGCCCGCCTGCCGGTGTTACGGTCGCGCCCAGCGCGGGCCGCCGCCGGGGCGTACCCGGTGTCGTGGGTCGGCCCCGGTCGAGGAGTCGCCATGATCTCCGCCGCCACCCCCGATGTCGCGTCGGCCGCCGCCCGACTGCGTGCCCTGCTCGGCGACCGGCTGCACGAGCCGGGCGACCCCGGTTACGCCACCACCACCCGGCTCTGGAACGGCGCTGTGGCGCGCACGCCCGCGCTGGTCGCCAGGTGCCAGGACGCCGACGAGGTGGCCGAGGCGGTCCGCATCGCCAACCGGTGTCACCTGCCCCTCTCGGTCCGCTCCGGAGGGCACGACTGGGCCGGCCGGGCGCTGCGCGACGGCGCTCTGGCGCTCGATCTGACCGGGCTGCGCTCCGTTCTGGTCGACCCGGACGCGGCAACGGTGACCATCGGCGGCGGCACCACGGCGGCCGATCTGCTCGCCGCCGCCCGCCCGTACGACCTGGTGGTCCCCACCGGCGTGGTCGGCGCCGTGGGGATGGCCGGGCTCACCCTCGCCGGCGGGTACGGCCCGCTGTGCGGCCGGTTCGGTCTGGCGCTGGACAGCCTGCTCGGCGCGGAGGTGGTTCTCGCCGACGGCCGCCGGGTCACCGCCGACGCCCGGCACGACGCCGAGCTGTACTGGGCGCTGCGTGGCGGCGGTGGCAACCTCGGCATCGTCACCGAGCTGCGCTTCCGCGCGCACCGGCTGCCCGGCGTGCTGGCCGGCATGATCATGTTCGCGCTCTCCGAGGCGCCGGCCGTGCTGCGCGGCTACGGCGCGCTGGTCGCCGAGGCACCGGACGAGCTGACAGTGATGGCCGGCTTCCTGCCCGGCCCGGCCGGCGAGCCGGTGATCTTCGTCTGCCCGTTCTACAGCGGCTCCGACCTGGATGCCGGGGCGCCGTGGATCGACCGGCTGCGCGCGCTGGGCACCCCGCTGGTCGACCAGATCGGCCCGATGCCGTACGCGGACGCGCTGCGGATGTTCGACGGTGGGATGGTCGACGGCAACCACTACCTGCTGCGGACCCGGTGGTTGCCAGCGCTCACCGACGGCACGGTGGACACGCTCGTCGACGCGGCCCGGCAGGTCACCTCGCCGTTCTCCGCGCTGGCCGTGCACCACTTCCACGGCGCGGCCACCCGGGTCCGACCCGCCGACACGGCGTTCGGGCTGCGCACCGATCACCTGATGGCCGAGATCATCGCGGTGTGGGCGCCCGGCGACCAGGCCGGCCCGCACCGCGAGTGGGCCGAGCGGGCCTCGGCGGCGCTCGCCCCGCACGCCCTGCCCGGTGGTTACCCCAACCTGCTCGCCCCGGAGGAGACCGACCGGGTCCGACTCGCCTACGGCGCGAACTGGGCGCGGCTGCGCCACGCCAAGCGCCGCTACGACCCCCGCTACCTGCTGCACGCGGTGCCCACCCTGCCACCCCCGGAGCACCCGGAGTGAGCTGCCGCCCGCGGCCACGGAGCATCCGAAACGAGCCGCCGCCTGCCGCCCTCGGGGCACCCGGAGTGACCCGCCGCCGGGAGCACCCCGACAGCGCACGCCAACAGAGGCGTACGATTCCCGGCGCGCGGTCGCTGATGCCCGTCGCCACAACGTTCCCGGTGCGGTTCCGCCCGCCGGCCCGACGCGCACCGCGCGTCGTTGGACACCTGTTCCACTGCCTGCAAGGGGTCGGCCCCGAGTCCGACCTGAAGGAGAGACTAGCCTGATGGGCGTGACACGCCGCGCGAAGATCGTCTGCACTCTTGGTCCCGCCACCTCGTCCCCGGAGCGCATCCGGGGTCTCGTCGAGGCCGGCATGAACGTGGCGAGGCTCAACTTCAGCCACGGCAGCCACGCCGACCACGAGGCGGTCTACCGACTGGTCCGGGAGGCGTCGGAGGCAACAGGTAAGCCGGTCGCCGTCCTCGCCGACCTGCAAGGCCCCAAGATCCGGCTCGGTCGGTTCGCCGACGGCCCGCACGAGTGGCGCACCGGTGACTCGGTCGTGATCACCGGCGACGACGTCATCGGCACCAAGGAGCGGGTCTCCTGCACCTATACGAAGCTGCCCCACGAGGTGAAGCCCGGCGACCGGCTGCTGATCGACGACGGTCGGGTCGCCGTCGAGGTCACCGACGTCACCGGCAACGACATCCGCTGCCTCGTCACCGAGGGCGGCCCGGTCTCCAACAACAAGGGCGTGTCGCTGCCCAACGTGGCGGTCAGCGTGCCCGCCATGTCGGACAAGGACGCCGAGGACCTGCGCTTCTCCCTGGGTCTCGGCGTCGACCTGGTCGCGCTCTCCTTCGTCCGCTCCGCCGAGGACATCAAGCTCGTCCACAACATCATGGCCGAGGAGGGTGTGTTCCGCCCGGTGCTCGCCAAGGTCGAGAAGCCGGAGGCGGTGGAGCACCTGGAGGCCATCGTGCTGGCCTTCGACGGCGTCATGGTCGCCCGCGGTGACCTCGGTGTCGAGATGCCGCTGGACGAGGTCCCGCTGGTGCAGAAGCGCGCCGTGCAGCTGTGCCGGGAGAACGCCAAGCCCGTCATCGTGGCCACCCAGATGCTCGACTCCATGATCGAGAACTCCCGCCCCACCCGGGCGGAGGCCTCCGACGTCGCCAACGCCGTGCTCGACGGCGCGGACGCGGTGATGCTCTCCGGCGAGACCAGCGTCGGCAAGTACCCGGTGCTCACCGTCAGCACCATGGCCAAGATCGTGACGACCACCGAGGCCGGATCCATCGGCGTGCCGCGCTTGCAGCACGACCCGCGTACCCACGGTGGCGCCCTCACCGTCGCCGCCTCGTCGATCGCCCGGGCCATCAACGCCAAGGCCCTCGTCGCCTTCTCGCAGACCGGCGACACGGTGCGACGGCTGTCCCGCCTGCACTGCGACCTGCCGCTGCTGGCCTTCACGCCGGTCCCCGAGGTGCGCGACCAGCTCGCCCTCACCTGGGGCGTGGAGACCTTCCTGATGCCGTTCGTGCAGCACACCGACGACATGTTCCGCCAGGTCGACCAGGCGCTGCTCGGCCTCGACCGGGCCAACCCCGGTGACTACGTGGTGATCGTGGCCGGTAGCCCGCCCGGCACCCCCGGCTCGACCAACACGCTGCGCGTACACCAGCTCGGCTCGCTGGTCGACGCCGCGTCGGCGCGGGCCCTGCAGTGAGCGACGGTCGGGTCGCGGTCGGCCAGGCGGCGGTGGACCAGCTGCTGGAAGTGCTGGACCTCGACCCGACCGGCGAGATGACCTTCCGGGGGATGAGCCCCCCGGTCGGTCCACAACGGGTGTACGGCGGCCAGGTCGCCGGTCAGGCCCTGGTCGCCGCCGGCCGCACCGTCGACCCGGAGCGGTTCGTGCACTCGCTGCACGGCTACTTCGTCCGCCCCGGCGACCCGGTCGAACCGATCGCGTACGAGGTGGAGAACATCCGCGACGGCCGGTCCTTCTCGGTCCGCCGCGCGGTCGCCCTCCAGCACGGCAAGCCGATCTTCTTCATGTCGGCGTCTTTCCAGCGGGCCGAGGAGGGGCTGGACCACCAGGCCCCGGCCCCGCTGGACGTACCCCCGCCGCAGGACGTGCCGACGATGACCGACCGGCTCTCCCGCTACCCGGAGCGGCTGGGCATCTGGGGCCAGATCCCGCGACCGATCGACGTGCGCTACGTGGGTGAGCCCGGCTGGGTCCGCCCCGGCGACCGGCCCGCCGACCCGCACCAGCGCGTCTGGATGCGTATCGACGGCAAACTGCCCGACGACCCCCTGCTGCACGCCTGCGCTCTCACCTACGCCTCGGACCTCACCCTGCTGGACTCGGTGCTCTCCGCGCACGGCGAGGTGTGGGGGCCGGGCGGGTTGGTCGGCGCGAGCCTGGACCACGCGCTGTGGTTCCACCGGCCGTTCCGGGCCGACGAGTGGTTCCTCTACGACTGCCTGAGCCCGTCGGCGTCCGGCGCGCGTGGGCTGGCCACCGGCCGGATGTTCACCACTGACGGCCAGCAGATCGCCAGCGCCGTCCAGGAGGGTCTGCTGCGCCGCGTCGGCGCCTGACGCTCCGGCTCGTCTGCGCCGAGTAGTGGTCTTGTCCCCGCCAGCCAGGTGTCGTTAGTCCCGCCAGCTGGTTGTCGCTCGTCCCCGCCAGGCAGCTGGCGGGGATGACGTGGTTTCAGGCCTGGTAGATCGCTTCGCCGGCGATCTCGATCTGCACCGTCTTGCCGACCAGCACCCCGCCGCTCTCCAGGACGACATTCCAGAGCAGGCCGTAGTCCTCACGGTTCATCTCGGCCGTCGCGCTGAACCCGAAGATGTTCTGCCCGTACGGATCCTGGCGAGCACCACCAAAATTCACCTCCAGGTCGACGGCCCGGGTGATCCCCTTCACTGTCAACTCACCGGTGAGGACGAATCGTCCGGGAATACCGTCGGACTGCGGCGGAACAATGTGACTTCGGCCTCGTCCGCCCAACCGATGGTTGCGCAGACGTGCCCACTGGAATATGGGGTCCTCGTTGCCGTGCCATTTAATGCCGGTGCTTCGATATTCGAGGGTGGGGAAACGTTCCACGTCGAGGAAGTCGGCACTCTTCAGATGCGTGTCCCGGTCGACGCTCCCAGTGGTGATGCTGGCCGACCTGATGGTGGCCGTCACCGAGGAGAGTAACGGGTCCTCCGCCACGAAAATCTCCGCCGTGGCCTCGGCGAACTCGCCGCGCACCGGGCTCACCATCATGTGCCGGGACAGGAAACCGATCCGCTTGTGCGCCTGATCGAGAAGATAGGTGCCGGCCACCGGGATGGTCATGCCGTCCCAGGTACGTGTGGCGATATCGGTCATCGTGTTGCCTTCCCCCCGAGAGCGCCCGGGTGTTTATCAATATGTTGCTGGCGGCCGGGTAAACGGCCAGACATTCGTACTCACGCCCAGCATAGGGACGCTCCGGACCGGCATTTCGGCCGCCACCGTACGGTGGATCATGACGCACTTCACCGGTCCCCACCGGCGGCCGTTCATCGGTTCCGACCGGCGGTCCGGACGGGCGCCAGCGGCGCTACTTCCCATCGATGCGTGGCCGATCGGCCGAGGGTCGCCCGCCCGCCCGGTTGACCAGCGACTAACCTTGCCGACATGCGCCTCTCCGCTCGGGTCGACTATGCCCTCCGCGCGGCCGCCGAGCTTGCCGCGACGGCCAGCGGCCCCGGGCGCGGCCGGCCGGTGACGGCCGACCAGATCGCCCGCGCCCAGGAGATCCCGCCGAAGTTCCTGGAGAGCATCCTTCTTCAGCTGCGCCGAGGCGGCATCGTGCACGCCCAGCGTGGCCCGGAGGGCGGCTACTGGCTGGCCCGCCCCGCCGAGGAGATCTCCCTCGCCGAGGTCATCCGGGTGATCGACGGGCCCCTCGCCCACGTACGCGGGCAGCGCCCCGAGCAGCTCGGCTACCACGGCCCGGCGCACGCTCTTCAGGAGGTCTGGATCGCGCTACGGGCGAGCGAGCGGGAGATCCTGGAGCTGGTCAGCGTCGCCGACGTGGCCGCCGGCACCCTGCCCGCGCGGGTCACCGAGCTGGCCGCCGACCCGCGCGCCTGGATCTGAGCTCCGGCTCACCTCCCCGGCTCTACGTCACCTGGTCGTTGCCTGCTTCGCGTGGACCCGTACGCCGGCCAGGCTTCCGGCTTGGCGTCACCTGACCCTGCCGGCCTGCCGGCCTGCGTGCCGGCTGGCTTTCGGCCTGGCATCGCCTGGCTGGTGGCGCTGCGTGCCGGCTGGCTTTCGGCCTGGCATCGCCTGGCTGGTGGCGCTGCGTGCCGGCTGGCTTTCGGCCTGGCATCGCCTGGCTGGTGGCCCTGCGTGCCGGCTGGCTTTCGGCCTCGCGTCACCTGGCCTCCGGCTCTGCGTACCCGCTGGGCTTCCGGCCTGGCGTCGCCTCGTCCCTCGTCCTGCGCGCCCGGGATTGCCGCCGCTCGGTTCCCGGCCTTGCGTCACCGGCCACTGACCCGGCGCACCGCCCGGCCGCGTCCCATCCACCGATCGGGGGCTTGACCCCGGCTGCCCCATCCCGCATTGTCGACCAAGTCGATAGGAGATGCCGAAAAGTCTGGGGGCGCTCGTGCGCAAGCTGTTGGTCCTCGCTCTGGTCGGGCTCGTCGCGCAACTGATCGATGGTTCGCTCGGCATGGCATACGGCTTGACCTCGTCCACATTGCTGCTGGTCGCCGGGGTCGCCCCGGCCGCAGCCTCGGCCTCGGTGCACCTGGCCGAGATCGGCACCACCCTCGCCGCCGGGTTCGCGCACTGGCGGTTCGGCAACGTCGACTGGCGGGTGGTGACCCGCATCGCCCTCCCCGGCGCTATCGGCGCCTTCGCCGGCGCCACACTGCTCAGCTCGATCTCCACCGAGGCCGCCGCACCATGGATGGCCGGCATCCTCTTCACGCTCGGCGCGTACCTCCTGATCCGCTTCGCCCGACCACTGCGCACCGACCGGGTCGGCGGACGGCTCCGAGGCCGTTTCCTCGGCCCCCTGGGCCTGGTCGCCGGCTTCGTCGACGCGACCGGCGGCGGCGGATGGGGCCCGGTGGCCACCCCCGCGCTGCTGGTCTCCGGCCGCATGGAACCCCGCAAGGTGATCGGCTCGGTGGACACCGCCGAGTTCGTCGTGGCCGGCGCGGCCAGCATCGGCTTCCTGATCGGGCTGGGCTCGGAGGGATTCCTGCTCCCCACCGTCGCCGCACTGCTCATCGGCGGGCTCATCGCCGCCCCACTGGCCGCCTGGCTGGTGCGAATCGTGCCTGCCCAACTGCTCGGCGCGGCAGTCGGCGGCGTGATCGTGCTGACCAACGCCCGCACCCTGATCCGCTCCGCCGAACTGGACGGCCCGGCCCGCCCCGCCCTGTACGCCCTGCTCGCCGTCGGCTGGCTGGCCGCCCTGGTGTTGGCCGTACGCGCCCTACGCCGTACCCGCCGTGCCCGTGCCGAGGCCGCCACCGCCGCTCTCGCCACCGCTGCCGGGGCACCCGCCGAGGCCCCCGACGCCGCATCCGCCGGCGAGGTCCCGGCCGATCTGGCCGCAACGGGTACGCCCACCCCACGCTGACCCCTCGTCAGGCCCACCCACCCGCCGATGCCCGGCCAAACGTCGCCATCGCCGAGCTTGAGTCACCAAGATCGCGCAACATCCCGGATGTAGTGGCTTCCCGGCGTTCCGTGGCCACTACATCCTGGTTCGAGCGTGATCTTGATGGCAGCGGGCGTCGTTCACTCCGCGCCTCGCCCCGCCCCGCCGTGTCCCGGGCCTGCCGTGTCTGGGCCTGTCGTGTCCGGGCCTGTCGTGTCCGGGCCCGCCGTGTCCCGCGTCCCCTGGTGCCTCGCGCCGTGCCCACCGCGGTCACCGCGCACGGCTGGGCCCTGCCCTGGATGCGGTCAAGGTCGCGCAACATCCCGGATGTAGTGGCATCGCGGCCCGTCGTGGCCACTACATCGTGGATAGAGCGTGACCTTGGCGGTGGTGGGCGCCCTGAACCCTGTCCCGGTCGGTCGGGCCTGGTGTTCGTCGTCGAGATCCGCGCAACATCAGGGATGGTGCTGTCTCTCGCGCGTCGGAGCCAGCAACATCCGGGAAGTTGCGCAGATCTTGGCGCGGGCCGCGGGGCTGCGGGCCGCGGGGCTGCGGGGGTGCGGGGCGCGGGGTGCGGGGTGCGGGCCGCGGGCTGCGGGCTGCGGGGCTGCGGGGCTGCGGGGCTGCGGGGGAGTGGGCGGGGCTACGGCGGGTTAGGGGGTAGGCAGGGTGTTGGCTGCCTCGGAGAGCAGGGTCCAGGCTTCGTCGATGTGCGCTTCGGTGGTCTGGGGTGAACCGACCGCCAGCCGCAGCGTGTAGCGGTCGGTGACCCGGGTGTGCGTGAGGTGCACCCGCCCGGTGGCGTTCACCGAGGCCAGCAACGCGGCGTTGGTGTCGTCGTCGGCGCGCAGTCGGAAGCAGACCAGTGAGAACGGGTGCGCCGCGGCCAACTCGAACCGGTCGTCGGCGCGGACCCGCTCGGCGAACCGTTCGGCAAGCGCCACCCCGGAGCGGATGTGCGCCCGTAGCCCTTCGGCGCCGTACCAGCGCAGCACGAACCACAGCTTGAGGGACCGGAACCGCCGGCCCAGCGGCACCTGCCAGTCCCGGTAGTCGATCACGGCGCCGGATTCGGAGGCCGCGTTGCGCAGGAACTCCGGCAGTACGGTCAGCGCCTCGATCAGTTCGGCCCGGTCGGCCACCCAGAACGCGTCGCAGTCGAAGCCGGTGAGTAGCCACTTGTGCGGGTCGAAGCAGTAGGAATCGGCGTACTCCAGGCCGGCGTGTGTCCACCGCAGCTCGGGGCAGACGGCGGCGGAGCCCGCGTACGCGGCGTCCACGTGCAGCCAGATCCCGTACTCGGCGCAGATGGCCCCGATCTCCGGCAGCGGGTCGACGGCGGTGGTGGAGGTGGTGCCGATGGTCGCCACCACGAGGGCCGGCACGTCACCGGCGGCCAGGTCGGCTTCGATGGCGGCGCGCAGCGCGCCCGGCAGCATCGCCTGGGTGTCCGGGTCCACATCGATCGCCCGGATTCCGTCGCTGCCCAGCCCGGCGATCCGTACGGCCTTCTCGATGGACGAGTGCCCGTGGATGGAGGTGTAGGCGCGGTAGCGCCGGTCGATGCCGGTGTGCCGCCAGCGGCCTCCGCTGGCCCGGTGCAGTGCGGTCAGGGTGGCCACCAGCGTCGCGGAGGAGGCCGAGTCCTGGATGACCCCACCGCCGGTGCCGGTGGAGCGGAATCGCTGTGGCAGGTCCATCAGGTGGGCCAGCCAGTCCATCATCACCGTCTCCAGCTCGGTGCAGGCCGGGCTGGAGGCCCAGAGCATGCCCTGGACGCCGAGCCCGGAGCTGACCAGGTCGCCGAGCACGCTCGGGCCGGAGGTGTTGCCGGGGAAGTAGCCGAAGAAGCCGGGGTGCTGCCAGTGGGTCAGCCCCGGTACGACGATCGAGTCCAGGTCGGCGAGGATCGCCTCGACCGGTTCGCCGCCGGTGGTGGGCGGCTCGCTGGGCAGGGCGGCGGCGACCGTGCCCGGAGGGTCGGCCGGGGCGACCGGTCGTTGCTCCACTGTCGCCCAGTAATCGGCGATCCAGTCGACGACGGCGTGGCCGGCTCGACGAAACTCGTCAGGGTCCATGTGGTGAGCGCTCACCCGGACGAGTTGATCAGGCATTGATCGCGAGGGCAAGACCGAAAAGATCAGCAATCATCGATGTTGCGGGGCGGAAAGCGCTTGCCTTACGATGCGCGGTGAGTCGGATCCGTGAGTTCCAGGGCGTTTCACCCCGATCAGATCGCCGTCCGCCGCCGTCGCGGTGGGTGCGGTCCACTGTGCTTCCCGGGCAGGGCCGGTGGGTCGTGGCGATCATCACCGGATCCCCGGAGGCAGTGCATGCACCCGTCCAGACATCGGCTGATCCTGCTCGCCGCCACGACGGCGGCCACCGTCGTGGCCGGCACCCTCGGCGCGGTCGTCGCCTCGGCCGCCGCCGTCGGCTGCCGGGTCGACTATCAGATCACCAACCAGTGGCAGGGCGGCTTCGGCGCCAACGTCACAGTCACCAACCTCGGCGACCCGGTCACCGGGTGGGCCGTCACCTGGTCGTACGCCGCGGGCCAGCAGGTCACCCAGGCGTGGAACGCCGCCGTCACCCAGTCCGGCGCCCAGGTGACAGCGCGCAACGTCGACCACAACACCGCCATCGCCACGAACGGCAGCGCCTCGTTCGGCTTCAACGGTTCGTGGACCGGCAGCAACCCGGTGCCAGGCGGCTTCACGCTCAACGGCACCACCTGCACCGGAGCGCCACCCACCGACGAGCCGACCACCCCGCCACCCACCACCCCGCCACCCACCACCCCGCCACCCACCACCCCACCTCCGACCACGCCACCGCCGTCGGCCGGGGTGGTGCAGATGGAGAAGCTGGACCGGGGGCTGGTCAGCGTCCGCTCCGGCAGCGGCAACCTGGTCTCCTGGCGGCTGCTCGGCACCGAGACCTCCGGGGTGGCGTTCAACCTCTACCGGGGATCCACAAAGGTCAACGCCAGCCCGATCACCGGCGCCACCAACTACCTCGACAACGGCGCGGCGGCCGGCTCGGCGTACACGGTGCGGGCCGTGGTGGGCGGCACCGAGCAGGCGGCGTCGGCGCCGGCGTTGCAGTTCGGCGCGGGCTACCTGGACGTGCCGTTGCAGGTCCCGGCCGGGGGCAGCACCCCCAGCGGCGAGAGCTACTCGTACAGCGCCAGCGACGCCTCCGTCGGTGACCTCAACGGTGACGGCACCTACGAGATCGTGCTCAAGTGGGAACCGTCCAACGCCAAGGACAACTCCCAGTCCGGCTACACCGGCAACGTCTACGTCGACGCGTACACAATCACCGGCACCCGGTTGTGGCGGGTCGACCTGGGCCGCAACATCCGGGCCGGCGCCCACTACACCCAGTTCCAGGTGTACGACTACGACGGCGACGGCCGCGCCGAGGTGGCAATGAAGACCGCCGACGGCACCCGCTCCGGCACCGGTCAGCTCATCGGTTCGTCGTCGGCGGACCACCGCAACTCCAGCGGTTACGTGCTGTCCGGCCCGGAGTACCTGACCATGTTCAACGGGCAGACCGGCGCGATCGCCTCCACCGTCACCTACGACCCGCCGCGCGGCACCGTGTCGTCCTGGGGCGACTCGTACGGCAACCGGGTGGACCGTTTCCTCGCCGGCACCGCGTACCTGGACGGGCAGCGCCCCTCGCTGATCATGGCCCGGGGTTACTACACCCGGGCGGTGATCGCCGCCTGGGACTTCCGCAACGGCACGCTGACCAAGCGCTGGACGTTCGACTCGAACTCCTCCGGCAACGGCGCCGCCGCCGGCCAGGGCAACCACCAGCTCTCCGTGGCCGACGTCGACGCCGACGGTCGCCAGGAGATCGTGTACGGGGCCGCCACCATCGACGACAACGGCCGGCTGCTCCACTCGACCGGCAACGGCCACGGCGACGCCCTGCACGTGGGGGACCTGGACCCGGGCCGCGCCGGCCTGGAGGTGTTCAAGGTCGACGAGGACGCCAGCAAGCCCAGCTCCTACTTCGCCGACGCCCGTACCGGTCAGGTCCTCTGGTCCACGCCGGCGTCCGGCGACAACGGCCGGGGCGTCTCCGCGGACATCTGGGCGGGCAGTCCCGGCGCGGAGTCGTGGTCGTCAGCGGTCGCCGGACTGGCAAACACCAGAGGGCAGAACGTCGGCCGCAAGCCGTCCTCGGCCAACTTCCTCGCCTGGTGGGACGGCGACCCGGTGCGAGAACTGCTCGACGGCACGAAGATCGACAAGTACGGCACCGGCGGCGAGACCCGGCTGCTCGACGGCAGTCAGGTGGCGTCCAACAACGGCACCAAGTCCACTCCGGCGCTCTCCGGCGACATCCTGGGCGACTGGCGCGAGGAGGTGATCTGGCGGACCACCGACAGCCGGGCGCTGCGCATCTACAGCACACCCACGCCGACCAGCACCCGGATCTACACCCTCATGCACGACCCGCAGTATCGGGTGGCCATCGCGTGGCAGAACACCGCCTACAACCAACCGCCGCACCCAGGGTTCTTCATCGGCAACGGAATGGGCACCCCACCCACGCCAGACATCTATCTACGTTGATGCAACCCCTAGCGGTCCCGAGTGGGGTCGCCTAGGGTGGCAGGCACCGGGCCGCAGCCGCGGAATCCGCTCAGCTCCGGCCCGGTGCGCCACACCGCGGCATTCCCAACCCGTCCCGACCGGGAATGCCGTACCACCACCGGCACCAACATTAGGCACCGTCCGGGTCGGCAGGGTGACGCTGACGTGAAGATCGTGTTTCACGCGTTCTGGCGGAGACCGCCCGCCACCTGCTCGGCGATCAATTCGTACGACCGCACCCGGTCCTGCACGTCGTACACCAGCGTGGTCAGCATCAGCTCGTCCGCGCCAGTGCGCTCCACCAACTCGGTGAGCTGCCGCCGCACCGTCTCCGGCGAGCCCATCGCCTGCCCGTCACGGCGCGCCACGACGAACTCCCGCTCGACCTCCGAGTACGGGTAGGCCGCCGCCTCGTCGGGCGTCGACAGCGGCTCCGGCCGCCCGGAGCGCAACTTCAGGAACGACAGGGCGCTCGGCCCGGCCAACCATTCGGCCCGCTCGTCGGTCTCCGCGCACACCGCGTTGACCGCCACCATCGCGTACGGCTTGTCCAGCCACTGCGACGGCCGGAAGTTCTGCCGGTACAGCGCCAACGCCGGCAGGGTGTTCTGCGAGCTGAAGTGGTGCGCGAAGGAGAACGGCAGACCGAGCAGACCGGCGAGCTGGGCGCTGAAACCGCTGGAGCCCAACAGCCACACGGCCGGCTGCTCACCGCGACCCGGCGTGGCGATGATCTGCCCCGGCTTCTCCCCGCTGAAGTAGTTCATCAGGTCTGTCAGCTCGCGCGGGAAACCCTCCGCCGACAGGCCCTCCATGGTGCGCCGCAACGCCAGCGCCGTCACCTGGTCGGTGCCCGGCGCCCGCCCGATGCCCAGGTCGATCCGACCCGGGTGCAACGCCTCCAGGGTGCCGAACTGCTCGGCCACCACCAGCGGCGCGTGGTTGGGCAGCATCACCCCGCCCGACCCCAGCCGGATCGTCGAGGTGTTAGCCGCCAGGTGCGCCAGCAGCACCGCGGGGGCGGAACTGGCGATCGCCGGCATGTTGTGGTGCTCGGCCACCCAGAACCGGTGGTAGCCCAACTCCTCAGTGCGGCGGGCCAACTCGGTGGTGGCCTGCAACGCCTGGCCAGCGGTGGTGCCCTTGGCGACCGGGGCAAGATCAAGAACAGACAACGGTACGGTGATCACACGGTCAGCCAACCCGTCACCGACCGGCTTTGTTCCAGCATGCGGGTTTTCGTCGGCCACCTCACCCGCCGCTCAGCCCATCCCACGCGCCTGCTCGAAGATCAAACTGGTCTGGGTGTGCTGCACCACCGGGTCCACCGCCAGATGGTCCAGCACGAAGTCCCGCAACGCGTCGCCGGACGCCGCCCGCACATGCAGCACGTAGTCCTCCGCGCCCGCCACGTGGAACACCGACACCACCCCCGGCAGCCGCACCGACCGGGCCCGGAACGCGTCCACCGCCGCCCGCTCGTGCGCTGTCAACCGCACCGACACCAACGCCTGCAACGGCAGACCGAGCGCCGCCGGATCCACCTCGGCGTGAAAACCACGGATCGCACCACGCTCACGCAGCGCCCGCGTACGCGTCAGGCACGTCGACGGCGCCACCCCCACCCGCTCGGCGAGGGCGTTGTTCGGCAGCCGGCCGTCCGCCGCCAGCTCGGTCAGGATCGCGCGGTCCACCTCATCCAGGGCCGAATACGGCCGCAGATCATTCGGCTCAGGGGGCATCGCGCCATCCTCGCCCGAACCCGCGACGGACACCAACCCGATTAACAGAATCATCTGCCGAACCGTTGCCCACCAGTCACCAAATGTTCGACGCTACCGCCATGACAACGATGGACACCCGGGCCGTCCACGCCGGCCGCGACGACCTGCGCACCCTCGGCGTGCACGTACCACCCATCGACCTGTCCACCACCAACCCGCTGCCCTCCGTCGACGACGGCGGCGCCGCGTACGAGCAACTCGCCACCGGCGGCACCCTCCCCGCCGACGGCGGCGCCGTCTACCAACGGCTCTGGAACCCCACAGTCGCCCGCTTCGAAACCGCCCTCGCCGAACTGGAAGGCACCGCCCAAGCCGTCGCCTTCGCCAGCGGAATGGCAGCCCTCACCGCCACCCTGCTCGCCGCCGCCCGCGACGACCGCCGGCACGTCGTCGCCGTCCGACCCCTCTACGGCGGCACCGACCACATCCTCGCCACCGGCCTGCTCGGCACCACAGTCACCTGGACGCGCCCCGACGAGGTCGCCGCCGCCATCCGCCCCGACACCGCACTGATCATCGTCGAGACACCCGCCAACCCCACACTCGACCTGGTCGACATCGCCGCCCTCGCCGCCGCGGCCGGCGACACCCCACTGCTGGTCGACAACACCGTCGCCACCCCCGTACTGCAACAACCCGCCCGCCACGGCGCCACCCTCGTCCTGCACAGCGCCACCAAGAGCATCGGCGGACACGGCGACGTCCTCGCCGGCGTCGTCGCCTGCGACGACACCTGGGCCGCACGGCTACGCCAGGTCCGCGCGGTCACCGGCGCGATCCTGCACCCCCTCGGCGGCTACCTCCTGCACCGCGGCCTGCAAACCCTGCCGCTGCGGGTCCGCGCCCAACAGGCCACCGCCGAGAAACTCGCCGGCTGGCTCGCCGACCACCCCGCCGTACACCGGGTGCACCACCCCTCGGTGCACGACCCGGCGGCGCTGGTCGGACGGCAGATGTCCGGACCCGGCAGCCTGCTCGCCTTCGAGGTACACGGCGGCGCGCCCGCCGCGGCCACCGTCGCCGACGCCTGCCGCCTCATCACCCACGCGGTGTCCCTCGGCGGCGTCGACACCCTCATCCAGCACCCCGCCTCACTCACCCACCGGCCGGTCCAGGGCGACGCCAAACCCGCCGCCGCCCTACTGCGCCTCTCGGTCGGCCTCGAAGACCCCGAAGACCTCCGCGCCGACCTCGCCCACGCCCTCGACACGATCGCCTGACCCTCAGCGCAACTCGCGGTTGCCCAACACCCGCACCGGCGAACCCTGCCGAGCCACCCGCAGCATCGCCCGGCCGATCCCGTCGGTAGTGGTGACCTGATTCGGCAGCAACCGACTCAGCACCGGAAACAGCGGACGGGTGACCGCGTACCCCAACCGGTACCACCGCGTCTTCGACACCGCCCCGTACGTCGGCTGGATGAACCCCGGCCGCGCCGCGTAACCGTTGGGCAGCAGATCCATGATCGCGTTCTCGGCACGCCCCTTGACCCGCGCCCACATCACCCGACCCCGACCCGACGAATCGGTCCCCTGCCCCGAGACGTAGACGAAGGTGACCTGCGGACTCACCTGCGCGAACAACCGCGCCGCCGCCATCGGGTAGTCGTAGCTGACCCGCGTGTACGCGGCCTCGTCCAGACCCAACGAGGACACCCCCAGGCAGTAGAAACACGCATCCACACCGGTCAACTCGGCCCGCACCGCGCCCAACTCGCCCACGTCCGCGACCGCCAGCTCCCGCAGCTTCGGATCCCGCACACCAGTCGGCCGCCGACCGACAGTCAGCACCTCCCGCACGTCATCGGCCAGCAGGCACTCGCGCAACACGCCCTGACCGACCATCCCGGTCGCACCGAAGACAACCACCCGCATCAGATCGCACCCCTGTCGTCGACCTCGCCACTCACGTCCTCGCAGGCTCCCACGATCGGCATGACCGGCGACGGCTGGGGAAAGCCCCGCCGACCGAATCCACCACACCGGCAGGGGGACGAACGTGCCGTTCATCACCGTGGGCACCGAGAACAACACCGCCATCGACATCTACTACGAGGACCACGGCTCCGGCCAGCCGGTCGTGCTCATCCACGGCTTCCCGTTCAACGGCGCCACCATGGAGAAGCTGACCAACCCACTGCTGAACGCCGGCCACCGGGTGATCACCTACGATCGCCGGGGCTTCGGCGCCTCCAGCCAACCGGACACCGGGTACGACTACGACACCCTGGCCGCGGACCTCGACACCCTCATGACGGAGTTGGACCTGCGCGACACCATCCTCGCCGGTCACTCCATGGGCACCGGTGAGGTGACCCGCTACCTCAGCAGGTATGGCTCCGAGCGGGTCAGCAAAGGCGTACTGCTCAGCCCACTGGCGCCGTTCCTGCGCAAGACCTCGGACAACCCCGAGGGGGTCGACGGAAGCGTCTTCGACGGCTTCAAACAGGCCGTCGCGGCAGACCGGTTCGCCTACCTCACCGCCTTCTGCACCAGCTTCTTCAACTACGACAAGACCAAGGGCAAACAGGTCAGCGAGGAAGCGTTCCAGGCGCACTGGGCCATCGGGCGACTCGCCTCCGCCAGTGCCATGTACCAGTGCATCGACGCCATCGCCACCGACTTCCGGGCCGACGTGCCCCGCATCGACGTGCCGATTCTCATCGTCCAAGGCGACCAAGACGCGGTGCTGCCCTACCCGGTCACCGGCCAGCGGCTCGCCCCGATGCTGCCCAACGGCAAGCTCATCACCCTCAAGGGCGCCCCGCACGGCATCCCGTGGACGCACGCCGACGAGGTCAACAAGGCGATCATGGACTTCATCGGCGCGCCAGCCATGGCCCGTGCCTGAGCGCCAGGTCAGGACTTGGGGCCGACGTGCCGGTCCAGTGTGGCGACGGCGTCGCGTCGCGCCACCGACAACGAGTTGCGTCGGTTCATCCGCCAGGCGACGCCGAGCAGGTCGAGGCTCCACTGGCAGAGCCGCATGATGTCGGCCGACTCGTTGACGAACATGTAGCGCGGGTAGACGTACGCCTTGCCGCGCACCGTCACCCGGTTGGCGAACCGGCAGCCGTCGGAATGGAACAGTCCACGCAGGAAGTCGCCCGGATGTCGTTCGAGGATCGGTCGCTGCCAGTCGGCCAGGACGATCGGTCGGTCGTGCTTCTTACCCGGGCCGTGCTGAGGGAGCAGGCATGGCCAGTGCGTCCCACTGCTCTCGATCGAGAAGCAGCCTTGCTTGGGAATCCTCTGCACACGCGCGGCGAGCACCGCGAGCATGGCGGCCTCGCACGCGTCGGCGAGATCCGGATAGGTGGCCGTGCAAGCGATTCGAAGCACCGGGACCTTCGGTGAGACGGCCAAATGACCATCGCCCAGGTAGAGACCGAGCAGGTAGGCATAGGCAGCGGGGTCCGTCGGATTCTCGACATCCGGCCGGCATCGGAAGCACCGTAGCTCCGTGCCGCGCTTCACCGGTTCGGGCCGATCGACGCACCAGTGCCAGACCGTCGCGTACGGCAGGAAGAGGCTGCGAGCTACGGAGTGAATGCTGTGTCCGCGAGCGCGGAGGGCGCGGGCCTGTGCCCGCATCTGCGGTGGATGCACACCCGCATCATCGAACGGGTGTATGACAGGGTGCCGGGAGCGGGATTCGAACCCGCAAGCCCTTTCGGGCAGAAGTGTTTGAGACTTCCGTGTATGCCGTTCCACCATCCCGGCGGGTGCCGCCTACTGTACCCGACTACTCTCATGCGGGAGCATGGGTGGTAGCCGTGCAGTGATCGATGGTGGGGGTAGGGCTGGTGGCTGAGATGCCGACGGATGCCGAGCGTAGGCGCGTACTGATCGCCGAGGACGAGGCGCTGATCCGGCTGGACCTCGCCGAGATGCTGGTCGAAGAGGGTTACGAGGTGGTGGGGGAGGCCGGCGACGGCGAGACAGCCGTACGCCTCGCCGAGGAGCTGAAGCCCGACCTCGTCATCCTCGACATCAAGATGCCGATCATGGATGGGTTGGCCGCCGCCGAGCGCATCGCCGGTGCCCGGATCGCCCCGGTGATCATTCTGACCGCGTTCAGCCAGCGTGATCTGGTGGAGCGGGCGCGGGCGGCCGGCGCGATGGCGTACCTGGTGAAGCCTTTCCAGAAGAGCGACCTGGTCCCGGCGGTGGAGATCGCGCTGTCGCGGTACTCGGAGGTCGCGGCCCTGGAGGCGGAGGTCGCGAGCCTCACCGACCGCCTGGAGATCCGTAAGTCGGTGGAGCGCGCCAAGGGTGCGCTGATGACCACGTACGGGATGACCGAGCCGCAGGCGTTCAAGTGGATCCAGCGCACGGCGATGGACCACCGGATGACAATGAAAGAGGTTGCCGAGCGGATCCTCGCGGAGACCGCCGGCGGCGAGGTGACCCTGCCGGCACCCTGATCGGCATCGACCCGTGTCGAGGCGGATGGGGGCAGTGCTCGGCGTTCTCGCCGTGCTGGTGGCCGCCTGTGAGTCCTCGGCCTGTTCCGACTGTGCGGGGCCGCTACCGGTCCGGCCGGCCTGGCAGTCGGTGGTTCTGCCGGACACGCCGGGTGTGCCGGGTCGATCGGTGCTGCGCGACGCCACCGCCTGTGCCGACCGGTGGTACGTGGTCGGCGGCGTGGTCGATCTGGCCGGGGAGACCCGCCCGGCCGCCTGGAGCAGCCCGGACGCCACTTCCTGGGTGCCGCTGCCGACGGCGCCGGTGACGTTCTACGGCCGGCAGCATGTGCTCTCCGCGGCGGCCTGCCGGGATGGGCGGCTGGTGGCGGTCGGGGCGAAGAGTGGGGGCGCGCACGGCAATCCCCGTACTGGCACCTGGAGGCAGGCGTCGGACGGCACGCTGCACGAGGTGGACGCGCCTTTCGAGCGGTACGGCGGGCCGCGCGCTGTCAATGTGGCCCGGCTGGCGGCGGGGCCGCAGGGCTGGTTGATCGCTGGTAGTCGGATCGACGGTGCGGCGGTGTGGATCTCCCCGGATGGGGCCGGGTTCGCGCTGGTGGAGGGCGCACCAGACTTGGCCGGTGATGAGCGGGGGCGGACGGCGGCGTACGACGGGGTCGCCGTGCCGTCGGGTTGGTTGGTGGTGGGTGCGCTGCTGCCGCCTGGGGGTACCGCGCTGACGCCGCTGGCCTGGTCCTCGACTGACGGCCGGAGCTGGCGGCGGGCTGCCCTGCCGGTGGTGGACGGGCGGGGGCAGGCGCAACGGGTGGCGGTGGTTGGCGACGTGCCGGTGGCGGTCGGGCCGGTGCGGGCTGGGTTCGGCAGTTGGCGGCTGACCGCACAGGGTTGGCGGCGGGCGGGCGGATTCGGGACGGCCGGACCGGGTGTGGCGTCGGCGGCGGGGCTGGTGGCCGTCGGGCAGAGTTTGGTGGCGGTGACGAGGGGCGGGGACCGTCACACACTGTGGCTCTCGGTCGATGTGGGCGAGTCATGGCGGCCGATGATCTTGCCGCAGCCGGTGCCGGACAGCGGAGACACTGCGGTCGCGGTGACCTCGACGGGAGATCGACTGTTGCTGGTGGCGGACGATGGGAAAACGTCGCGTGCCTGGTGGGCGGGGGTTTCAGACCTCGATCGGTAGTTGACGGAAGCCCGCTGGCCGGTGCCGACGAAACAAAGGTGAAAAGGCTTCACGACCGAAGGTTCTTACAGGGATCGTTTCCAATCCGCCACGGCGTGTAACGGTTCGGTCAACCCGCTCGCTTGGGGCTTACGTCACAGCTCCACGGTGGGATAACGTCCGGCCCCAGACCGGCGACGACGGTCTGGTTCGTCCGCCCCCGCAAGGGCCAATAGCCAGCGGGTGGTTCGGACCATGGGACGAGGAGGGTTCGGGCCTTGAGGCAAAAGCTCGCGCGCGTTATCGGTGGGGTCGCCATGGTGGCGCTCGTCGCCGGCGGAACCGCATGCTCCAGTGGCGACGATGCGGCAGGCGGGGGCGGTGACGCCTGCGGCAGCAAGATCGCATTCTTCGGCGCGCTGACCGGCAGCTCGGCCGCGCTCGGCATCAACGAGAACAACGGTGTCAAGCTCGCCGTCGACAAGTACAACAAGGAAAACGCCGACTGCAAGGTCGAGCTGGCCTCCCTGGACTCGCAGGGCAGCCCCGACCAGGCACCTGGTCTGGCGCAGAAGGCGATCGACGACACCAAGATCCTTGGCGTCGTCGGCCCGGCCTACTCGGGTGAGTCCGAGGCCGCCGGCCCGCTGTTCAACGAGGCCGGCCTGGTGACCATCACCCCGTCCGCGACCCGGCCGAGCCTGGCCGACCAGAAGTGGAAGACCTTCTTCCGCGCGGTTGGCAACGACTTCAGCCAGGGCCCGGCGGCCGGCAACTACATGAAGAACGTGATGAAGGCCGACAAGGTCTACGTCATCGACGACCAGTCCGCGTACGGCGCCGGCCTGGCCGACGAGGTCAAGAAGCTGCTCGGCCCGGCGGTTGTCGGCTCGGACAAGGTCCAGGGCGAGGGCAAGCAGACCGAGTTCTCCGGCGTGGTCACCAAGGTCAAGGCCGCCAACGTGAAGGCGATCTTCTACGGCGGTTACTACCAGGAGGCCGGCCTGATCCGTAAGCAGCTCACCGCTGCCGGGGTCACCGCGCCGCTGGTCGCCGGCGACGGCGTCAACGACGGTGCGTACATCACCTCCGCTGGTCAGGCGGCGGCTGAGGGCACCATCCTCACCTGCCCGTGCCAGCCGGCCGCTGAGGCCCGTGGCACCTTCGTGCAGGAGTTCAAGGCGCTCAACGGCACCGACCCGGGCACCTACAGCGACACCGCCTACGACGCGGCGAACATCCTGCTGGCCGGTATCAAGGCTGGCAAGACCACCCGTGAGGGCCTGCTGGAGTTCGTGAAGGGCTACAGCGGCGAGGGTGTCGCGGCGAGCTACAAGTTCACCGAGACCGGCGAGCTGGACCCGGCTCAGGTCAAGGTCTGGGCCTTCAAGGTCACCGGCGGCAAGGTTGTCCCGGACCAGGAGATCCCGAAGTCCTGATGTTGGTCGCTGCTTCGGCGATTGAGTTGTGATCGCGGGTGCGGCCGGGAGCTGCTCGCTCCCGGCCGCACCCCAATTTTCTCTCCAGACGTGATGGAGCGTCCCTCCCTTGGACTTCAATGGACTGTTCTCCAACTTCGGGGAACTCACCACGACCGGCCTGACCCAGGGCGCGATCTACGCCCTGGTCGCGCTCGGCTACACGCTGGTCTACGGCGTGCTGAGACTCATCAACTTCGCTCACTCCGAGGTCTTCATCGCCGGCGCGTTCGCGGCGATCTGGACCTGGAACGGCTTTGGACTCGACCAGAACTCGCAGGTCAGCGGAATTGGATCGATCCTGTTCTACCTGCTGGTGGCGATGATCGTCGCCGCCATCGCTTCGGCGGGCACCGCGACGGTGATCGAGCGGGTGGCGTACCGGCCGTTGCGTAAGCGCAACGCCCCGCCGCTGGCCTTCCTGATCACCGCGATCGGTGCCTCGATCGCGATCTCCGAGGCCTTCGGCATCTGGACCCGCCGACTGCCGGAGGGCGCGCCCAGTCTGGTGAGCAGCAAACCGCTGTTCCACCTCTTCGGCGTGCCGATCGACTCGATCCAGCTGCTGACGATTGGCGCGGCGCTGCTGATGATGGTCCTGCTGGACCTCTTCATCAACCGCAGCCGTACCGGCCGGGGCATCCGGGCCGTGGCCCAGGACGCCAACACCGCCGCGCTGATGGGCGTGAACAAGGACCGGATCATCCTGATGGTCTTCATCACCGGTGGTGCGATGGCCGGCGTGGCCGGTCTGCTCTACGACGTGCGGATCCAGACCCTGACCTACAGCGTCGGCTTCCTGCTGGGGCTCAAGGCCTTCACCGCCGCGGTGCTGGGTGGTATCGGCAACCTGCGCGGCGCGCTGATCGGTGGCCTGCTGCTGGGCGTGGTGGAGAACTACGCCGCTGGTCTGTTCGGCAGTCAGTGGAAGGACTTCGCCGCCTTCGCGGTGTTGGTGGTGCTGCTGATGTTCCGGCCGACGGGTCTGCTGGGCGAATCGCTGGGGAGGGCACGAGCATGACGACCGTCCTGGAGAGGGTGCGCTCTGGCCGCGAGGCGGCCGGAGAACGGTGGCGCGGCGCGCCGCGCTGGGTGCGTTGGGCGTTGCTGGTCGCGGTGATCGCGTTCTTCTACGCGCTGCCGAACAGGGAGTTCTACCAGTATCTCGGGCCGATCCCGACCCCTGGTGCGAACTTCACGCAGGTGCTGTTCACCGTCTCGATCTACGTGCTGCTGGCCGTCGGGTTGAACATCGTTGTCGGTTTCGCCGGCCTGCTCGACCTGGGCTACTTCGGCTTCTTCGCCGTCGGGGCGTACACGGTCGCGGTGCTGACCTCGCCGAGCAGCAACCTCAAGACGCTCTGGCCGTGGCTGCTCGTGGTGCCGCTGGCGATCGGGTTGACCATGCTCTCGGGTGTGATGCTCGGTACGCCGACGCTGCGTCTGCGCGGTGACTACCTGGCGATCGTGACGCTCGGCTTCGCCGAGATGATCCGGATCGCCGCGGTCAGCTCGGAGTTCCTCAAGGGCCAGCGGGGTTTCAACCAGATCCCGCACCCGCCCGGCAAGTACGCCGACGGCAAGCCGTTCTTCGGCGTGCTGGACGCCCGGCCGTACTACTGGCTGGTGCTCACGCTGATCATCCTGGTGGTGATCGGTGTGCGGAACCTGACGCACAGTCGGGTCGGTCGGGCCTGGATCTCGATCCGGGAGGACGAGGACGCCGCGCAGCTGATGGGTGTGCCGACGTTCAAGTTCAAGCTCTGGGCGTTCGCCTCGGGTGCCGCGATCGCCGGTCTGGCCGGCGCGCTCTTCGCGGGTAAGCAGAACTTCGTCAACTCGCAGAACTTCGAGCTGCTCAACTCGATCATCATCCTGGCGGCGGTGATCTTCGGTGGTTCGGGCAACATCGTCGGCGCGATCGTCGGTGGTGGCCTGGTGGCGTACATGATCGAGCGGTTCCGCGGCATCGAGCTGTTCGGCGTGGAGCTGTACGAGTACCGGTTCCTGATCTTCGGTCTGGTCCTCGTGGTGATGATGATCTTCCGGCCGGAGGGCCTGATTCCGAACCGACGACGGGCGGCGGAGTTCAAAGACCGTCGCAAGGAGGTGATCGTCGGTGAGTGACACCGATCAGACGCCGGCTGTTCCGGCGCAGGCCGGCGCGCCGGCGATGGAGGCGGTCCCCAACCGGGAGCCGCTGCTGGAGGTCGACAACGTCACGCTGCGCTTCGGCGGCGTGGTCGCGCTCGACAACGTCAACTTCACCCTCTACAAGGGGGAGATCCTCGGGCTGATCGGCCCGAACGGCGCTGGCAAGACCACCTGCTTCAACGCGATGACCGGCATCTACCAGCCCACCAAGGGTGAGATCCGGTTCCGTGGCGGCAAGATCAGTGGGAAGAAGCGCCACCAGATCACCCAGATGGGTATGGCCCGGACGTTCCAGAACATCCGCCTGTTCCCGGAGATGACCGCCCTGGAGAACGTCCAGGTCGGCGCGGACGCGCACCACAAGACCAGCGTGCTCTCCGCTCTGTTCCGGTTGCCTCGGCACCGGCGCGAGGAGCGTGAGGGACGGGAGAAGGCCGAGCGGCTGCTGGAGTTCGTCGGCATCCGGCACCGGCTGCACGAGTTCGCCCGCAACCTCTCCTACGGGGAGCAGCGGCGGTTGGAGATCGCCCGGGCGCTGGCCACCGATCCGGTGCTGCTCTGCCTGGACGAGCCGGCCGCCGGCTTCAACCCGGCGGAGAAGGAGGAGCTGCTCCAGCTCATCCGGCAGGTCCGGGACACCGGCGTGACCGTGCTGCTGATCGAGCACGACATGCGCCTGGTCATGGGCGTCACTGACCGGATCGTCGTGCTGGAGTTCGGAAAGAAGATCGCCGAAGGGCTGCCCGCCGAGGTGCGGGACAACCCGAAGGTGGTCGCGGCGTACCTGGGGGTGCCGGACGATGTTGCTTGAGATCGAGGATGTGAGCCTGCTCTACGGGCGGATCCAGGCGTTGCACGGCATCAGCCTGACCGTGGCCGAGGGTGAGATCGTCGCGCTGATCGGCGCCAACGGCGCCGGGAAGTCGACCACCATGCGGGCGATCTCCGGCATTCGGCCGATCGCCACCGGCAGCATCCGTTTCGAGGGCGAGGACATCTCCAAGCTCCGGGCGGACCTGCGGGTCCGGCGAGGGCTCTGCCAGGCGCCCGAGGGCCGGGGGATCTTCCCCGGCATGTCGGTGCTCGAGAATCTGGACATGGGGGCGTACACCCGGCGTGACCGCGCCGGGATCGCCCAGGACCTGGCCCGGGTGCTCGACCTCTTCCCCAGGCTCGCGGAGCGACGTAAGCAGGCCGGAGGTACCCTTTCCGGCGGCGAGCAGCAGATGCTGGCGGTCGGTAGGGCGTTGATGAGCCGGCCCAAGCTGCTGTTGCTCGACGAGCCCTCGATGGGGTTGGCGCCAATGCTGATCCAACAGATCTTCGACATCATCAAGGAGATCAACGAGCAGGGCACCACAGTCCTGCTGGTGGAGCAGAACGCGCAGCAGGCGCTGGCCCGCGCGCACCGGGCGTACGTGCTTGAGACCGGCAAGATCGTCAAGACCGGAACCGGCGCCGAGCTGCTGCACGACCCGGCGGTCAAAGAGGCATACCTCGGCGTGGCCTGAGCGGCCGTCACACCCCTCACGCAAGGAGTGCACAGACATGTTCAATACCAACGGTGCCCGCCGGGCGGCGTTCGGTGCCGCCAGTGCGGCGCTGCTCGCCCTCTCGCTGACGGGGTGTGGGGAGAAGGAGAACAGCGGATCGCCCGGTGCCGGTCCGACCGTCACGGCGGCGGCGGACTCGGCGCTGGCCGGGAAGGTGCCCGACGCCATCAAGTCCGACGGTGTGATCAAGGTCGGCACCGACTCGACGTACGCCCCGGCGGAGTTCCTGGACCAGGACGGCAAGACGGTGGTCGGGTTCGACGTCGAGCTGTTCAACGCGGTGGCGCAGAAGCTCGGTCTCAAGGCCGAGTACGAGTCGGCGCCCTTCGACGCGATCCTGCCCGGTGTCGACTCCGCCAAGTACGAGATCGGCGTGTCGTCGTTCACGATCAACGCCGAGCGGCTCAAGAGCGTCAACATGGTGAGCTACTTCTCCGCCGGTACCCAGTGGGTGACCAAGGCCGGCAACGCGGCCAAGATCGACACCGAGAACGCCTGCGGCAAGAAGATCGCCGTGCAGACCGGCACCGTGCAGCTCGACGACATCACCGCCCGGTCGAAGAAGTGCACCACCGGCGGCAAGCCGGCGATCACCATCGACCAGTACCAGGCGCAGAGCGACGCCACTGCCGCCGTGTTCAGCGGCAAGAACGACGCCATGCTGGCCGACTCGCCGGTCGGGGCGTACGCGGTGAAGCAGAGCAACGGCTCGCTGGAGCTGGTCGGCGAGATCTACGAGTCCGCCCCGTACGGCTACGCCGTCAAGAAGGACCAGACCGCCTTCGCCGAGGTGCTCAAGGAGGCCGTCCAGGCGGTCATCGCTGACGGCTCGTACCAGACCGCGTTGAAGAAGTGGGGCGTCGAGGGCGGCGCCATCACCTCCTCGGCGCTGAACCCCGCCAGCTGACGCATGTCGTCGGAAACGGACACAACCGAACGGGCACGGCCGGAACCCATCCAGGCCGTGCCCGTCCGGCATCCCGGGCGTTGGGTAGCGGTCGCCGTGATCGGGGTGCTGGTGGCCATGTTCGTCCACCTGCTGGTGACGAACAAGGCGTTCAACTGGGCGTTCATGGTCGACGAGATGTTCCGGCCGCCGATCATGGAGGGTCTGCGCGGCACGCTCGCGCTGACAGTGCTCGCGATGGTGATCGGCGTCAGTCTCGGCGTTGTCGTCGCCATCATGCGGTTGTCGGAGAACCCGATCTTGCGGGGCGTCTCCTGGGCGTACACCTGGTTCTTCCGAGCGGTGCCCCGGCTGGTGCTGGCGATCCTCTTCGGCAACCTCGGCATCCTCTGGGCCCGGATCGAGTTCGGGCTCCCGTTCGATCGGCAGATCGGCGCGCTCTTCGGCGTCGACGACTTCGAGGCACGTCTGTTCGGTTTCTCCGCGCTGGAGATCCTCACGGGATTCGTCGCCGGCATGCTGGCGCTCGGGCTCTCCGAGGCGGCGTACATGGCCGAGATCGTTCGGGCCGGGATCCAGTCGGTGGACGAGGGGCAGACCGAGGCGGCACAGGCGCTGGGCCTGAGCCGTACCCAGATCCTGCGCCGCATCGTGCTGCCGCAGGCGATGCGGGTGATCATCCCGCCGACCGGCAACGAGACCATCGCGATGCTCAAGGACACCTCGCTGGTGGCCTTCGTACCGGTCTCCACCGAGCTGTTCTTCCAGCTCAAGGCCGTGGGTAACCGGACCTTCCAGGTCTTCCCGATGTACGTGGCGGCCTGCCTGTGGTACTTGCTGCTGACCAGCGTGCTGCTCGTCGGGCAGTACTACCTGGAGCGGCACTTCTCCAAGGGGTTCGGCAAGAGCGCCCAAGCGAAGATCAGACTGCGCGGGATCACCGCGGAGGCCGGCGGTAGCGCGAGCGAGGCGGGTCGGTGATGAAGCAGGTGACGACACCGGCGGATGCCGCGGGAACGGCCGGCGACGGCGTGATGGTCCGCGCTGAGCAGGTGCACAAGTCGTTCGGGTCGGTGGAGGTGCTCAAGGGCATCGACCTGGAGGTCCGCAGCGGCGAGGTCTGCTGTCTGCTCGGGCCCTCCGGCTCGGGCAAGTCGACGTTCCTGCGCTGCATCAACCATCTGGAGAAGATCAACGCCGGCCGGATCCGGGTGGACGGCGACCTGATCGGCTACCGGGAGCGCGGCGGCAAGCTGCACGAGATGCGGGAGAAGGAGATCGCCACCCAGCGCCGCTCGATCGGCATGGTGTTCCAGCGGTTCAACCTTTTTCCGCACATGACCGCCCTGCAGAACGTCGCCGAGGCGCCGGTGCTGTCGGGCCGGGAGCGCAAGGCCGCCGCCCGGGACCGGGCCGCCGCGCTGCTCCAGCGGGTCGGGCTCGGCGACAAGCTGGGCAACTACCCTGCGCAGCTCTCCGGCGGGCAGCAGCAGCGGGTGGCCATCGCCAGGGCGTTGGCGATGCAGCCGAAGCTGATGCTCTTCGACGAGCCCACCAGCGCGCTGGACCCGGAGCTGGTCGGCGAGGTGCTCGACGTGATGAAGGACCTGGCCCGCGACGGCATGACGATGATCGTGGTGACCCATGAGATCGGCTTCGCCCGGGAGGTCGGCGACTCGCTGGTCTTCATGGACGACGGCGTGGTGGTGGAGTCCGGCGCGCCGCGCGAGGTGATCGCCAACCCCCAGCACGACCGGACGAAGGCGTTCCTGGCCAAGGTGCTCTGAGCCGGTGCTCGGCGTGGCCGTCCCGAACGGCCGCGCCGGGCGTCGTGCCGGTGTCCCGTCCTGTCGTAGCGGCGGGCTAGAGTCGCTGCCGTGACAGCTACGACACCGCGCCTGCTCCTCGTTGACGGACATTCCATGGCATACCGGGCGTTCTTCGCCCTGCCCGTGGAAAACTTCTCCACCACGACGGGGCAGCCGACCAACGCGGTGTACGGCTTCACCTCCATGCTGATCAACGTGCTGCGCGACGAGCAGCCCACCCACATCGTCGTGGCCTTCGACGTCTCCCGCCACTCCTTCCGCACCGACAAGTACGCGGAGTACAAGGCCGGCCGCAGTGAGACCCCGACCGACTTCAAGGGCCAGGTCAGCCTGGTCAAGGAGGTCCTGGCCGCGCTGCAGATCCCGGTGGTGGAGAAAGAGGGCTTCGAGGCCGACGACGTCATCGCCACGCTCGCCTGCCAGGCCCGCGACCAGGGCATGTCGGTGCTGATCAGCAGCGGTGACCGCGACGCGTTCCAGCTGGTCGACGATCAGATCACCGTCCTCTACCCGCGTAAGGGCGTCTCCGACCTGGCCCGGATGGACCCGGCGGCGATCGAGGCGAAGTACGGTGTGC
The DNA here is from genome assembly GCF_022230935.1 of Micromonospora hortensis. Taxonomy (NCBI): domain Bacteria; kingdom Bacillati; phylum Actinomycetota; class Actinomycetes; order Micromonosporales; family Micromonosporaceae; genus Micromonospora; species Micromonospora hortensis. Next base: position 115,561 of record NZ_JAKKFE010000027.1, read on the forward strand.
CGCCACAGCAGTACCGGGACCTCGCCGCGCTGGTCGGCGAGACCAGTGACAACCTGCCCGGCATCCCGGGCGTCGGCCCGAAGACCGCGGCCAAGTGGATCACCACGTACGGCGGGGTTGACGGCGTGATCGCCCGGGCCGACGAGATCAAGGGCAAGGCCGGCGACAGCCTGCGGGAGCGGCTCGCCGACGTGATCCGCAACTACGAGATCAACTGCCTCGTCTCCGACCTGGAGCTGCCGCTGCGCCCGGAGGACAGCCGCTGGACAGGTTGGGACCGGGAGGCGGTGCACCAGGTCTTCGACACCCTGGAGTTCCGGATCCTGCGCGACCGTCTCTACCAGTACCTGGAGGCGGTCGAGCCGGAGGCCGAGTCCGGCTTCGACCTCACCGGCGAGGTGCTCACCCAGCCCGGCGCGCTCGCCGGGTGGCTGACCACGCACGTCCCGACCGGCACCCCGGTCGGGTTGGCGGTCAAGCTCGACACCGGCCCCAACCGCCGGCACACCGCCTCGATCACCGGTCTCGCGCTGGCCACCGCCGGCGGCGCGGCGGCCTGGGTCGACCCGGCGCAGCTCGACCCGACCGACGAGGGCGCCCTCGCCGGCTGGTTGGCCGACGAGCAGCGCCCCAAGGTGCTGCACGACAGCAAGCCGGCCGTGTTGGCCTGTGCCGCGCACGGCTGGCAGCTCGCCGGCATCGTCCGGGACACCCAGATCGCCGCGTACCTGGCCCGCCCCGACCAGCGCTCCTACGACCTGACCGACCTGGCGCTGCGCTACCTGCACCGGGAGCTGCGGGTCGACGTTCCGGAGTCCGGCCAGCTCACCCTCGACGGCCTCGGCGACGAAGGGGTGGTCGAGCAGAACCTGATGCTCCAGGCCCGTGCCACCCTCGACCTGGCCGACGCGATCGACGCCGAGTTGTCCCGCGACGGCGAGCAGTCCGCCCGGCTGATGGCCGGCGTGGAGCTGCCGTTGATGCGGGTGCTGGCCACCATGGAGAGCACCGGCATCGCCGCCGACGACGACTACCTCCACGAGCTGGAGGCCCACTTCGCCGGTGAGGTCAAGACCGCGGCACAGAACGCCTACGCCGAGATCGGTCGGGAGTTCAACCTCGGCTCGCCCAAGCAGTTGCAGGAGATCCTCTTCACCGAGCTGGGTCTGCCGAAGACCAAGAAGATCAAGACGGGTTACACCACCGACGCCGACGCCCTGCAGTGGCTCTACGCGCAGCAGCCGCACCCGGTGCTGGCCCACCTCCTGCGTCACCGGGACGTGGCCAAGCTCAAGTCGACAGTCGACGGGCTGCTGAAGTCGGTCTCCGACGACGGCCGGATCCACACCACCTTCAACCAGACAGTGGCGGCCACCGGTCGGCTCTCCTCCACCGAGCCCAACCTGCAGAACATCCCGATCCGCACCGAGGAGGGCCGTCGGATCCGGCGGGCCTTCGTGGTGGGGGAGGGCTACGAGTGTCTGCTCACGGCCGACTACAGCCAGATCGAGATGCGCATCATGGCGCACCTCAGCTCGGACGACGCACTGATCGACGCGTTCAACTCCGGCGCCGACTTCCACGCCGCCACCGCCTCGTCGGTCTTCGGCGTGCCGCTCGACGAGGTCACCCCCGACCAACGCCGCAAGATCAAGGCCATGAACTACGGCCTGGCGTACGGTCTGAGCGCCTTCGGCCTCTCCCAACAGCTCAGCATCAGCACCGAAGAGGCGCGTGGGCTGATGGAGAACTACTTCGCCGGCTTCGGCGGGGTGCGCGACTACCTTCAGCAGGTGGTCGCCCGGGCCCGCCAGGACGGCTACACCTCCACCATCCTCGGCCGACGCCGCTACCTGCCCGACCTGGTCAGCGACAACCGGCAGCGCCGTGACATCGCCGAGCGGATGGCGCTCAACGCCCCCATCCAGGGCTCCGCCGCCGACATCATCAAGGTGGCGATGCTGCACGTCGACACCGCGCTGCGCGACGCTGGGCTGCGCTCACGGATGCTGTTGCAGGTGCACGACGAGCTGGTCTTCGAGGTCGCCCCGGGTGAGCGGGAGTCGTTGGAGGCCCTGGTCCGGCGGGAGATGGGCGGGGCGTACCCGCTGTCGGTGCCGCTGGAGGTGTCGGTCGGCCTGGGTCGGGACTGGAACAGCGCCGATCACTGATTTGGCGTTGCGGTGTGGGGGTTCCGGGGCAGCCCGACCCACTCCGGGCGGTCAGGCTCGATCCCTGCGTGGGTCGGGCTGCCCCGGAACCCCTGACCGGGTCGTCCTGGTCGCGGCCGTTCGTGTGGTGGATCAAGGGTCGCCGGGCTGCGCCGGCTACTTCATAGGGTCGTGGCCCCAGTTCATCAGCGACCAGCGCCACTTGGTGTCGCGGACGTCGCCGGAGGGGCGCTGCGCCATGTGCCGGCGTACGTAGCCGACGACCTTGCGCATGTGCTTGTAGTCGCCGTCGGACAGGTCACCGCGTTTGCGACGGAGCAGGTTGATGATCTTCCGCCCGGATTCGTGTCCGACGGACTCGCCACCACCAGCTCGACCGCCCTTGTGCCAGCCGACCTGCTTCGACTCGTCGGTCTCCAGCCAGGTGGACAGCTCACCGGGCTTCATGTTCACCGCTTCGGTGAACTCCCGGTAGGTGTCCCGGCCGTCATCACCTCTGCTCATGGCGCAGCGCCTCGGGGCGGTGGGCCACGTCGCGGCCCGTGCCGTCACTGCGGACCCGGTACTGCGGGTCGTCGGGGCCCGCGTTCACGGCCCGCCCGCGGATCCGTGTCCGCTCGGTGATCGTCCCCCGCACCACGCCGTACGCGCGGCTGCCGTGGGCCGACCAGGAGACATGGTCGCCCTTGCGGAATCTCTGTTCGGCCATGGTCCTCGGCTACCCGGGGCGGCCACTGCGAAACGACTACGGGGTGATCTCGGCGATCGGCAGCTTGATGTCGAACGGCTCGGTCAGCTCGATCACCTCGGCGCCGTCGGCGACCAGCTCGTACTGCCGCTCACCGCCCGGCCCCACCCGGTCGCCGATCCGGTACGCGTACACGTGCACCGGATCCTGCTCGATCCGCCAGTAGAACGGGATGCCGGCGGCGGCGTACTCACCCGGCTTCGCGAACCGGTCGATCCGTCGCGTGCCGGGCGAGACGATCTCCACGGCGAGCACGACGTCCGACGGCCGCAGAGTGGACCGGTCGGACGGCACGTCGGCGCGGCAGAGCAACAGGTCTGGTTGTCGGCTGGTGTTGCGGCTGAGCCCCACTCCGACCGCTTGGGCGACTCGGAGATGGCCCGGCACACGTGAGTGAAGCCAAAGACGTAGGAGGAACGAGATGTCTTGATGGCCCAGGGTGGGGGAGGGTGTCACCTGGACAACTCCGTCAACGAGTTCGACGCGGGGGGCGTCGTCCGGCAGGGTGAGCAGGTCCTCCAGCGTGTAGTCGGCACGCTGCTGCCGCATCGGATCCGGACACCAGGGGCCAGGTGATGTCGGGACGGGCTCGACGCTCATGGGCACGAGCCTACCGGCGATCGATGGGGCACACGTCGGACAACGGGTGCGGCGCGCTCAGTCGGCGGGCTTCTCGGTGACGAAGATGGCGGTGCCGGGGAAGAGTCGTCCGCGCAGCGGGCTCCACTGCCCCCAGATCCCCTCGTGTCCCTCCGGCCACTCCGGCTCCACCAGGTCCAACAGCCGGAACCCGGTGCCGACCAGCTCGCGGATCCGGTCGCCGAGGGTGCGGTGCTGCTCGACGTAGGTGGCCACGCCGCTGTCGTCCTGTTCCACGTACGGGGAGCGGTCGAAGTACGAGTGCACGGCCGTCAGGCCGCCCTCGCCGGGGTCGTCGAGAAAGATCCACCGCATCGGGTGGGTCACCGAGAACACCCACCGGCCGCCCGGGCGCAGCACCCGGTGCACCTCGGCGAGCAGCGCCGCCGAGTCGTCCACGAACGGGATCGCGCCGAACGCGGTGCAGGCGACGTCGAACGACCGGTCGGTGAACGGCAGGGCGAGCGCGTCGGCCTGCACCAGCGGTACGCGTACCCCGGTGCGCTCGGCCGCCTCGGCGGCGTGGCGCAACATGCCGGCGGACAGATCGAAGGCGACCGGCCGGGCGCCCTGGGTGGCGAGCCAACGGGCGGCGGCCGCGGCGCCGGCGCCCACCTCCAGCACCCGCCGCCCCGACACGTCGCCGAGCAGCCGGGCGTCGGCCTCGCGCAGGCCCTCGGGGCACCACACGAAGTCCACGTCGCCGAGGAACGCGCCGTGTTCGGCCTGGTAGTCGTCGGCGTCGGTGTCCCACCAGCCGCGGTTGGCGCGCCGGGCCTCGGCGTCACCCACCCGGCGCCGGGTAACCCGGCTGTCGTCATCCACGCGCTCACGCTAGGCCCCACCCACCCCGTTGGGTGCGGCGGCGCGTCCACGATCTGTGCGACTCCTCGCTCGGCCGGCTTGATCGGCCCGTCTTCGGTGGCGTCGCGGTGTGCGAGCCGGCGGGGCGGGAGGTGCCGCTGTGACGCAGGAGACAGCAGGGGTGTTTTCCGGGCGATTGTTCGGCTTTCGCAGGTCATCGCACGAAGAGAACCCGGGAGGGCTTGCACGCTGTGGTAATGCGCACGGTAGGCTAGACGATGCGCTCGCGGATCGCGTTGCCTCGGCAGGGAGCAGGTGCGCGGTCGACGGAGCCACATCATGATCTCACTAGGCGATCGTTCGGTGTGCCCGGCGACGGATCCGCTGGCGCGAACAGGTCACTGCGACACACCAGCCTGCTGTGACAACCCACCGACCGGAGCAACCGCCCACATGACGAGCAGCATCGAGGCCCCCTCGAGCGCCACCCGGGTCACCCACGACGATCTCGGTTCCGAGGAGGCATTCCTCGCCGCGATCGACGAGACCATCAAGTACTTCAACGACGGCGACATTGTCGAAGGCACCGTCGTCAAGGTCGATCGGGACGAGGTCCTGCTCGACATCGGCTACAAGACCGAGGGTGTCATCCCCTCTCGGGAGTTGTCGATCAAGCACGACGTGGACCCCGCCGAGGTTGTGACGGTTGGCGACCACATCGAGGCCCTTGTCCTCCAGAAGGAGGACAAGGAGGGTCGTCTGATCCTCTCCAAGAAGCGGGCACAGTACGAGCGGGCCTGGGGCACGATCGAGAAGATCAAGGACGAGGACGGCGTCGTCCGCGGTTCGGTCATCGAGGTGGTCAAGGGCGGCCTCATCCTCGACATCGGGCTGCGCGGCTTCCTGCCCGCGTCCCTGGTCGAGATGCGTCGTGTGCGCGACCTGCAGCCGTACGTCGGGCGGGAGCTCGAGGCCAAGATCATCGAGCTGGACAAGAACCGCAACAACGTGGTCCTGTCCCGCCGGGCCTGGCTGGAGCAGACGCAGTCCGAGGTGCGCACCGAGTTCCTCAACAAGCTGCAGAAGGGCCAGGTCCGCAAGGGCGTCGTGTCCTCGATCGTCAACTTCGGTGCCTTCGTGGACCTGGGCGGCGTCGACGGTCTGGTGCACGTTTCCGAGCTGTCCTGGAAGCACATCGACCACCCGTCCGAGGTCGTCGAGGTTGGCCAGGAGGTCGAGGTCGAGGTCCTGGACGTCGACCTGGACCGCGAGCGCGTCTCGCTGTCGCTGAAGGCGACCCAGGAAGACCCGTGGCGTCAGTTCGCCCGCACCCACGCGATCCAGCAGATCGTGCCGGGTAAGGTCACCAAGCTGGTTCCGTTCGGTGCGTTCGTCCGCGTGGACGACGGCATCGAGGGTCTGGTCCACATCTCCGAGCTGGCCGAGCGCCACGTGGAGATCCCGGAGCAGGTCGTCCAGGTTGGCTCCGAGGTCATGGTCAAGGTCATCGACATCGACCTGGAGCGCCGCCGGATCTCGCTGTCGCTCAAGCAGGCCAACGAGGGCTTCGTCGAGGGCGAGGAGCACTTCGACCCGACCCTCTACGGCATGGCCGCGACGTACGACACCGAGGGCAACTACATCTACCCCGAGGGCTTCGACCCGGAGACGGGCGAGTGGCTCGAGGGGTACGACAAGCAGCGCGAGACCTGGGAGAACCAGTACGCCGAGGCTCGCCTGCGCTGGGAGGCCCACACCAAGCAGGTGCAGACCTCTCGGGCCGCCGACGCCGAGGCTGCCGCCAACCCGACTCCGGCCGTTCCGGCCGCTGGCGGCGGCGGTGGCGGTGGCACCACCTCCTCGTCCAGCCCGGCCCCGAGCCGGCAGGCCGAGGAGCCGGCCGGCACGCTGGCCACCGACGAGGCGCTCGCCGCACTGCGGGAGAAGCTCGCCGGCGGTAAGTGACCCGCTGAACGACGACGGGCCCCGTTCCCGCGATCTCCGGATCGCTGGGGGCGGGGCCCTCGCCGTACCCCGGGCGAGTCGCGGGGCGCGCCGGCGGCCGGAGCGCGGCGGCGGCCGGGGCGCGGCGGCTGGTCCGGACGGTCAAGATCGTGCTCGATCCATGATGTAGGGGCCTCCCGGGCGCCGCACACCACTACATCCTTGGTCGAGCATGATCTTGGGCGCGGGGCGCGGGGCGCG
>NZ_JAKKFE010000028.1:0-5468 GCF_022230935.1 Micromonospora hortensis
GGTGGGGCTTCTGGTCGGTGTGTGGTTGTTCTTTGAGAACTCAACAGGGTGCTTGTAAAGCCAGTGCCAATTATGATTTATACCCCGGACTGGTCAGTTTTTGCTGGCTGGTTGGGATTCCTTTGGCAACATTTGTTTGTTGTCAGGATGCTGTTCAACTAATTTTTTGTTGGAGAGTTTGATCCTGGCTCAGGACGAACGCTGGCGGCGTGCTTAACACATGCAAGTCGAGCGGAAAGGCCCTTCGGGGTACTCGAGCGGCGAACGGGTGAGTAACACGTGAGCAACCTGCCCCAAGCTTTGGGATAACCCTCGGAAACGGGGGCTAATACCGAATATTACTTCTGGCCGCATGGCTGGTGGTGGAAAGTTTTTCGGCTTGGGATGGGCTCGCGGCCTATCAGCTTGTTGGTGGGGTGATGGCCTACCAAGGCGACGACGGGTAGCCGGCCTGAGAGGGCGACCGGCCACACTGGGACTGAGACACGGCCCAGACTCCTACGGGAGGCAGCAGTGGGGAATATTGCACAATGGGCGGAAGCCTGATGCAGCGACGCCGCGTGAGGGATGACGGCCTTCGGGTTGTAAACCTCTTTCAGCAGGGACGAAGCGAGAGTGACGGTACCTGCAGAAGAAGCACCGGCCAACTACGTGCCAGCAGCCGCGGTAAGACGTAGGGTGCGAGCGTTGTCCGGATTTATTGGGCGTAAAGAGCTCGTAGGCGGCTTGTCGCGTCGACCGTGAAAACTTGGGGCTCAACCCCAAGCCTGCGGTCGATACGGGCAGGCTAGAGTTCGGTAGGGGAGACTGGAATTCCTGGTGTAGCGGTGAAATGCGCAGATATCAGGAGGAACACCGGTGGCGAAGGCGGGTCTCTGGGCCGATACTGACGCTGAGGAGCGAAAGCGTGGGGAGCGAACAGGATTAGATACCCTGGTAGTCCACGCTGTAAACGTTGGGCGCTAGGTGTGGGGGGCCTCTCCGGTTCCCTGTGCCGCAGCTAACGCATTAAGCGCCCCGCCTGGGGAGTACGGCCGCAAGGCTAAAACTCAAAGGAATTGACGGGGGCCCGCACAAGCGGCGGAGCATGCGGATTAATTCGATGCAACGCGAAGAACCTTACCTGGGTTTGACATGGCCGCAAAACTCACAGAGATGTGAGGTCCTTCGGGGGCGGTCACAGGTGGTGCATGGCTGTCGTCAGCTCGTGTCGTGAGATGTTGGGTTAAGTCCCGCAACGAGCGCAACCCTCGTTCGATGTTGCCAGCGCGTTATGGCGGGGACTCATCGAAGACTGCCGGGGTCAACTCGGAGGAAGGTGGGGATGACGTCAAGTCATCATGCCCCTTATGTCCAGGGCTTCACGCATGCTACAATGGCCGGTACAATGGGCTGCGATACCGCGAGGTGGAGCGAATCCCAAAAAGCCGGTCTCAGTTCGGATCGGGGTCTGCAACTCGACCCCGTGAAGTCGGAGTCGCTAGTAATCGCAGATCAGCAACGCTGCGGTGAATACGTTCCCGGGCCTTGTACACACCGCCCGTCACGTCACGAAAGTCGGCAACACCCGAAGCCGGTGGCCCAACCCTTGTGGAGGGAGCCGTCGAAGGTGGGGCTGGCGATTGGGACGAAGTCGTAACAAGGTAGCCGTACCGGAAGGTGCGGCTGGATCACCTCCTTTCTAAGGAGCACCTTCACCCGAAAGGGTGCAAGGAGCCCGCGGCCCACGAATGTTGGGTCGGGGTGCTCAGATGGCGGAGACACTGGCAAGTTTTGCCCTGGCAACGGCCGGCGGCGCCTAGTACAGCTACTTCGGTGGTGGGAACGGTGGCTTCTGGTGCGGCTGGGGGAGAATGTGAGCACCCTGTTGGGTCCTGAAGGAACAACCATTGGTTGTTGTTTCAGAGACGCGCCGGCCTCCTGTGTGGGGGCTGGAAGTCTGCCAGGCATGGCCTGGCCCCACATACCGCCAACAGTGTGTTGGGTTTGGTGTGGGGCGGATCGGGTTGTGGGTTGGTCGTTTGTTGAGAATTGCACAGTGGACGCGAGCATCTTTGTGGTCAAGTTGTCAAGGGCGAACGGTGAATGCCTTGGCACCAGGAGCCGATGAAGGACGTGGGAGGCCGCGATAGGCCTGGGGGAGCTGTCAACCAAGCTGTGATCCCAGGGTGTCCGAATGGGGAAACCTGGCACCAGTCATGTGGTGTCACCCACACCTGAACACATAGGGTGTGTGGAGGGAACGCGGGGAAGTGAAACATCTCAGTACCCGTAGGAAGAGAAAACAATTTAGTGATTCCGTGAGTAGTGGCGAGCGAAAGCGGATCGAGGCTAAACCGGCTGCGTGTGATACCTGTCAGGGGTTGCGTGGTCGGGGTTGTGGGACCCTGCTGAACAAGCTGACACTTGTTCGAGAAGTTACAAAGTCAGTGGCTAGTCGAACAGTCTGGAATGGCTGACCGTAGACGGTGAGAGTCCGGTAGGTGAAAGTTGCTGACCTTCTGTGGGTGTTCCCGAGTAGCGGCGGACCCCTGAAATCTGCCGTGAATCTGCCAGGACCACCTGGTAAGCCTAAATACTTCCTGGTGACCGATAGCGGACAAGTACCGTGAGGGAATGGTGAAAAGTACCCCGGGAGGGGAGTGAAATAGTACCTGAAACCGTTCGCCTACAATCCGTCGGAGCCTTGCGGGGTGACGGCGTGCCTTTTGAAGAATGAGCCTGCGAGTTAGTGGCATGTGGCGAGGTTAACCCGTGTGGGGGAGCCGTAGCGAAAGCGAGTCTGAATAGGGCGATTCAGTCGCGTGTCCTAGACCCGAAGCGGAGTGATCTAGCCATGGGCAGGCTGAAGCGCGGGTAAGACCGCGTGGAGGGCCGAACCCACCAATGTTGAAAAATTGGGGGATGACCTGTGGTTAGGGGTGAAAGGCCAATCAAACTCCGTGATAGCTGGTTCTCCCCGAAATGCATTTAGGTGCAGCGTCGCGTGTTTCTTGCCGGAGGTAGAGCACTGGATGGTCTAGGGGGCCCACAAGCTTACCGAAATCAGCCAAACTCCGAATGCCGGTAAGTGAGAGCGCGGCAGTGAGACTGCGGGGGATAAGCTTCGTAGTCGAGAGGGAAACAGCCCAGATCACCAGCTAAGGCCCCTAAGCGTGTGCTAAGTGGAAAAGGATGTGGGGTCGCATAGACAACCAGGAGGTTGGCTTAGAAGCAGCCACCCTTTAAAGAGTGCGTAATAGCTCACTGGTCAAGTGGTTCCGCGCCGACAATGTAGCGGGGCTCAAGCACACCGCCGAAGCTGTGGCATTCACATTTTATCCTCGCTTGGACTTGATTCCTTGTGCAGGTGTGTGGATGGGTAGGGGAGCGTCGTGCCGCGAGTGAAGCAGCGGGGTGACCCAGTTGTGGACGCGGCACGAGTGAGAATGCAGGCATGAGTAGCGAAAGAAGGGTGAGAAACCCTTCCGCCGGATGACCAAGGGTTCCAGGGCCAGGCTAATCCGCCCTGGGTGAGTCGGGACCTAAGGCGAGGCCGAGAGGCGTAGTCGATGGACAACGGGTTGATATTCCCGTACCCGCGAAAGAGCGTCCCTGATGAACCTCGTTGTGCTAACCACCCGAACTTGGTGAGGTCTTCGGACTGAGCTGAGGGAGCGTGGGAACCTGATGGGTAGTAGTCAAGCGATGGGGTGACGCAGGAAGGTAGCTGAGCCCGGCCGGTGGTTGTGCCGGGGTAAGCGTGTAGGCCGTGTTGTAGGCAAATCCGCAACACATGAAGGCTGAGACGTGATGCCGAGCCGATTCAGGTGAAGTCAGTGATCCTATGCTGCCGAGAAAAGCCTCTAGCGAGTTCTTAGCGGCCCGTACCCCAAACCGACACAGGTGGTCAGGTAGAGAATACCGAGGCGATCGGGCGAACTGTGGTTAAGGAACTCGGCAAATTGCCCCCGTAACTTAGGGAGAAGGGGGGCCGGAGACGTGAAGCCCCGCGCGGGTGGAGCGTTGTATGGCCGCAGAGAGCAGGGGGAAGCGACTGTTTACTAAAAACACAGGTCCATGCGAAGAAGTAATTCGATGTATATGGACTGACGCCTGCCCGGTGCTGGAACGTTAAGGGGACCTGTTAGCTCTTCGGGGCGAAGCGGAGAACTTAAGCGCCAGTAAACGGCGGTGGTAACTATAACCATCCTAAGGTAGCGAAATTCCTTGTCGGGTAAGTTCCGACCTGCACGAATGGCGTAACGACTTCCCCACTGTCTCAACCACAGGCCCGGCGAAATTGCAGTACGAGTAAAGATGCTCGTTACGCGCGGCAGGACGGAAAGACCCCGGGACCTTTACTATAGCTTGACATTGGTACTCGAATTAGCTTGTGTAGGATAGGTGGGAGCCGGTGAAGTCCATACGCCAGTATGGGTGGAGGCAATCTTGAAATACCACTCTGGTTGATTTGGGTATCTAACTTCGGACCGTTATCCGGTTCAGGGACAGTGTCTGGTGGGTAGTTTAACTGGGGCGGTTGCCTCCTAAAAGGTAACGGAGGCGCCCAAAGGTTCCCTCAGCCTGGTTGGCAATCAGGTGTTGAGTGCAAGTACACAAGGGAGCTTGACTGTGAGACTGACAGGTCGAGCAGGGACGAAAGTCGGGACTAGTGATCCGGCACTTGCGAGTGGAAGCGGTGTCGCTCAACGGATAAAAGGTACCCCGGGGATAACAGGCTGATCTTCCCCAAGAGTCCATATCGACGGGATGGTTTGGCACCTCGATGTCGGCTCGTCGCATCCTGGGGCTGTAGCAGGTCCCAAGGGTTGGGCTGTTCGCCCATTAAAGCGGTACGCGAGCTGGGTTTAGAACGTCGTGAGACAGTTCGGTCCCTATCCGCCGTGCGCGTAGGATACTTGAGAAGGGCTGTCCCTAGTACGAGAGGACCGGGACGGACGAACCTCTGGTGTGCCAGTTGTCCTGCCAAGGGCACGGCTGGTTAGCTACGTTCGGAAGGGATAACCGCTGAAAGCATCTAAGCGGGAAGCCTGCTTCAAGATGAGGTATCCCACCCACTTTGTGGGGTAAGGCCCCCAGCTAGACGACTGGGTTGATAGGCCGGAAATGTAAGCCCGGTAACGGGTTCAGTTGACCGGTACTAATAGGCCGAGGACTTGACTACTAAGCTGCTACGCGTCCACTGTGCAACTCTGAACAAGCGAACACCCGTGAGTGTGTGCCGGGGTTGTTTGATATGTTCATAGAGTTACGGCGGTCATGGCGGAGGGGAAACGCCCGGTTACATTCCGAACCCGGAAGCTAAGCCCTCCAGCGCCGATGGTACTGCACTCGTGAGGGTGTGGGAGAGTAGGACGCCGCCGGACAATCTTCCAGATAAGGCCACCCCTAACGGGGTGGCCTTATTTGCGTTTCCCTGAAGGATCCGACCCGGATTCCTGACACTCCGGTTACCCGATGACCTA
>NZ_JAKKFE010000029.1:0-41974 GCF_022230935.1 Micromonospora hortensis
GGGAGGCGCGAGCCGGGAGGCGCGAGCCGGGAGGCGCGAGCCGGGAGGCGCGAGCCGGGAGGCGCGAGCCGGGAGGCGCGAGCCGGGAGGCGCGAGCCGGGAGGCGCGAATCCGGGAGGGCACATGGCGCGGCCTCGACAGGACGGCCGCGATGCCGCAAACGATTCAGCTCCAAAGGCAGCCACCAGCACACCTCCGCCTCCAGCCGGCCGTCGATCAACCAGTCCGCGGCAGTACGGATTCCGTTGCATCCATGACGCCTGTGCGCTAAATCCGTCGCCAACCGACCGTGATACCGCCGATAACACTTGCTTCCGAGGTTGAGACTGTGCGATAACCGTTGGCAGAGCGGCCGGCCTCACCCCTTTGACCGGCCCGACGACCGATGGGGCTGACATGGCCAACGCCACCGACCACCTCTGGATGCACTTCACCCGGATGGCGAGCTACTCCGCCGGTGAGGTGCCGACCATCGTGCGCGGCGAGGGAGCGTACGTGTGGGACGCGCAGGGTCGCCGCTACCTGGACGGGCTCGCCGGGCTTTTCGTTGTCAACGCCGGCCACGGCCGTACCGAACTGGCCGAGGCCGCCGCCAAGCAGGCCGGCGAGCTGGCCTACTTCCCGCTCTGGTCGTACGCGCACCCGAAGGCCATCGAGCTTGCCGAGAGGATCGCGGCGCTCACCCCCGGCGACCTCAACCGGATCTTCTTCACCACCGGCGGCTCCGAGGCCGTCGAGGCGGCGTGGAAGCTGGCCCGCGCCTACTTCAAGCGCACCGGGAAGCCCAACAAGTACAAGGTGATCAGCCGGTACATCGCCTACCACGGCACCTCCATGGGCGCCCTGTCGATCACCGGCCTGCCCGGCATCAAGAGCGACTTCGAGCCACTGGTGCCGGGCGCGATCAAGGTGCCGAACACGAACTTCTACCGGGCGCCCGAGCATGGCGACGACGCCGAGGCGTTCGGCCGCTGGGCCGCCGACGAGATCGGTAGGGCCATCGAACGGGAAGGGCCGGACACTGTCGCCGCGGTCTTCCTTGAGCCTGTGCAGAACTCCGGCGGGTGCTTCCCACCACCACCCGGCTACTTCGAGCGGGTACGGGAGATCTGCGACGCGTACGACGTGCTGCTCGTCTCGGACGAGGTGATCTGCTCCTGGGGGCGGTTGGGCGAGTACTTCGGCGCGGTGCGCTACGGCTACCAGCCGGACATCATCACCACTGCCAAGGGCATCACCTCCGGCTACGCCCCGCTCGGCGCGATGATCGCCAGCGACCGGTTGATGGAACCGTTCCTCACCGAGACCGGCATGTTCGCCCACGGGGTGACCTTCGGCGGGCACCCGGTCTCCTGCGCGGTGGCCCTGGCCAACCTGGAGGTGTTCGCCCGCGAGGACCTGGTCGGGCACGTACGCGCCAACGAGGACGCCTTCCGGGCCACCCTGGAGAAGCTGTACGACCTGCCGATCGTCGGCGACGTCCGCGGCGACGGCTACTTCTACGGCATCGAGCTGGTCAAGGACAAGACCACCCGGGAGACCTTCACCGAGGCCGAGTCGGAGCGCCTGTTACGCGGCTTCCTCTCGACCGCCCTGTTCCAGGCGGGTCTCTACTGCCGGGCCGACGACCGGGGCGACCCGGTCATCCAGCTGGCCCCACCCCTGATCGCCGAGCAGCAGCACTTCGACGAGATCGAGCAGATCCTCCGCACGGTCCTAACCGAGGCCTGGACCAAGCTCTAACCCCACCCACCCACCCACCCACCGCTGTTGATCAAGAGGTTTGCGTCAAAAACGCGCCGGCTAATGACCGAAACCTCTTGATCAACCCCGGGAAGGGGGCGGGGCGGGGGCGCGAGGGGGGCGGGGGCCGGGGGCTGGGGGGTGCGGGGTTAGTGGTTGGGGGGGATTACCCGGAGGTGGCCTCGGCGGCCGGTCTGGTGGGGGTTCTCGGGACGGTTTTGGTCCGGCTCCGGGGGGCGGGGGGCCGGGCGGGCGGCTTCGCGGACCGCTTCGGCGAGCGCGACCAGGTCGTCAGTGGTGGGCGGCGGTGGCTCGAACTCGCCCTCGTGCCGGACGACGTCCCAGCCCCGCGGCGCGGTCAGGCTGCGGGCGTGCGGCTCGCACAGGTCGTACGTGTGCGGCTCGGCGAACGCCGCCAGCGGCCCCACCACCGCTGTCGACTCGTTGTAGACATAGGTCAATGTGGCGACCGCTTGCCGGGGGCAGCCGTTACGGGAGCAGCGCCGTGGTGACCTCACGTGCGGCAGGGTATCTCCATTACCGGGTCCGGCGCATCGCTTCGCGTTGCGACACGCCCGTCATGGTGATCACAGTCGACCGTCCTGGGCGCGCCGCGCCACGAGAGCGGCGCTGCCGCTGACCAGCCCGACGCGGGCGCTACCCTTTGCCTCATGACGAGCCCGGAACACCGCCGCCCCGGCTCCGGCCGGCGTGCGCATCGTGACCGGCACGGGCGCGGCCTGCGCGGGCGGCTGGTTCCGGCCACCGTACCGTTGGCGCGAACCAAGGCCGAGGTCTTCGACGACCTGGTCCTGGACACCGTCGAGACGCTGGAGCGTCGGTTCGCCAAGGAGTTGGCCGGGGTCGAGTTCGCGGTCGAGGACGTCCCGCCGGACCTGAACGTCTACGACTCGGACGTGCTGGAGGACGGCGAGGTCCCGTTGGCCCGGCTGCTGCCCGGCCGCCCGGGCCGGCAGGAGGTGCCGCCGCGGATCGTGCTGTACCGGCGGCCCCTGGAGTTCCGGGCGATGGACCGTGAGGACCTCGCCGATCTCGTCCATGACGTGATCATCGAACAGGTGGCGAACCTTCTCGGGGTAGACCCGGACGAGCTCGCCTGAGCCAACCCCCGAGCCTGAGCCAACCCCCGAGCGGAGAGTCGGGCGGCCCCCACCGCCTCGACCTCACACCGCTCAGGCGGCCCCCCGCGCAGACCCACACCGCCCGGACCTGCACCGCTCAGGCGGCCCGCCGCTTCAACTTGCGCCGCTCCCGCTCGGAGAGCCCACCCCAGATGCCGAACCGCTCGTCGTGACCCAGTGCGTATTCGAGGCACTCGGTCTTGACCTCGCAACGCGAGCAGATCCGCTTCGCCTCGCGGGTCGAGCCGCCCTTCTCGGGAAAGAACGCCTCGGGGTCGGTCTGCGAGCACAACGCCCGCTCCTGCCACTCCGGCGCGTTTCCGAGCAGGTCGGCCACCTCAAGCTGGCCGTCCATCAAATGCCTCCTTGTCGCGCACCGGCGTCATCGCCGCTGCAACCCCCCACGCGAAAGGCGTGCTTGTCCGTCCGGTCCCGTTTTGTTGCGTTCCGTGCGAACAACCCCATTCAAATTACACGCGTGTAATGCGTGCGCCGTCAAGCCAAACTTGATAATGGAGTCGCCCTCCCGACACCCCCGGCCGGCCACTCGGGCCGTCCAGCCTCGCAACCTGCCCTATCGATTCAGACCCCGGCCGAGTAACGCCCTCTCCGGCGAGTTGCCCGACTTTTCTGCCGTGGCGCTTCTCCGACGAGTCGCCGACCGGACGGCACCAGAGACCTCCACCCCTAAGCTGATCTTGGTGGGGGACAGGTTAACGCGGCGCGGCGCAGACTGCCCGTCAAGCCGCGGACAGCACTCGCGCCCCGTCCACAATGTGGACAGGGCGCGGTGGTGAAAACGAGGTTCCGGGGTCAGCCGGCGACCCCAAAACTACTGCTGGGCCAGGCAAACTCGGCTATCTCTCCACCATGGACAGAAATCGTGCCGGCGGGCGTACGATCGTCCCACCAGACGGTATACATTCCGCTCGGCAGATCGGGATAGACCGCACTGTGGAACGAGCCGTCCCGCACCCGACGCTCACGCACCGCCGAGTGGACCCGCCGGTCGTCGTCGCGACTGATCTCGATCTCCCGGCCGTGCAGATCCGGGCCCGTGTAGACGATCAGGGCACCGGTGTCACCGCCCAGATCGAGGACGACCGTCCCGGTCTCCGACGGCCCGTACGCGTGCTCGTGCATTCGCTCGCCCCCGGCCCGATCAGGACGCCGCCGGCGGGTTGTTGAACCCGTCGTACGGCGTACCCAGGTAGGGGAAGTTTCCGAGGAACGGCGCTGTCACGTCGGCGGCGCTCAGCCCAGGGGTGACAGCGGCGGCCGCCGCGTCCGGCTTGAACGTCTTGTCCACCAGCGGGACGGTGACCCCGGCGATGGCCCGCAACGCGATGCTGACCACGTCGTCGCCGACCCGCCGCCCGTTCGGGAACCCGGCCAGGTCGCCACCGAGCACCCCGAACCGGTCCGGCCGCCTGGTCGGTGGGATCGCCGTGTTCAGTCGCAGCATGTCGGCCTGCACGTCGCCGGTGGCGTTGGTGAAGCCGTCGATCAGCCCGGCGGGCACGCCGGTGAGCAGGATCGCCACCAGGTCGGCTCGGGCCTTCTTCGCCTTGGTGAGCTTGTCCAGGTTGGGAAAGACGTCCGGGTAGAGCGCCGGCAGCAACGCGGCCAGCTCCGGTTGCTCGACGAACTGGGCGAACCGCTTGTCCTCCGACGGTGGCAGCGAATTCCACAGGTCCTTCTTGGACATCGGCACGATGACCTCGTTGAACAGCGGATTTCCCAACCGCGAGACCTGGGTGAACGGGCCGGTGCTGGTGTCCGCTCCGCCCCGGTCGCCGAGCACCCGCACCTGCCGACGTGACGCCGACGTCCACACCCCGATCACCGACGCCCGATCGGCGGCACCGTAGCGGTTGGCGCGCCGACGTACCCGCTCCAGCGGCACCTGCACCGCGATGCTGTGCACGTTCATCCGGTCGGTGGCGTTTACCGGCTCCCCCTCGGCCTTGAAGATCTTCTTCCCGGCGACGTGCAGCTGCTGGAACGGCCGCAGCGTGCCGAGGTCGAAGATCGCCCCGAGGTCCACGAAGAACCCGTCGGCGCGTTGCCCGGCGAAGACCCGCTCCCCCGTGGACAGCGAGTAGGTGGCCTGCCGCACCAGGTCGGCGTACTTCGGGGTGGACAGCGGGCCGACGTTGCACGGCGGGCACTGCAGCTTGTGCGCCAACCGGTGCTCGCGGCCGTCGGCCACCCTGGTCAGGCTGTAGAACTGCCGCCGGTTCCAGTTCTTGCTGTCCAGCGAATCGATCGGACCGGTGTTGTAGAGAAAACTGTTCGGGTTGGTGATCTCGGTGGTGAATTCGAACCGGTAGGTGACATCCGGACGACCGTCACCGTCGTTGTCGATATGGATCTCGTACCGCACGTCGTCGCCGAACTCGAAGAAGTTCGGGCCCCCGGAGGGGAGCTGCAACGGCACGTAGTTGGCGATCAACGTGACCGTGTCGCGTTTGTCGGGGCTGACGAACGCGTACAGGTCGGAGCTGTCGGCGACCGGATCCTTGGCTATCTCCGGGGCCTCGCGGTGGGAAGACATGACGGACCAACCTCACTGGGCGGGGACAGGATGGCGGGGCGGAGGGTCGGGTCAGCGCCGGGCGGCGCGCCGCAGCCGGTCCGCCAGGCCGCGGTCGCGTACCTCGATGCGCGTCTCACCGACGAAGACGTCCATCGTTCCCGAGGCGGCGTCACGCAGGTGCACGACGATCGGTTCGTCGGCTCGTCCGGCCGCGCCGGGGGCGTTCTGCGCGGCCGACAGGCCCGGCACTGTGAGCGCGGCGGCGCCGAGGGTGGCGCTGGCCGCGGCGGTCAACGTCTGCCGGCGGGTCAGTCGCGGCCACTGCCGCTTCCGCTGATCACTGGTCATGGGCAACCTTTCCGGCGGTGGCGCGAGCGCGCCCGCGGAGACGGACGGGTCCGGTGCCGTCTCGCGACGCCGCCGGGCCCCTGAGGGGACACCGGCGGCGGTCCTCGCCGCGACCGCCACCGGCATCGCGTGGTACGGCCGGGGGCGGGGAAAGGTTCGACGTCAGGGGCGGGCGTGACCGTACGCAGTCGACCGCTTGCGCGCCGGACGACCGGCGGCCTTCGCGATGGCCCGCAACTGCTCCTCGGTACGCGCCGAACCGTTGTCGGAACCGGCCATCCGGGAGATGGTCTCCTCCATCAGCGTGCCGCCGAGGTCGTTGCAGCCGCCCTGGAGCATCGCGACAGTGCCCTCGTCGCCGAGCTTCACCCAGGAGCACTGGATGTTGTCGATCCGGCCGTGCAGCAGCAGCCGGGACATGGCGTGCACCACCCGGTTCTCCCGCCAGGTCGGCCCGGGTCGGGCGATACCCGCCAGATAGATCGGAGCATTCGTGTGCACGAACGGCAGCGCCACGAACTCGGTGAACCCGCCCGTGCGGTCCTGCACCCCGGCCAGCACCCGGAAGTGCGCCAGCCACTGCCCGGGGTGGTCGACGTGGCCGTACATCATCGTGGAGCTGGACCGGATGCCCAGCTCGTGCGCGGTGCTGACCACCTCGACCCAGGCGGCGGCCGGGAGTTTGCCCTTGGTCAGCACCCAGCGCACGTCGTCGTCGAGGATCTCGGCGGCGGTGCCCGGAATGGTGTCCAGCCCGGCCTCACGCAACTGGAGCAGCCACTCACGGATCGGCACCCCGGCCTTCGCGGCGGCGGTGACGATCTCCATGGGCGAGAACGCGTGCACGTGCATCTCGGGCACCCGGGCCTTGATCGCGCGCACGATGTCGGCGTACCCGGTGACCGGCATCTTCGGGTCGATGCCGCCCTGGAGGCACACCTCGCTGGCGCCGGCGGCCCACGCCTGCTCGGCCCGGTCCGCGACCTGCTCGACGGAGAGCCGGTACGCGTCGGCGTCCCGCTCACGCTGCGCGAACGCACAGAACCGGCAGCCCACGTAGCAGACATTGCTGAAGTTGATGTTGCGGTTGACCACGTAGGTGACGTCGTCGCCGACCACCGCGCGGCGCACGTCGTCGGCGAGGCGGCACACCTCGTCGAGCGCCGGCCCGTCCGCGCCGAACAACGCCAGCGCGGCCTCGGTGTGCGCGGGGTCGAGCAGGGCCGCCGGGTCGTCGGCGGCGAGCCGCAGACCGGCCGCCAGGTCACGGTCCGCACCACTCCCGGCCGGTGCCACGGGTACGCCAGCCCGGCGGGCGGTCGCCTCCGGGGTGACCTTGCCAGCGACCTCGGCCCAGTCGCCGTAGACGCTGTCGAAGTCGCCGCGCCGGTCGTCGGTGCGGCCGGTGGTGTCGATGGTGGCGTGCAGGTCGACCCGCCCGCCGAACACCTCCTCCGGCTCCTGCCACGGTCGTCCCTGCGGCATCGCCGACTCGACAGCCATGCCCGTCGACGGATCGGCCAGGGCGCCGACGTGCGGCAGCAACCGTGGGTCGAGCCACGGGTCACCCGCGCGCACGTACTCGGGGTAGATCGTCAACCGCTCCCGCAGCGTGAACCCGGCCAGCTCGGTGTGCCGGGCCAGCTCGTCGATCTGCGGCCAGGGGCGCTCCGGATTGACGTGGTCGGGGGTGAGCGGGGAGACGCCACCCCAGTCGTCGATGCCGGCGCGCAACAGCAGGTCGTACTCGCCGGCGATGAGGTTCGGCGGGGCCTGGATCCGGGCCTTCGGGCCGAGCAGCAGCCGGGCCACCGCCACAGTGGCGGCCAGATCGTGCAGCTCCGCGTCCGGCATGCCGCGCATCGCCGTGTCCGGCTTGGCGCGGAAGTTCTGCACGATCACCTCCTGGAGGTGCCCGTACTCCCGGTGGGCGCGGCGGATCGCGAAGAGCGCGTCCACCCGCTCCGCCGAGGTTTCCCCGATGCCGATCAGGATGCCGGTGGTGAACGGCACCCCGACCCGCCCCGCGTCCTCGAGCACCCGCAAACGGACCGCCGGCTCCTTGTCCGGCGAGCCGAAGTGCGGGCCACCCGGCTCGGACCAGAGCCGGGTCGCTGTCGTCTCCAACATCATGCCCATGCTCGGCGCGACCGGCTTGAGCCGTTGCAGCTCCGACCAGGACAGCACCCCGGGGTTGAGGTGCGGCAGCAGACCTGTCTCCTCCAGCACCGCCACCGCACAGGCGCGCAGGTAGTCCAGGGTGGAGTCGTAACCGCGCTCGTCCAACCAGGTCCGGGCCGCCGGCCAGCGTTCCTCCGGCCGGTCACCCAGTGTGAACAGCGCCTCCTTGCAGCCCTGCGCGGCACCGGCCCGGGCGATCGCGAGGACCTCGTCGCGGTCCAGGAACGGCGCCGGCAGCCGGTGCGGCACTGTCGCGAAGGTGCAGTAGTGGCAGCGGTCCCGGCAGAGCCGGGTCAGCGGAATGAAGACCTTCTTGGAGTACGTGACCACACCCGGCCGCCCGGCCTCGCGCAGCCCGGCGTCGCGGATTCCCCCGGCGAGCCGGAGCAGTTCGTCGAGCGCGTCGCCACGAGCGGACAGCAGCGCGGTCGCCTCGTCGACATCAAGCGCCCGCCCGTTCGCGGCCCGGCCCAGGGCCCGCCGCACGCTCGCATCGCTCGGGCCGGAGTGGGTGCGATCAACCATCCACTCACCCTATGCGCAGCCCGACGCGACCCAACCAGTCCCAGCCCGCACCGTGGGAAACGGCACCCCCCGGCCGACCTCCCGGCCGCCCTCCCGGTTGATCATGAAGTTATTGCCACGACACGCCGCGTGATCGGGCAATAACTTCATGATCGACGGGGGTTGGTGGGGGCCGACGGGGTTGGCGGAATCAGCGGGGCTGGTCGGGGTGGTCGTTGGGCTTGATGTGCTGGGTACGGTCGGTGTCCGGGTCGGCCGGGTGGGAAATGACCTCGGTCGGGTCTGCGGACTGGCGCGGGATCGCCTGAGTCGGGTCGGCCGACGGAGGCTGCCCGAACGGCGGCGGCGCGGCCGGGGACGGCGGCACCGACTGGGGGGCGGGGTTCGTCGGCGGCGCGGACTGCGGGAACGGCGGCGCGGACTGCGAGAACGGCGGCGCGGACTGCGGGTGCGGTGGAGCCGACTGCGGGTGCGGCGGAGCGGACTGCGGGTGCGGTGGAGCCGACTGCGGGGCCTGGAACGGCGGCGACTGCTGGCCGTACTGGCCGGCCTGCGGGTAGCCACCGGCCTGCGGGTAACCACCAGCCTGCGGGTAGCCACCAGGCTGACCAGCCTGCGGGTGTCCGCCAGGCTGGCCGGGAGCGGGCCATCCGCCCTGCGGCTGGCCGCCGGGCTGACCCGGGGCAGGCCAACCGCCCTGCTGCTGCGGCCAGCCCGGCTGGGGCTGGCCGTAGACGCCAGGCTGCGGCTTGGGCCGCGGCACGTAGTAGTGGGCGCGCCAGATGGTGTAGACCACCCAGGCGGCGATCGCGAAGATCACCATCCAGGCGAACCGGGTGAGCACGCCGAGCAGCGCATCGAGCACCTCGGCCTCGGCCAGCCGGCCCACCGTCCAGATCAGCATGGTCAGCGTGCCGAACAGTGCGCTGACCGCGTACTCGACGACGGCTGTCTGCGTGATCAGCTTCGCCTTCGCCAGCACCGGCGAGATGTGCGTGGCCAGCAGCACCGCCAGCAGCGGGAGGCCCACCGCCTCCACCCCGACGAACGCGGAGAAGGCGCTGCCCGCGCGGTCGGTGAAGGAGCCGTAGTCGTTCGGGGCGATGAGCCGGAGCAGGCCCACGAAGAGGAACACGGCGTTGGCGCCAAGCAGCGCGAGCGCGGCGAGCTCCCGTAGCGGCTTGGTCAGCTGGCGGGCCTGCGTCGCGTCGGCGGACGCGGGCTCGGCGGGGCTGGTCACGAGCTCCCCCTCGGGGCATCAACGGACAGGGCGCACGTGAGCCTAGTCTCTGGGGCCACCGACGGATCGGAGGCGTCACGTGCGCGAGGATGGTCGACATGCGCATCGTGGTTCTGGCCGGCGGCATCGGCGGCGCCCGGTTCCTGCTCGGGGTCCGGGCGTACGCCCGTGACGTCGGCGCGGAGGTGACCGCCGTTGTCAACGTCGGCGACGACCTGTGGTTACACGGGTTGAAGATCTGCCCCGACCTGGACAGCGTCATGTACACCCTCGGCGGGGGCGCCGACCCGGAACGGGGCTGGGGTCGGGTCGGCGAGAGCTGGACTGTCAAACAGGAGTTGGCCGCGTACGGGGCGGAGCCGACCTGGTTCGGCCTCGGCGACAAGGACATCGCCACCCACCTGGTCCGCAGCACCATGCTCAACGGCGGTTACCCGTTGAGCGCGGTGACCGAGGCGCTGGCCAGCCGCTGGGAGCCGGGCGTACGCCTGTTGCCGGCGACTGACGACCGCCTGGAGACCCATGCCGTGGTGGAGGACGACCAGGGCCAGCGGGCGATCCACTTCCAGGAGTGGTGGGTGCGGTACCGGGCCGACATCACCACCCACCGTTTCGTGTTCGTCGGCGCGGAGACGGCGAAGCCGGCCCCCGGGGTGCTGGACGCGATCGCCTCGGCCGACCTGGTGCTGATCGCGCCGAGCAACCCGGTGGTGAGCGTCGCGCCGGTGCTGGCCGTACCGGGGCTGCGTGCGGCGGTGGCGGACGGCCCGGCGCCGGTGGTGGGTGTCTCGCCGATCATCGGCGGCGCGCCGGTGCGGGGGATGGCCGACCGTTGCCTGGCCGTGCTCGGTACGGAGTGCAGCGCGGCCGGGGTTGGCCGGCTCTACGGCGGTCGGGCGAGCGGCGGCCTGCTCGACGGTTGGCTGGTGGCCGAGGAGGACGCGGGCACTGTGGTGCCCGAGGTGACGGTCCGCGCGGTGCCGCTGCGGATGACCGACGAGGCGGCGACGGCGGCCATGGTCCGCGCCGCGGTGGAGTTGACGTGAGGCTGGAGATCCTGCCGGTGCTCGGCATCGGTCACGTGACCGAGGGTGACGACCTGGCCGCGGTGATCGCTACCGCCGCGCCGTGGCTGCGCAACGGCGACGTGCTGGTGGTGACCAGCAAGATCGTCTCCAAGGCCGAGGGGCGGTTGGTCGACGTGCCGGCGGACGGGCCGGAACGGCTGGCAGCCCGGGACGAGGTCCTGGCCGGTGAGACCGCCCGGGTGGTCGCCAGCCGGGGGGCTACCCGGATCGTGCAGACCCACCACGGCTTCGTCATGGCCTCGGCGGGGATCGACGCGTCGAACGTGGACAAGACCCAACTGGTGCTGCTGCCGGTCGACCCGGACGCCTCGGCACGGGCTCTGCGCGACGCGTTGCGGGAGCGATACGACCTGGACCTGGCCGTGATCATCAGCGACACGATGGGCCGGCCCTGGCGCAACGGGCTCACCGACGTGGCGCTCGGGGTGGCCGGGATGCCGGCCATCCGCGACCACCGGGGCGAGGTCGACCCGTACGGCAACGAGTTGCAGTTGACCCAGATGGCAGTGGTGGACGAGCTGGCGGGTGCCGGCGAACTGATCAAGGGCAAGTGCGATCAGGTCCCCGTCGCGGTGGTGCGGGGCTACCTGCCGGCCACCGTCTCGGACGACGCCGGTGGCGCGCGGGCGCTGATCCGCGACGCGGCACAGGACCTGTTCTCGCTCGGTACCGCCGAGGCCCACGCCGCCGGGCTCTCCGACGCCGCGACCCTGACCGACGGCCCCGGCCCGACACCGGCCGACCTGACCGCGGTGCGACGGGCAATCGACGAGGTCGCCGGGCTGGTCGCCCCCGGCACGGTCTTCACACTGGTCGACGAGGCCGAGGTACGCGCCGGCCTGGTCGCTGAGATGCCCGGGTGGCCGGATGGCGCCGACCTGCTGCTCGGCTCGGCCCCGACGCCCGTCGAGCCGTTCGGTCTGGTCCGCTTCGGCGCCGACCTGCACCGACTGCGCGTCGCATTGGCCGCCCAGGGCGTCGGGTCGACTCTGTTGCCGCCACCGCCCGGCAGCCCGGCGAGCGCCGCGCTCGCCCTGTAGAACCGCCCTCGGCCGGTACGAACGGCCGGGTCACGCGTCCAGCATGGCCCGGCCGAGCGGGGTCAACGTGTGCAGCACGCTGTTGCGTTCGCGGTGGCTGACCAGCAGACCAGCGTTGCGCAGCACCGTAGCGTGTTGGCTCGCCGCCGCCGGTGAGATGTTGAGCTGGCGGGCGACCTCGCCGGTGGTGCAGCCCTCGTCGCTGGCCTGCAAGACCGCTGCCCTGGTGCGGCCCAGCAGCGCGGCGAGTGATTCGCGGGCAGCACCGGACGCGGCGCCGGCGTCGGCGGAGACCAGGGCACCCAGCCGGTCCACCGGGTAGACCAGCACCGGTGGCAGCGCCGGGTCGAGCAGTGCGACAGGGGTGGCCGCGCAGAAGAACGACGGCACCAGCAGCAGCCCACGGCCGTCCAGGTGCAGCTCCCGACTGTGCGGGTAGCTGTGGACCTCCAGCACCCCGCTCTCCCAGCGCATCGTCGGCCGAAGGCTGCTGAGCAGGCCCTCGACGCCGCCGTCGAGCAGCGCCCGCGCCCGCCGCGTGCGGTCCGCCGCAACCGCGGCCTGGATCCGGCCCCAGTACGGGCTGATCGCCAGCGATCGGTACTGCTCCATCGACTCGGCCAGGTGGTGCAACGCCGACACCTCACCGCGAGCGAGCGCGGCCGCCGAGGAAGGCAGCTGGTTCTCGGCGGCCAGCACGCTCAGGTCCCGGTGCAGCAACTCGGTGGGGGTACGGCGGAGCGCGTCCAGCCCGGCCTCGAAGCCCTCGACGCTGGCGTACGGGGTGAGGAAGTCCGGGAAGTAGCCACGCGGCGGGTTCAGCGCGAAGAGCAGGCGGAGCTGCTCGGACGCGGAGTCCTGGCGCAGGTCCCGGGCCACGCTGCGCCGCCAGTTGGCCGTCAGCGGGTCGCGGGTGCGGCCGCGAAGCACGTGCAGGCTGAGGACCAGCTCCCAGACCGGGTCCGCCGCCGGCGCCACCCGGGTCCGGAGGATGTCCTCCCCAGAAAAGTGGATCTTCAGCATGGAGCGCTCCTGTGTCGCCGGCAGGGGGATGCCGGATGACCGTTCGACTCTACCTGGCTGGCAGTAACCTCCATCTTTAAGCCTGGACTGAAAAACCTCGACGCCTCCGGGGCCGGTTCGGCATGCTTCCCATGCCCGAACACGGCGCCGTGCGTCCTTGACGCCCGTGCTGCCGGGCACCGGGACCGGGGAGGCCCCGGTGATCGGACGGCACCACGAGGGTCTGCGGCCCTTGTTCCGCAGAGGTGCCGTCCGGTCATCCCGCCCCCGGTGCCGGCTCAGCCGACCCAGAGCGCGACCCGATGGTCCTCGTCCGTGACGTAGAACGACAGTCCGTCCAGCTCCGCCACCCCCTCGACGTGGTGAAACGGGGCCAGGTCCGCCACCTGCTCCCCGACGAGCCGCCGCCCGGCGTCCGCCTCGCCACCGGTGAGCCGGAAGCGGACGTGCCGCGAGGTGACCTCGCCCCCGCCCGGATGGTCGTCGAGCAGGACCGACCCCTTGCCCAGCGCGTCGATCGAGCCGATCACGGCCGCGTACCCGCCGTCCGCCGTCGGGGTGATCGCGCGGAAGCCGGTCAGTTGCCCTGGCGGGGTGACACCTGTCAACACGTACGCGCCCAACGCCCGCGGCCACGCCCGCTCGGCGGTGAACATGCCCGGCACACCGGCCACCTCGACCAGGATCGGCTCACCGGCGTCGGTGACCGGAAAACGCAGCCCGAGCAGCACCGTCCCGGCCGGGGTGAACGCCGCCGCCTCCACGTTCAACGGCAGGTCGTCCGGGGCCAACCGGCTCACCCAGCTCTTCTCCCGGACGGTCCCCCGGGCCAGCGTCTCCACGATGAACCGTTCCCGCACCCGCTCCCCCGCCGGCAGGAGGGTCAGCGGCGCCGCGGCGAGAGCGTCGTTCACCACCCGGTGCAGTCGAAACGAGTTGCGTACCACGTGCACCGGCACCGGCCCGACCGCCGCGTCGTCCTCGCGGAACCGGGCCACGAAGGCGCGCCGAGGTCGCAGCGGGCCAGCCTTCGAGCCGAAGTGGGAACCGAAGACGTACACCCAGCCGTCGTGATGGGCGAGCGCCTCACCGTCCTCGGTTCGCCCGTTCTCCACACCGGCATCCGCCCGCACGTGCACTGCCGTCCACTCCCCGGCGTCGCGCTCCAACAGCAGCGCGAGGCAGCGCTCCACCGGCCCCTCGTCCAGCACCGTCCAGAAGCCCCGCCGGGCACCGTACGCGCGCAGCAGCGCCGCCGACCGCACCGGCAGCAGATCGCTGGCCTCGTTACCGGCCACCACGAATTCGACGAGTCGCACTGTCACCGAGCCAGCGTACGGAGCACACGCTCGTACAGTGGCGGGGTGCCCGACACCGTGATCACCGGCCCGACCGCCCAGACGAGCGACCCCGAGACGTACCGGGCGCTGCACACCGACGCCGTCGCCTTGCTGGAGGGCTGGCAGCCCACCAGCCCGGGTGCTGCCGAAGCGCGGGACCGGACCCTCGCGCTGCTCGCCGCCGGTCCGATCGCGATGAGTCGGCAGCACCGGCCCGGGCACGTCACCGCCAGCGCGTTGGTGCTGGACTCCACCGGCTCGCGGGTGCTGCTCTGCCTGCACGTCAAGTTCGGGTGGTGGGTGCAGCTCGGCGGGCACTGTGAGCCGGTCGACCAGACCCTTGTCGCCGCCGCCCTCCGCGAGGCCACCGAGGAGTCCGGAATCGCCGGCCTGCGCATCGACCCGGTGCCGATCGACGTGGACGTGCACCCGGTTCAGTGCCAGGGCGGCTCGGCGCACCACGACGTACGGTTCGCGGTGATCGCTCCGCCCTCGGCGGTGGAGCAGGTCAGCGACGAGGCCGAGGCGCTGGGCTGGTTCCCACCGGACCAGCTCCCCGAACCACTGGCCGGCGGGACCGCGCAACAGGTCGCGCCGGCACTCGCCGCGCTCAGACGTAGCCCTCTTCGCCTCGCTCCTTGAGCTCGTCGACCAGGGCCTTGACGTCCTGCGCCCGGTCGCGCGGGCAGACCAGCACCGCGTCCGGGGTGTCCACCACGATCAGGTCGCGCAGACCGAGCACTGCCACCAACCGACCCGACTGCGGAACGACAACGAGGTTGCTGCTGTCTCGTAGCAGCACGCCCGGCTTGGCCTCCGTGCCGAGCACCACGTTGCCCGCGTCGTCGGCCGGCAGCACGTCGCCCAGGGTGTGGAAGTCACCGACGTCGTTCCAGCCGAAATCGCCCGGCACCGTCGCGACTCGACCCGCCGTGGCCGCGCCCTCCATCACCGCGTAGTCGACGGAGATCTTCGGCAGGGTCGGCCAGATCGCGCCGAGGACGTCGTCCTGTTCCGGGGTGCCCCAGGCAGCGGCGATGGCGGCGACGCCAGCGTGCAGCGCCGGCTGTTGGCGGGCCAGCTCGGCGAGGAAGACGTCCACCCGCCACACGAACATGCTCGCGTTCCACAGGTGCCGGCCCGAACGGACGTACGCCTCGGCGACCTCAGCGGCCGGCTTCTCCTTGAACTCGGCCACCTGTCGCCACGGCACACCCTCGGTCGGATCGCCGGTCTCGAGGTAGCCGTAACCGGTCTCCGCACGGGTCGGAGTGATCCCGACGGTCATCAGCATGCCCTGCTCTGCCCCGCGGACCGCCTCCTGGACAGTGCGGACCCAGCTGTCCGGGTCGCGGATCAGATGGTCGGCAGCGAAGCTGCCCATCACCGCGTTCGGGTCACGCGCCGCGATCACCGCGGCAGCCAACGCGATCGCCGCGCAGGAATCCCGGGGGGAGGGCTCGACCAGGATGTTCTCCTCCGGCAGCACCGTCAGCTGCCGCGCCACCGCCGCGACGTGCGCGGCACCGGTGACCACAAGGGTCCGATCCGGTGTGGTCAGCGGCGCGAGCCGTTCGACTGTCGCCTGGAGCAGCGAGGCGCTGGTGCCGGTCAGCGGGTGGAGGAACTTGGGATGGCCAGCGCGGGACAACGGCCACAACCTCGTGCCACTGCCACCTGCCGGAATGACCGCATAGAGCATCCGCACATCATGCCCGACGTACCTGCCCAAAGTGGCACGGGTCACCCGCGACGGCGCGGAGGGTCAGGAACGGGCGCGACTCCACGCCGCGATGTGCACCTCGGCGCTGGACTCCCAGGTGAACTCCTTGGCCCGATCGAACCCCGCCTTCGCCAGCGACAACCGCCGCTGCTCGTCGTCGAGCAGGGCGGCCAGGTCGATGCCGATCTGCTCCGGGTCCTCCGAGGTGTACGCGACCGCGTCGCCGCCCACCTCGGGCAGCGAGAGCCGGGGCGTGGTGAGCACCGGGGCGGCGCACGCCATCGCCTCCAGGATCGGCAGCCCGAACCCCTCGCCGTAGGACGGGTACGCGGCGACCAGGGCACCGCCGAGGAAACCCGGCAGGTCGGCGTAGCGCAGGTAGCCGGGGCGCAGCAGACGCAGGTGCGACGGCACCTCGGCCACCGCCCGGTCGATGTCCTCGTCGTGCCCCTGCCCACCGGCGATCACCAGGGCCGGCGGGTCGACCCGGTCAGCCACGGCCCGCGCCCACCCACGGATCAGGTTGGGCACGTTCTTTCGAGGCTCCTTGGCACCGAGGAAGGCGACGTAGCTGCTGTTGCCCAGCCCCAGACGCGCGCGTACCCGGGCCTTCTCCTCCTCGGTGGGAGCGTGGAAGGCAGCCTGGTCGACGCCGTGGTAGGCCACGTCGATCCGCGTCGGGTCGGCGTCGAGCAGCCGGATCAGCTCGTCCCGGGTGGCCTTGCTGGGCACGATCACCCGATCGGCGCGGCGCAACGAGGTCTTGATGGCGCTGCGGAAGAACGTGCGGCGCGACTTGTCGTAATGCTCCGGCTCGGTGAAGAACGTCGCATCGTGCACGGTGACCGTGACCGGACACCCGGCCCGCAGCGGGCAGGTGTAGAAGGGCGAGTGCAGCACCTCTGCGCCCACCTGTTGGGCGAGCAGCGGCAGGCCGGTCTGCTCCCAGGCGAGCCGGGCCGGGCGGTGCGCCACGGCGGCCGGGGCCGGGATGATCTCCGCGCCCGGCAGCATGCGGGTGTACCTCTCCAGATCGGTGCGGAGACTGACCACCGCCAGCTCCACCCCCGACCCGCACACCTTGCCGAGGGCACCGAGCAGACCGTCGACGTATCGACCGACACCACCACGGTCGGTGGGGACACTCGTGGCGTCGATGAGCACGCGGGGCGGGCGACCGGCGGTCACGGGGCGACTCCTTGAACTGGCGGGCCTGTGGGGAACAACACTCCGGGGGTAAAGCCTACGCCGGGGCGCGGGGCCGACGCTGACTGCGACCCGACGGTACGCCGACTTGTCATCGTCATCGAGTACGGCCCGCACTGGCGTATCGTTCGCGCCGATGGCCGACAACATTGCCCGGGTGTTCGCCGACGCGATCGCGACCGACCCGACCCGACCGCTGCTCACCTGGTACGACGACGCCACCGGCGACCGCACCGAACTCTCCGGCGTCACAGTGGCGAACTGGGTGGCGAAGACCGCGAATCTCCTCGTCGACGAGGTCGGCCTCGCGCCGGGCACCCCGGCCGGGGTGCTGCTGCCGCCACACTGGCAAACCGCGGCGGTGCTGCTGGCCTGCTGGTCGGCCAAGCTGAGCGTCGTCGACACGCCGGGCGAGGTGGGGGTGCTCTTCGCCGCCGCCGACCAGTTCGACGAGGCGCAGTCCTGGTCCGCCGACGAGCGGTACGCCCTCGGGTTGGCCCCGCTCGCCGCCCCGCTTCGGCAGGTGCCGCCCGGCTTCGCCGACTACGTCGTCGAGGTACGCGCCCACGGCGACCACTTCACGCCGCAGTCCGGCAGTGGCCCCACCGACGCGCACCTGCTGAGTCGCGCCGAGGCCCGCGCCACCGAGTTGGGCATCGAGCCCGGCGCGCGGGTCCTGGTTGACGCCACCCGCTATCCCGACCCGGTCGACTGGCTGCTGGCCCCGCTGACCCGGGCCGCCACAGTCGTCCTCTGCGCCAACCAGGACCCGGCCCGCCTGGCCAGCCGCCAAGCCACCGAAAAGGTCACCCAAACCCTCCCGTAACCGCCCCCGCCCCGCCCCGCCCCGGCGATCTTGCAGTTTCGGTTGTCGAGATGGGTGGGATGCCCCTTAGGTCGGGACAGAAAGTGCAAGATCGCGGGGGGACGGGGGTCAGGACGTCGCGCGGGACTGGGCCAGGGCGGCGAAGGCGGTGAGGGACTCGGGGTTGACCAGGGCACCCTTGGCCGCCGCCTGGTCTACCGGGGTGCCGGTGAGGATCTTCTTGACCGGCACCTCCAGCTTCTTCGCCGAGAGGGTGCGGGGCACCGAACGCACCTGGTGGATCTCGTCGGGCACGTGCCGGGGTGAGAGCGCCGTGCGCAGTTCACGGCAGATCTTCGCGCGCATCGGGTCGTCCAACTCCAGACCCTCCGCCAGCACCACGAAGAGCAGCAGCTCACCGGCGCCGCCCTCGTCGTCCTCCAGGTGCACGACGACCGAGTCGACCACCTCGTCGAGCCCTTCCACCACCGAGTAGAACTCGGCGGTGCCGAGCCGCACCCCACCGCGGTTGAGGGTGGCGTCGGAGCGGCCGGTGATCACGCAGCCACCCCGCTCGTTGATGGTGATCCAGTCACCGTGGCGCCAGACGCCCGGGTAGACGCCGAAGTACGCCTCCGCGTAGCGGGTGCCGTCCGTGTCGTTCCAGAAGCCCACCGGCATGCTCGGCATCGGTTCGGTGATCACCAGCTCGCCCAGCTCACCGATGACCGGCGTGCCGTCGGCGGAACGAGCCTCCACCTTGGCGCCCAACGCCCGGCAGGCGATCTCACCGGCGTACACCGGCAGCAGCGGCACCCCGCCGACGAAACCGGTGCACACGTCGGTGCCACCGGAGAGCGACTGGAGCTGGACGTGGTCGCCCACTGTCTCGTACACCCAGCGGAAGCCCTCGGCGGGCAGCGGCGCACCTGTGGAACCCACGCCCCGCAGCGTCGACAGGTCGGCGACCTCCCGGGGGACCAACCCGGCCTTACGGCAGGCCAACAGGTACGGCGCGGAGGTGCCGAAGTACGTCGTCCCGGTCTCCGCCGCCAGCCGCCACAGCCCGCCGAGGTCAGGCTCGGCCGGCCGGCCCGGCTCAGCACGGACCCCCGGGTTGCCGTCGAAGAGCACGATGGCCGCCCCCACCGCCGGGCCGGAGACCAGGAAGTTCCACATCATCCAGCCGGTGGTGGTGAACCAGAAGAACCGGTCGGCCGGGCCCAGATCGTGGTGCAGGGCGAGCATCTTCAGGTGCTCCAGCAGGATGCCGCCGTGGCCGTGCACGATCGGCTTCGGCAGCCCAGTGGTGCCCGAGGAGTACAGCACGTAGAGCGGGTGGTCGAACGGCACCGGCGTGAACGTCAAGGGCTCGTCGGTGGGTGCGGCCAGCTCGGCCCAGCCCAGCGCGCCCTCGGGCGCGGGACCCGTCGGGTCGAGGTAGCCGATGCTGACGGTGTGACGCAGCGACGGTAGGGCGGCCCGGATCGCGGCGACCTCGGCGCGCCGGTCCACCGGCTTGTCGCCGTACCGGTAGCCGTCCACCGCGACCAGCACCGTCGGCTCGATCTGCTGCCAACGGTCGGTGACGCTGCGGGTGCCGAACTCGGGCGCGCAGGACGAGAAGATCGCTCCCAGGCTGGCGGTGGCCAGCAGCAGCACGTACGTCTCGGCGATGTTCGGGGCGTACGCCGCCACCCGGTCACCGGCGGTGACGCCGAGCCGGCGCAGCCCGGCCGACACCCGGCGGACCTGCTCGCGCAGCTCACCGGCGCTCAACGTGTCCGGCGGGCGGGTCTGCCCGTGGGAGATCACCACCGGGTCGTCGTCGGCCCGCCCCGGCATCCGCAGCACGTTCTCCGCGTAGTTGAGGGTGGCGTCGGGGAACCAACGGGCGCCGGGCATCCCCCGCTCGGCCAGGGTGGCGGACGGCGGAGTGTGCGCGATCACCTCGAAGTGGTCCCAGATCGAACGCCAGAACCCGTCCAGGTCGGTGGTGGACCAGCGCCACAGCGCGTCGTAGTCGGCGAAGTCCAACCCGCGGTGCTCCCGCAGCCAGCGCAGGTAGGCACCGATCCGGGACCGCTCACGTACGTCCGCCGGCGGCGTCCACAGCATGTCACCCACTGCTCCACCCTCCCCCTGGCCCGACACGACACTGTGACTGGGCCGTGGCGCCATCTTGCCCTACCTCGAAGCGCCATTCTGCGCACCGGGTAGGCCAACCGACGCGTGCCCGTCCCACACTCCAACCCGCCACCTCATGTGGGTCAGCCGGCGCGGTGGGCCTGGATGGCGCGGCGGCGGGCCAACCGGTGCGCGCGGCGGATCTCCGCCTCCTTGTACCGGCGCTCGTCCTCAGCGGTCTCCGGCAGCACCGGGCGGACCGTGCGAGGCGCCCCACCCACGTCCACGCCAACGAACACCAGGTACGCGGTGGCGACCCGGACCGGCGCGTCCTCGGCCGAGTCCCACCGTTCGGCGACCACCCGCACGCCCACCTCCATGGAGGTCTGGCCGGTCCAGTTCACCTGGGCGTGCGCGTGCACCAGGTCGCCGACCCGGACCGCCTCGGAGAAGACGATCTCGTCGATCGCCGCGGTCACCGCGGTCCCGCCGCTGTGTCGGGCGGCAGCGGCACCGGCCACATCGTCGACGAACTTCATCAGAACTCCGCCGTGCACGGTGCCGTAGAGGTTGACGTCCACCGCGGTCATGATCTTGCTGAGAGTGACGCGCGAGTACGACGTCGGCTTGCCGGTTGGAGCGGCGGAGAGGTGCTCAGTCATGTCGAAAACGGTACGGTGCGCGGATGCGACATCTCTGGAGCTTCCTCGCCGGGCTGGTGGTGGCGCCCATCACCTGGGTGCTGGTCACACTGGGGCAGGACGGGTCGAGCCGGACGGTCGACCGCTGGGTGGAGATCGGCACGTTCAACACCGCCAACCTGATCGAGCCGGCCGTGTACCTCGGTGTCGGCGGTGTCCTGCTGGGCCTGCTCGGCACGCTGCGCTTCTCGCCGCTGGGCCCGTTGGTGGCCGGTGCGCTGCTGGTCACCCCGTACGTCGGGATGTTCGTGGCGCCCTTCTCGGTGCGGGATGCGATCCCGCACGAGTGGAAGGTGTTCGGCGATCCTCTGCCGCTGCGACTGCCGGTCGAGAACGGCACGCTCTTCCTGCTCGGCCTGCTACTGCTGATGGCGACCTTCAGCCAACAGCGTTGGCGGCAGTGGCCGAGCCCGGCGACCGAACCGGCCGCGGCACCCACCCCCGCGTCGGACGGAGGCCCCCGCAACGACGACTTCACGTTGACCGACTGGCCGGCCCCCACCCCCGCGGAGCGCGACACCGCGCCCCTCACTCTCGGTTACCCGGCCGACTCGACACCGACCGAGCCGCTGCCCCGCCGGGTGGGTGGCGAATCACCCTGGTCCGCCCCACCGCGCGGCCAACCGCGCCCCGAGG
This sequence comes from Micromonospora hortensis, assembly GCF_022230935.1. Classification (NCBI taxonomy): domain Bacteria; kingdom Bacillati; phylum Actinomycetota; class Actinomycetes; order Micromonosporales; family Micromonosporaceae; genus Micromonospora; species Micromonospora hortensis. The sequence goes on from NZ_JAKKFE010000029.1 coordinate 21,408, forward strand.
ACACCACCGAGATCCGCTGATCGCCGGGGCGGGCCGGGTGACCGGCCCGCCCTCCGTCTAACTCCCCGCCGCCAGGGTGGCCCGGACGGTGCCCAGCAGGGCGTCCCGGGCCGTCATCGGGAAGAAGTGCCCGCCCGGCAGCACGTGCAGGGTGGACCCGGCAGACGTCTGCTCCCGCCACGGCGCGACCCGATCCGGCGGCACCTCCCGGTCCCGGTCCCCCGCGAAGGCGACGATCGGGCAGCTCAGCGGCGGCTCCGGCCGGTACTCGTAGGTCTCGCAGAGCGCGAAGTCGGCGCGGATGGCGGGCAGGAGCAGGTCGAGCAGTTCGCGTTCGGCCAGGATCTCCTCGTCCAGACCGCCCAGCTCACGCAGCCGTTCGACGACCACCGCGTCCGGTTGGTCGTGAATGTTCGGCAAGGTACGCCGCAGCGTCGGCGCGAGGCCACCGGCGGCGAAGAGAACCCGGGGCGGCGGCACCGCGCGGCGGCGCAGTTCGCGGGCCAGCTCGAAGGAGACCAGCGCCCCCATACTGTGCCCGAACAGGGCGTAGGGCACCCCCAGCTCGGGTGCCAGCGCCGGGGCGAGGGCCTCCACCAGCTGCCGCACCCCGGTGTACGCCGGCTCACGCCAGCGGGACTGCCGCCCGGGCAGCTCGACGGGGCAGACCTCGACGTCGTCGCCGAGCAGCTCCTGCCACCCGTGGTACGCCGAGGACCCACCACCGGCGTACGGCAGGCAGATCAGTCGGACGGCGGGGGTGACGCGGCGGCGCGGCCCGGCGGCCAGCCAGCCCTGGGCGCGGCCGGGCGGGTGGGTGGTGAGGCGGTTCACGGAACGGCTCTCCTAGTACGTCGGCTCGTCGGCCAGCAGGGCGCTGGCCTCCTCGTCGGACATCTCCTCCAGCTCACTGAGCAGGTGGTCCTCGATGGCGAACGCGGCGGCCTCCAGGGTGGGGCTGTCGAACAGCACCCGGATCGGCACCTGCACGTCGAACGCCTTGCGCAGGTGCACCACCGCCCGCATCGCCAGCAACGAGTCTCCGCCGAGGGCGAAGAAGTTGTCGTGCACGCCGATCCGGTCGACCCGCAGGATGCCGGCCCAGACCTCGGCGATGGTCTCCTCCAGGGTGGAGCGGGGTGCCACGTACGGCACGTCGTCCGCCTCGACCGCGTCGGCCAACTCCACCAGTGGTCGCCTGTCGACCTTCCCGTTGGCGGTCAGCGGCAGATCGTCGATCTCGTGGAACGCCGCCGGCACCATGTACCCCGGCAGCTTGCCCGTGAGGAACTCGCGCACGTCCGTCGGCGCGGCACCGGCGACCCGGGGGACGACGAAGGCGACGAGACGCTTCGCGCCACGCGGATCGCCCTGCGCCACCACCACCGCGCCGCGCACCTCGGGGTGCTGGGCGAGGGCGGTCTCGATCTCGCCCAGCTCGATGCGGTAACCCTGCACCTTGACCTGGAAGTCCTCCCGGCCCAGGAACTCGATCTCTCCGCTCGGCAGGAACCGGCCGAGGTCACCGGTGCGGTACAGACGGGTTCCGGTGGCCGGGTCCGCAACGAAGCTCGCCGCCGTCCGCGCCTCATCGTGCAGGTAGCCGCGGGCCAGGCCGACACCACCGATGTGCAGGTGCCCGGGAACCCCGGTGGGTCGGGGTCGCAACGCGTCGTCGAGGACGTGGAAGGTCTGGTTCACCATGGGCCGCCCGTACGGGATGCTCGTCCACTCCGCCGGGACCGCGCCGATCGGGTAGAGGATGGACCAGATCGACGCCTCCGTCGCGCCACCGAGGCTGACCACCTCGGGCCCGCCGAGCGTCTGCCGGATCCGGTCCGGCAGGGCGACCGGGATCCAGTCACCACTGAGCATGACCAGTCGCAGGCCGCCGGTGGCCTCCCGGACGGTGAGGTGCTCGACGAACAGCTCCATGAGGGCCGGCACCGAGTTCCAGATCGTCACGTTGGCCTTGGTGAGGAGGTCGAGCCAGGCGGCCGGATCGCGGTGTGCCGCCGCCTCCGGGAGCACCACCGCTCCGCCGACGGCGAGCGGACCGAAGACGTCGTACACGGACAGGTCGAAGCTCAGCGACGACAGCGCCAGGACCCGGTCGTCCTCGCCCACCCGGAAGCGCTCGTTGATGTCGACGACGGTGTTCAACGCGCCCTCGTGTTCGATCATCACGCCCTTGGGCAGGCCGGTGGACCCGGAGGTGAAGATGACGTACGCGAGGTTGTGGGGCGTGGTGTCGATCGCCGGCAGCGCGCCCGCCGGGAGGACCCGCAGCTCGTCCACCCGCAACACCTCGACGTCGCCGAACCGGTGCGCCCCGGGACCGGCCAGACGCCCCTGGGTCAGCACCACACGCACCCGGCCGTGCGTCAGCAGGAAACGCACCCGCTCGTCCGGCAGGTCCGGGTCGATCGGCAGGTACGCGGCCCCGGCGGCGAGCACACCGAGGACGGCGGCGCACTGCTCCCAGCCCTTGTCCATCACCACCGCGACGAGCTCGTCGGGGCGTACCCGCAAACCGACGAGGTGGGCGGCGATCGTGCGGGCGCGGTCCGCCAGCTCGCCGTAGGTGAGCGTCCGGGTCGGCGTGATCACGGCCGGGCGCTCGGGCACCCGGGCGGCGGTGGCGAAGAACGGCTCGTGCAGCATGCCCACCGGCAACGGCGCCTCCGTGCGGTTGTACGCCGCCTGGGCGGCCAGCTCCGCGCGGGGCACCAGCGACGGCACCGGGTCGGCCCAGTGCGCCTCGTCGGCGGCGAGCCAGTGCAGCACCGACAGCGTCGCCGCGTGCATGGCGGCGACCATGCCCTCGGGGAAGAGACCCTCGACGGCGTCGATGTCCAGCACCAGGGCGCCGTTCATCTCGTACACCTGGGTGTCGATCCAGATCTGCGGTGTCTGGGAGATGGAGTAGACCACCTCGCCGATCTGCGGGTGCCCGCCGATGCCCTCGAACAGGCTGGTGAACACGACGGGCATGACGGCGGCGGCGTCACCGCGTACCCGCTTCAGCTCCCGCGCGACCCGCACGCCGCTGAACAGTCCGTGGTCGAGGTCGGCGAGGAGTTGGTCCCGGATCGTCCGGGCGCGGTTCTCGAACGACGCCGCACCGCCCGCGTCGATCTCCAACAGCGTCACCGAGGTGAAGTCACCCAGGATCGCGTCGACCTGCGGGTGCAGCGGCAACCGGTGCGCCATCGGCAGGTTGAGGCTGAACCGCTGGTTCTTCGACCAGGTGGCGACCACCTCGCCGTACGCGGCCAGCAGCAGCGCGGTCGGAGTGAGGCCGCGCCGGGACGCGGCGGCCTTGACGGTGTCCCACTCGTCCGCCGGCACCTGCCCGGTGAGCCGGGCGAAGCGGGGCGAAGCGATGGTGTGCGGGTCGGCCGCCAGCGGCAACTCCGGGGCGAGGGCCAGTGTCGGCACCCGCTCCTGCCAGTACGCGGCGGCGCGCTGGTACCGCTCGGTGGACTCCGCGGCCCGCGCGGCGAGCACGTAGTCGCGGAAGCTCAACTCCAGCTCGGGCAGGGTCGCGTCCGGCTCGTGGTAGAGCAGGGTCAACTCACGCATCACGATGCTCGACGCCCAGGCGTCGGTGATCAGGCCGTCGATGCTGTAGTGCACCCGCCCACGACCCTCGTCGAGCAGTGTGGCGCGCAGTTCGAACAGCGGCCACCGGTCCGGCACGAACACCTGGTGCGACATGGCGGCGCGGGTCCGCTCGAAGCTCGCGTGCACCTCGGCGGCCGGGCGACCCCGCACGTCCTCGGTGACGACGACGTAGTCCGGTACCTCGTCGAGGACCTGCTGCTCGCCGTGCGGCAGCACGACGGTACGCAGCGACCCGTGCCGCCGGATCAGCCGGCGCAGCGCCCGCTGCAACCGCGACACGTCCAGCTCGGGGACGTCGAACTCCTCGTAGCCGTGCATGCCGACGTTGCCCAGCTCGAACACGCCGGTGCGGCCGATCCAGTACGCCTGCTGCACATCGGTCAGCGGGAACGGCAGGTGCGCCGACGCCGGGTCCGGCACGACGGCCGGCAACGACTCGGGGCCGCTGACACCGGCCTCGGCGCGGGCCGCGCGTACCGCGGCGGCGAGACCACGGACCGTTGGGTCGGCGACGAAGGCGCGCAGCGGGATGTCCGCCTCGCACACCTGGCGGATCTGGGCGACGAGCTGAGCGGCGAGCAGGGAGTGTCCACCCAGCTCGAAGAAGCCGACGGTGGGCGCGACGTCCCGTTCGCCGAGCAGGTCGGCGAAGATCGCCGCCACCTCACGCTCGGTGGGGTCCTCGACCGCGTGGACCTCGGCGGGGTCCTCCGCCGCGCCGTCCTCGGTCTCGTCGAGCACTGTGACCACCACGTGGCCGGTGGAGGCCGCCCCGCCCACCACCCGGGCGGCTGTCCGTTCGACGGCCGACAGGTCCGCCACCGGCCACCCGTAGGTCACCCACTCCGCGTCGGACTCCCGGCCCAGTGCCGCCGCCTGCGCGACGAGGTGGCCGGCGAGCGGGTTGTCCGGCGTACCGCCGAGGAGGTGCACCTCGACGGCGGTGACCGGCTCCCGCGCGCTGACGCCCACGGCGGCCAGCGTGGCCAGGGCCTCGTCGGCGGACGTGCGGGCGTCCACCGGCACCAGCACGGTCACCGGACCGGGCTGACCGGCACCCCCCGGGTCGTCGACGCTCGCACCGGCGGTGGTGAGGGCCCGCCGGAACGCGGCACCGACCACCGTGTCGCCGGCGAGCTGGTATCGGGCGCCGGTGTGCCGCTCGGGGGCGGCAGCCGGAGCTGCGGTGACGTGCGGCAGGAAGCGGTGCCCGCCACGCAGGGCCACCACCGGCTCGGGGTGCGCGCACCTGACCTCCCGCACCACCGAGGCGGCGAGGCGGCGGGCGGCCACCGGCGTCGTGGCCGGAAGCACGTCGAGCAGCGTCCGGGTGCCGGGCACGCCGCCGGTCGCCCAACCGGCGAGCACGCCGCGCGGCGGCACCAGCGTCTCGGCGCCGGTCACGTCGAGCGCGCCGTCGGTGACGACGACCACCCTGGCGTACGCGTCGCCGCGACTGGTGAGCGCGTCACCCAGGGCCGCGAGCGTGGGTGCCGGGTCGCTCTGTGGAACCGCCAGCAGCACCCCGCTGATCCGCTCCTGCGGCGACAGCGACGTGCGGAGCGCGCCGGTCGCCGGATCGAGGTCAGCGGCGACCACCCGGCCCCCCGCCGCGCGTAGCTCGTCGACGACGCCGTCCGGCAGACCAGCGTCAACGGCCAGCCAGGCACCGGTCCCGGTGGTCGCCGGCCCGGCACCGCCGGCCCGGCGATAGCCGCGCACGACGAGCCCGTCGGCACCCGCCCGGCTCGTCACCGCGTCCTGGGGAGGATCGACCCAGCAGCGTTCCCGCTCGAACGGGTAGGCCGGCAGGACGGTCCGCCCGGGCGGCACGTCACCGTGCAGCGCCTCCCACCCGATCGCGACGCCCATCCGCCACAGCGCACCGGCGGCGGCGAGAAGCTCCGTCTCGGCGTCGGCGTCCCGACCGGCCGACGGCAGCGACGCCACCGCGCGGGCGGCCGACCCACCGGCGAGGCGGGTCAACACCCGCCCGGGGCCGATCTCCAGCACCACGGCGTCGGCGTCAGCGTCGCGCAGCGCCGCCAGGCCGTCGCCGAAGCGGACGGTCGACCGCAGTTGCCGGGACCAGTACGCGGGGCTGGTGGCCGACTCGGCGGTGATCCAGGCACCTGTCACGTTGGACACGAAGGGGATCTCCGGCGCCGAGCGCGGCACCTGGGCCACCTCCGCCTCGAACGCCGACCCGGCGGCGGCCATGGCCCGGGAGTGGAACGCGTGCGAGGTGGCCAGCCGGGTCGAGGCCACCCCCCGCTCGCGCAGCCGGGCCTCGAGAGCCGCCACGGCCTCGGGCGGCCCGGCAACGGTGCACTGCCGGGGGCCGTTGACGGCGGCGAGGTCCAGCACATCGTCGAGCAGCGGCAGCAGCTCGGCCTCGGCCAGCGGCACCGCCAGCATCACGCCTGGCTCGGCCGCCTGCATGAGCCGACCGCGTGCCGCGACCAGGCGCACCGCGTCGGGCAGCGCGAACACCCCGGCCAGGCAGGCGGCCACCAGCTCACCCACACTGTGCCCGAGCAGCCCCGCCGGTCGTACGCCCCAGTGCGCCCAGAGCTTCGCCAGCGCGTACTCGACGACGAACAGCGCCGGCTGGGCGTACCGGGTCTGCTGGAGCTGTTCCGCAGCGGTCTCCCGCTGGTCGGCGGGGAACAGCAGGTCCCGGATGTCCGTGTCGAGCAACGGCGTCAGGAGGTCCGCGACCCGGTCCACCTCGGAGCGGAACACCGGCTCAGCGACGTAGAGGGCGTGGGCCATGCCGGTGCGCTGCGCGCCCTGACCGGGGAAGGTGAACAGCACCGCGCGGTCGGTGGCGGTCTCGGCCGGCCGGGCCGCCGGTTGCCGCAACGCCTCGACCACCTCGGCGGGGCTGCCGCCGACGACCGTCCGGCGGTACGGCAGGGTCCGTCGGCCGCGTTGCAGGGTGTACGCCACCTCGGCCAGCGGCGTGTCCGGGTGGGCGCTCAGGTGCGCGGCGAGTCGGTCGGCAGCCATGTCGAGGGCGGTGGGTGTGGCGGCGGACAGGGGCAGCACGTGCCGCCGGCGGCTCTCCTGGCCCGCCGCGCGGGTCGGGGCCTCCTCCACGACGACGTGCGCGTTGGTGCCGCCGATGCCGAACGAGCTGACCCCGGCACGGCGCACCCCGCCGGGCCATGGGGTGCGGGCCGCGACGACGTGGAAGGGACTCGCGTCCAGAGCCAGCTCGGGGTTGGCGGTGCGGAAGTGCAGCGACGGTGGGATCTCGGCGGCCCGCAGTGCCAGCACCGTCTTGATCAGACCGACGACCCCGGCTGCGGTGTCGAGGTGCCCGACGTTCGTCTTGACCGAGCCGAGCCCGATGCGGCCCGGCGGCAGGTCACCGAAGGCACTCGTCAACGCGGCGACCTCGATCGGGTCACCGAGCGGGGTGCCGGTGCCGTGCGCCTCGACGTAACCGATCGTGCCGGGGTCGACCCCGGCGACGGCTAGCGCCTCGGCGATGACGTCAGCCTGCCCGTCCACGCTCGGGGCGGTGAAGCCGACCTTGCGGTCGCCGTCGTTGTTCACGGCCGAGCCCCGGATCACGGCGTGCACCAGGTCGCCGTCCGTCATCGCGTCGGCGAGCCGCTTGAGCACGACGACGCCGGCGCCGCTGCCGGCCACCGCGCCGGTCGCTTCGGCGTCGAACGCCCGGCAGTGGCCGTCGGCGGAGAGGATGCCGCCCTGGGTGTGCCGGTAGCCACGGCGGCGGGCGATGACCGTCGCGCCGCCGGCCAGCGCGACGTCGCACTCGCCGGCCAGCAGCGCCTGCGCGGCCGTGTGCACGGCGACCAGGGAGCTGGAGCAGCCGGTCTGCACGCTGATGCTGGGGCCCCGCAGGTTGACCTTGTACGACACCCGGGTCGGCAGGAAGTCCTTGTCGTTGCCGATGGAGGTCTGGAAGGCCCCGACCCGGGCCACCAGGTCCGCGTTGGGCAGCAGATTGTGCAGCAGGTAGGAGCTCTCCCCCACCCCGGCGTAGACACCTGTCACGGGTGTCGTGGAGTCGAACGGGTGACCGGCGTGCTCCAACGCCTCCCAGGCGCACTCCAGGAAGATCCGGTGCTGCGGGTCGAGCAGCTGCGCCTCACGGGCCGAGAACCCGAAGAAGCGGGCGTCGAAGCCGGCCGGGTCGTCGAGGACGCCGAGGGCACGGACGTAGTCGGGGTGGTTGAACTCCTCGGGTGCGACACCGTCGGCGATCAGGTCGGCGTCGTCGAGGGTGGTGAGGGATTCGACCCCGTCGCGCAAGTTGCTCCAGAAGGCGTCGAGGGTGGCGGCCCCGGGAACCCGGAGCGCCATTCCGACGACGGCGATGGCGGTGTTCGGCAGCGTACGTTCCTCGGTCATCATGCGTCCCCCCTGTCGTGATGCCGGCCCGGCCGACGTCGCGGTGTGCGCGCCCGTTGGATGGCGGCGCGTGTCTCGGCGCGGTGGTGCCCCGCAGACATCGCCGGCGTCCGGTCCCCGGACGCCAGGTGCCGGGCGAGTGCCCGCACGGTGGGGTGGCGGAACAGCTCCACCACCGGCACCGTGCGACCCAGCCGCTCGGACAGGCGCGTCTGCACCCGCATCACGAGCAGCGAGTGCCCACCGATATCGAAGAAGTTGTCGTCGACGCCCACCTCGTCGACCACCAGCACGTCGCGCCAGATCGCCGCCACCGCGCGCTCCAACTCGCTGCCGGGCACACCCACCCCGGCGGGGGTCGGGGCGGCGGGCGGCGCGAGGGCGTTCCGGTCGACCTTGCCGCGGTCGCTGCGTGGCAGCCGGTCCAGCGTGACGATCGTGGCCGGCACCATGTACCCGGGCAGCCGGTCGGCCAGGTGCGCGCGCAGCAGCGCCACGTCCACGTCGCTGGGCGTCACGTAGCCGACCAGCGTGGGTCGGCCCGGCACGTCCTCGCGCAGCACCGCAGCCGCCTCTCCTACCGTTGGGTGGGCACCGAGCGCCGCCTCGATCTCGCCCAACTCGATCCGGAATCCGCGCACCTTGACCTGGCCGTCCTCCCGGCCGAGGAACTCGAGCACCCCGCCGACACCGAGGCGGACCCGGTCCCGGGTGCCGTACATGCGGCCGCCGGGCGGGCCCCACGGGTCGGGCAGGAAGCTGACGGCGGTGCGGGCCGGGTCCCCGACGTAGCCCTGCGTCACCCCCGGTCCGCCGAGCCACAGGTCCCCCGGGACCCCGCGCGGCACCGGCCGCAGTCCACGATCGAGGACGTACGCCCGGACGCCCGGCAGCGGCAGCCCCACCGGGACGCTGCCGGTGACCGGCTCCCGGTCGCCGCCCGGCTCGTGCACGGTGGCGGTGATGGTGGCCTCGGTCGGGCCGTACGCGTTGAGCCAGCGCACCTCCGGCGCGGCGGCGCGCCACTGGGCGAGCCGCCCCGCGTCGACCCGCTCGCTGCCGACCACGACGAGCCGCAGGTCCGGACAGGAGGCGGGCGGGTGACGGTCAAGCACCGCCACCCACTCGTGCCAGTACGACGCCGGCAGGTTGAGCACTGTGAGTCGCTCCCGGCGGACCATCGCGGTGAACTCGTCGAGACCGGGCACCGGCCCGGCCGGCGGCAACACCACGGCCCCGCCCCGGATCAGCGTCCCGAACAGCTCCTCGGCGGCCACGTCGAAGCCGAGCGCGGCGAACTGGAGCACCCGGTCGGCGGGGGTGAGCGCGTAGTGCCCGGCGACCGCCTCCAGGGTGTGCACCAGGTTGCCGTGGCTGACGCGGACGCCCTTGGGTTGCCCGGTGGTGCCCGAGGTGTAGAGCACGTACGCCGCCGCCGACGGGGGCACCGGCGTGCCGGCGGCTGCCGGGGCGGCGAGCAACGCGTCCTCGATCGCGACGAACGGCAGGTCGGCGGCGGGCGGGTGGTTCTCGCGGGAGCCGAGCAGCAACACCGCCGACGAGTCGGCGAGGATGTGCGCCAACCGCTTCGGCGGGATCGCCGGGTCCAGTGGCACGTACGCGGCCCCGGCGCGCAGGACGCCGAGCAGCGCCGCCGGCCAGTCAGGGCTGCGCTCCAGCAGGACGGCGACGGTGTCACCGGGGCGTACACCCCGGGCGGTCAGGTGGGCCTGCACTGCGGCGGCACGGCTGTCCAGCTCGGCGTGGCTGACCTGCCGGTCGCCCTGCACCAGCGCCGGGCGCTGCTGCCAGCGCGCCGCGGCGACGGCGACCAGGCCGTGCAGAGTCGACGCGGTCGGCGCGTCGGTCGCCCCGCCGACCGGCGGGATCGGCTCGGGGCCGGGCAGCAGGTCCAGTGTGGACACCGGGGCGTCCGGGGTGCTCAGCGCCGACTCCAGCAGGGTGCGGTAACTGTGCGCCAGCCGCTCGGCGGTGTCCCTGTCGAACAGGTCGACGTCGTACTCCACGGTGCCGCGCAGCTCGCCAGTGGCACTGGGCACCTCGTCCCAGGCCACCGTGAGGTCGAACTTCGCCACCCGGCCGGGTGACTCGGTCACCCCGACCGACAGGCCGGGCACCGCGTCGGTCCGCTCGGGCAGGTTCTGTGCCGACAGCATGACCTGGAACAGCGGGGTACGGCTGGGGTCGCGTGGTGGCCGGACCGCCTCGACGACCTGCTCGAACGGAACGTCCTGGTGCTCGTACGCGCCGAGCACCGCGTCCCGCACCCGGGCCAGCACGTCGACGAACGACTCGGTGTCCTGCCAACGGGTCCGCAGCACGACCGTGTTGACGAAGAAACCCACCAGGTCGTCGAACTCGGAGCGGGTGCGCCCGGACACCGGGCTGCCGACACTGACGTCGCGAACGTCCGCGTACCGGCCCAGCACCAGCTGGAACACGGCGAGCAGCACCATGAACCGGGTGACGCCGTGCCGCCGTCCCACCGCGTCGAGGCGTTCGACCAGGGCGGCGGGCAGCCGTACGTCGAACGTCTCCCCCCGGTGCCGGACGGTGGCCGGGCGGGGACGGTCGGTCGGGAGGTCCAGTGCCACGGGCGCACCCGCGAGCCGGTCCACCCAGTACGCGAGCTGGGTCGTCCGCGCGGCGCCGGCCAGCAGCGCGCGCTGCCACCGGGTGTAGTCGACGTACTCGACGGTGAGCGGGACCGGTGCGGGCGTGCCGATGGTCCGGGCGCCGTAGAACGCGCCGAGGTCACGGATCAGCACACCGATCGACCAGCCGTCACAGACCGCGTGGTGCAACGTCATCAGGAGCATCGCGTGCTCGTCGGTCAGCCGGATCAGATGCCAGCGAGCCAGCGGCCCGGTGGCGAGGTCGAAGGGTCGGGCGGCGGCGTGGCGCAGCAGGGCGTCGGCCTGCTCGTCACGGTCGGCCCGGTCGCGCAGGTCGTCCACGGTGAGGGCGACCGGTGGCTCGTCGTCCACTACCTGCCGGGGCTCGCCGTCGATCGTCACCAGCCGGGTCCGCAGCGCCGCGTGCCGCGTCACCAGCCCCCGCAGGCCGGCGTCGAGGGCGTCGACGTCGAGCGGGCCGTCCACGGTGAGCACCAGCGGCACCGAGTAGACCGCCTGACCAGGGTCGAGCTGGTCGAGGAACCACAGCCGCTGCTGGGCGTACGACAGGGGGTGCGGCCCGGGGCCGGCGGCCGGCACCGGCGGGCGGGCGTCGTCCGGGCCGGCGTCGGCGACGCGTGCCGCGAGCGCGGCGACGGTGGGCGCCTCGAAGGCGGCGCGGACACCCAGCCGCACACCGGCGGCGGCGGCGATCCGCGCCACCATCTGCGCCGCGAGCAACGAGTGGCCGCCGAGGGCGAAGAAGTCGTCGGCGGCGGACACCACCGGCACGCCGAGCAGGTCCTGCCAGGTCCGTGCGACAAGTTCCTCGATCGGGCCGCTGGGCGGCACGCCGTCGGCGGCCCGGACGCCGTGGTCCGCGTCGGGGGCGGGCAGCGCCCGGCGGTCCACCTTGCCGTTGGGGGTGACCGGCAACGCCGCCAGCGGCACGTACCAGGTCGGCACCATCGCCTCGGGCAGCCGGGCCGCGAGGTGGGCGCGCAGCTCACCCGCCGGGACCGCGGCGTCGTCCGGGACGACGTAGGCGACGAGCCGACGTTCGTCGCCGTCCCCGTGCACCGTGACGGCGGCGGCCCGGACGCCCGGGCAGGTGGTGAGGGTGCTGGCGATCTCGTCCGGCTCGATCCGGACACCACGGATCTTGACCTGCTGGTCGGCCCGGCCCAGGCACTCCAGTTGACCGTCCTCGCGCCACCGCACCACGTCACCCGTGCGGTAGACGCGGGCGCCGGGCTCGAAGGGGCTCGGCACGAACCGCTCGGCGGTCAGGTCGGGCCTGCCGACGTACCCGTGCGCGAGACCGGCGCCGCCGATGAACAGCTCCCCCGGAGCGCCGATGCCGGTCAGCCGGCCGTGGTCGTCGAGGACGTAGAGCAGCTCCCCACCGATCGGTCGACCGATCGGGGTCCGCGCCGCGTCGCCGGGCAGGTCGGTCACGTCCCAGGTGCTGGAGAACGTGGTGCACTCGGTCGGGCCGTACCCGTTGACGAGGCGCAACCCCGGCAGCGCGGCGGCCAGCGCGGCGACCCGGCGGGCGTCGGCCGGCTCGCCGCCGAAGTAGAGGGCGCGCAGCGGGGCGAACATCGCCGGGTCGGCGTCCACGCACCTGTGGAACAGGGCGGTGGTGAGCATCAGCACCGTGACGCCGTGCTCGGCGAGTCGGTGACCCAGCCGGGACGGCGTGAGCACGTCGTCCTTGGGGATGCCCACCAGGCGCGCACCGTTGAGCAGCGCACCCCACACCTCGAAGCTCGCCGCGTCGAACGACACGTTGGCCGCCTGTGCGACCGCGTCGGCGGGCCCGACGGGGAAGTAGTCGGCACGGTGAACCAGCCGGACGATCCCGCCGTGGGTGGTCTCGACCCCCTTCGGCCGCCCTGTCGACCCGGAGGTGTACAGGACGCAGGCCCGCTGGGTCGGGTACGTCAGCGGCCACGTCGGCGCGGGCCGTCCCGAGGGCAGCACCAGCCGGTCGAGCCGCAGCACCGGCAGGTCGTCGACAACGGCCACCGGACCGTCGGCGAGCAGCAGTCGCGCCCCGCTGTCGCGCAGCATGAACTCCCGCCGTGCCTCGGGGTAGGACGGGTCCAGGGGCAGGTACGCCGCCCCGGTGGCGAGCACCGCGAGCATCGCCACGACGAACTGGGCGGACGAGCCCATCGCCAGGCCGACGACACTGCCCGGGGTGACCCCGTGTCCGGTCAGGACGGTCGCCAGGGCGTCGGCCCGGGCGCGCACCTCGGCGTACGTGAGGGTGGTGCCGTCGTACTCCAGAGCGACGGCGTCCGGTGTCGCCTCGGCCTGGGTGAGAAACGCCGCCGGCACACTCGGCGGACCTGCCGTACCGCCGCCGGTGCCCCACCGGACGATCAGCGCGCGCTCCTGCGCCGACGTGTGCGCGAGGGTGGAGATCGGCGCCTCGGGGTCGGTCAGGGCGTTGTCGAGCAACGTCAGGTAGTGGTCGGCGAACCGGCGCACCGTCGCGCTGTCGAACAGGTCCGGGTCGTAGGCGAGGACGCCGAACGCCCCGTCGGGCCGCGGCTCGTCCCAGAGCACGCTCAGGTCGGGCGGCACCGCGCCGGTGGTGGCGGGGGCCGCTCCCACCCCCAGCACGACCGGGCAGAGCGCGGCACGACTCGGGTCGTGGGGCAGGCCGAGCGCCTCGGCCACCCGGTGCAGCGGGACGCCGGTGTACGGCGAGGCCGCCCGCAACCCGGCGGCGACCCGCGCGAACAGGTCGGCGGCCGACGGGTCGTCGTCCCACCTGCCGCGCAACGGCACCAGGGCGCCGTCCAGCGGCGTCGCGGTGGCCAGGTCCCGGGTGCCGGCGTGCCGGCCCAGCACCACCTGCCCCGCGGCGAGCAACGGCACGGAGGGTGCGACGCCCACCGCCGCGCTCACCGCGTGCAGCCGTCGGGTGGTGTCCGGGCCGACGGTGAGCGTCACCCGATCGGTGTGCTGGCGTCGACGGGCCGGGCGGACCCGGTCGGTGACCAGGTCCAGGGTGGGTATGCCGGCCAGCGCGGCCCGCCAGTGGACGAACGCGTCCATCTCCGGGGCCACCGCACGCGATCCGGTCACTGGACCGGCTCCCCGAGACTCGGCTGGCCGGCTCGCTGCCCGACCGGGCTCGTCGCCCCGGCCAGCACCCCGGCCGGATCGCGGTCGGTCACCCGGGCCACCAGCCCACCGTCGAGCGTCACCACCCGGTCGGCGCCGGCCAGGGTCTCCCTGCGGTGGGCGATGGTGAGCACCGTCGCGTCGGCGAGGTCCACAGCCAGCAGCCGCTGGATGCGGGCGTCGGTCTCGGCGTCGAGGCTCGACGTGGCCTCGTCGATGAGGACCAGTTTCGCGTCCCGTAGCAACGCCCGGGCCAGGCAGAGCAGCTGCCGTTCACCGGCGCTGAGCTGCCCGCCGTCGGCGGACAGGGCCGCGTCGAGACCGCCACCGCCCACGCCGAGCAGCCGGTCGGCGAGGCCCACCTTGGTGAGGACGGCGGTGACCGCCGCGTCGGGGTACGCACCGGTCGGGTCGATGTTGTCCCGCAGGGTGCCGGGCAGCAGCACCGGATCCTGCGGTACCACCTCGACGGCGGCCCGCAGGTCGGCCAGCCGCAGCGTGGCGGTGTCCACCCCGTCGACGAGGATGCGCCCGTGCTCGGCCGGCACGAACCGCAGCAGCGCGGTGAACAGGCTGGACTTACCGCTGCCGGTCCGGCCGACGATGCCGATCTTGCTGCCCGCCGGGGCGTCGAACGACACGCCGTTCAGCGCGGCCGGGCCGCCCTCGGCGTAGCGCAGGGTGACGTTCTCGAAGTGGACCTCGCCGGCGGTGGGCCAGCCGGCCGGGGCCGATCGCCCGTCGGTCGGCTCGACCGGCAGCCGGGTGTAGTCGTCGACACGTTCGAAGCTCGCCAGCGACAGGTCCATCATCTGCACCGTCATCAGGCTCATGGCCAGCGCCTCCATCAGCGCGTACACGAAACTGATCCCGACGCCGGCCAGCCCGGCGCCGATCCCGCCCACGGCGACGATCAGCACCCCGTACGTCAACAGGACGACCGCGCCGAGCATGTCGAGCTTCAGGTTGAAGTGCCGCGACAGCGCGTTGACCGTGTAGTCGGCGTGGTGCGCGACGCGGACCCGGTCACCGAACGCGGCCTGGTAGCCGCGCACCCGGCTGTTCCGGCCCTCGATCGAGGTCACCCCGTCGACCGCCTCGTTGAGCAGCGCGAGCATCGGCTCGTTCGCCTGCTTCGACAGCCGGGACGCCTCGACAGTGCTGGCCCTGGTGAGCCGCTGCCAGCGGAGGTAGACCACCAGCAGCAGCGGGGCCGCCACCAGCATCAGTGGACTGGTGAAGGCCAGCGCCGCCAACGGCACGACCAGGCCGACAGCGACCCGGAGGGTGTCCATTGTGGTCTCCGGCAACTCCAGGTCGATGGTCTCCATGTCACCGGAGAACCGCGCCAGGACGCGTCCTGAGGAGTTGCGGTCGAAGAACGACAGCGGGGCCCGGAAGACCCGGTGCAACATCGACGCGTGCAGGTTCTGGCCGGCGGACACACCTCGGGCGAAGGCGAAGCTGAACAGCCCGCGATCCAGCACGAGCGCCACCAGACCGATGGCGGCGAACACCCCCGCGTAGTACAGCGTGTCCTGCCCGGCGTGCTCGGTCCAGTGGCCGAGCCAGAACGACGAGCCGCCCAGGACGGCCTGCCCGCCGACGGCCAGGCCGAGCAGAACGACAGCGAGGAGGCCCGGGGTCAGCACCTGCAGGTAACGGCGGTAGGTGGCGGAACCGACTCGACCGGCGCGGACCGTCTCCTCCTCCTCGGCAGCCACCTCCTCGGCCACCTCGTCCAGCCCGGCGCCGTCCGGGTCGGACGGCGTCGCGGCCTCGGCGGCCACGGCCGGCAGCAGGTCGGGCATCTGCGCGGCGACATCTGCGAACCGGCCCGCCGCGACCACCCGGCCGCCGTCGAGGACCAGCACCCGGTCGGCCCGCCGGGCCACGTCGAGGCGGTGGGTGGCAACGATCCGGGTCCGCCCGGCGAGCACCCCGTCGAACAGCGCTTCCAGGATGGTGCCGGCGACCGCGTCGTCGACGGCGCTGGTCGGGTCGTCGAAGAGGTAGACGTCGGCGTCCTCGTAGGCGGCGCGGGCCAACGCGATGCGCTGCCGTTGCCCGCCGGAGAGGTTGACGCCCCGCTCGCCGATGGCCGTGCCGTCGCGGGCCGGCATCGCCGCCAGGTCCGCCTCCAGGGCGGTGGCGCGGACGACCGCCGCGTACCGGTCCGGATCGTCGGGCGAGAAGCAGCGGATGTTGTCGACGACGCTGCCCTGCATGATCCAGGGGCGCTGCGGCAGGTAGACGGCGCTGCCGCCGACCCGTGCGGTACCCGCGACCGTCGGCAGCGCCCCGGCCAGCGCCGCGAGCAGCGCGGACTTGCCGCTGCCGACCCGACCCAGCACGCAGATCAACTCACCGGGCGCGACCCGCAGGTCGACGCCGGTCAGGACCGGCCGGGCGTCCGCGTCGGCCCCCGGCCAGGTGAACGACGCGCCGTCGAGGTCGACCGCCCCGGCCGGCGCGTCGCCGTCCGTCGACGCCTCGGCGGTGTCCGGGGCCCGCAGGAAGGTCGTCACCTTCCCGAACGCCACCCGCCACTCGTTGCGCATGTCCAGGTAGCGCACCAGCTCGGGCAGTTGGGACCGGAGGACGGTCAGCACGGCGATCGCCGCGAACACGTCCGCCGCCTTCAGTTCGTTGCCCAGAGCCGCGTACGTGACCAGGGTGGCCATCACCATCAGCACCGGCGCGGCGGCGTTCACCAGGTAGAGCGTGGCGAGCCGCTTCTGCCGGCGGACCAGCAACGCGTTGAGCGTCGCGCGTTCCCGGCCGACAGCCCGCTCGGCGACGTCCTCCCAGCCGTGGGTGCGCAGCGTCCGCATGGCCCCCAGGTACTCGCCGACCAGCCCGATCCGGACGCCGTTCGCGTCCCGGATCGCCGGCACCAGCGCGAAGACCCTCTCGTTGGCCACGTGCGACAGCCACAGACCGGCGATGAGGATGACGATGCCCACCAGCGCCGCCCAGCCCAGCAGCACCCAGAGGACCACGCAGGAGCCGGCGATGCCCAGCGGCACCGCCCACGCCATGTGCGTGAAAGCGACCCGCCCGACCCTCCGGGCGTCGGACGACGCGAGGGTGATGACCTCCCCGGAGGGGTGGGCCAGTCGGGCACCGCGATCCATCCGCAGGTACTTGCGCAGCATCTCGGTCCGCAGCAGCGCGGTGATCGAGTGCGCGGTCTTCCACACCTCGGACCACTGGTGCTTGTGGCTCAACGCGTCCAACACGTAGAAGCCGGCCAGGCCGGCGGCGATCAGCAGACCCTCCACCACCGGGCCCCGGCCGTCGCCCTCGAACCAGGCGATCAGCTCCCGCACCAGCAGCGGCCCGACGGTCGCGCAGGTCTGGTAGGCCAGGAAGATCAGGCCCGCCCACCAGAACCGCCGACGGTAGGTCTGGTAGAGGGCCCCCCGCAGCCCGTCCGGACGGTCCCGCCGGGCGGCCCAGGCACGCTCGAAGACCGGGGTCACCCGCTCCAGGTGGTCGTACCGGGGCGGCGTCAGGCTGTCCGACAGCTTCAGTGGTCGGCGCAGGGACGCCTTCACCAGGATCGAGGGCCATTGGACGAAGAGTCGGGACAGCACTCCCGCGTCCTGTTCGGCACTCGGGCGGACCGGTGTGGTGGTTGTCGACACGGTGCGTCTACTCGTTTCCAGCGAGGGCGAGCGGAGCGAACCCGTAGGCGCGCTCCAGGGCGGTACGGACACTGTCCGGCAGATAGCGGCGCATGGCGTCGAACTCGCGGGCGCGGCTGAACTTGCTGGACTCGGCGAACCGGGGACGTTGCTCCAGCCAGTTCGCCACCGTCAGGGCGGCGAGGTCGGCGTACTGGCCGGCGCTGACACCGACGCAACCGCCTGAGCGGTCCTCGAGCAGGAACGGCGGGCCGTCGAAGGCGGCGTCGAAGAGGGCGCTGCGGGTGACGGTGCCGAACAGGTACGCCAGCGTCTCCGCCTCCGCACCGATCAGCTCCCGCACGGCGGGCCGCAGCTCGTGCGGGATCGCGCCGGTCGGGAAGATCTCCGTGCCGTACACCGAGTGGAACAACCCCGCGTCGCACAGCTCCTGCCGCGACCCCCACTGGGCCAGCAGGTCGTGCACGCCGCGCAGGTGCGCCAGCAGGTTGGCCTCCGAGTGCGCCAACTCGGCCACCCCGTGCGACTCCAGGAAGGCGATCTTCTCGGCGAGCCCGCTCACGCCCCCTCCCGACTGCCGTACGACCCGGTCATCGCCACCAACGTCTTGCGCGACCCGGTGAAGCTGGACCGGCCGTGCGCCATCGCCATGTTGTCGACGACCAGCAGGTCACCCTGCTGCCAGGGGAAGGCCAGGGACTCCGCGTCGAACGCGGCGCGGATGGCCGCGAGGTCGGCGTCGGTGATCGGGCTGCCGTCGCCGAGGTACGCGTTACGCGGCAGGTCCTCCTCGGCCAGCAGTTCCAGCAGCGCCTCCCGGGTGGCCTCGGGCAGGTTGGAGACGTGGAACAGGTGGGCCTGGTTCATCCAGACCGTCCGCCCGGACACCGGGTGCACGGTGACGGCCTGGCAGGTCTCGGTGGTCCGCAGCGCGCCGTCGTCGAACCACTCGTAGGTGATGCCCCGCTCGCGGCAGAACTCCTGCACGGCCTCCCGGTCCATCCCGGGGAACGTCTCCTGCCAGGACACCCCGAGACCGACCCGGTAGTTGCGCACGTACCGCACACCGTGCCGCTCGAAGCGCTCGCGCACCTCGGCGGGGATGCGCTGCCAGACGGCGTGGCTGTCGGCGAGCGGGGTCTCCCCACCGGTCTGGGCCGGGATGTTCGAGTAGAAGAACAACCGCCGGGGCCACACGCTGGTGTACGCCATCTCGTTGTGCAGCGGGATGACCTCGCTGGCCGGGTACTCGGTCGAGGTGTACACGTCGCCGACCTTGCTGCGCGGCGTGGACCGGTAGGTGTACTCGGCCATCTCCTCGCCGAAGACCTTGACGAAGGCGGAGAAGGCCGGCGCGTCCGGGGCGTCGAACCCGCGCAGCAGGACAGCGCCGTGGCTGTCCAGTCGGTCGTTGATCAGGTCGAGGTGCTCGGTGGCCCATCCCGCCGGCGAGATGCCGGGCGAGGTGGCCTCGATGCAGGCCACCCGGTTGCGCTCCGGGAACAGGCAGCTCTCTTTCACGTGGTCCATGTCGGAGGTCCTTCCGCGTACGTCGGGTCTTGGTCCGGGTCAGTCGGCGTCCGGCCGGACGAACGACCGGAGGGCGGCCAGGGTCAGGGCGGCGAGCCGCTCGATGCTCTTCCGCTCGTTGAGGTTGCTGCTGTACTTCAGGTGCAGGCTGAGCTCACCGTCGGCGAACCGCGCGAACACCTGGAGCCGGTGCATGCGTTGCAGCTTCGGCATCGGCCAGAAGTCGTCCATGGCCGGCCCGAGCAGCGGCGACTCCTCGGGCTCGTGGGCGAACTCGCCCCAGTTGTTGAGCAGGATGTCCGGCTTGCCGAGCGGGGCGAGCGCGTCCGCCACGTCCGGATGCCCGCCGAGGTAGCGCAGCAGGCCGAAGGAGAGGCCGCGCCGGGGCACCGCCTCGATCTGCTCGCGGACCGACTCCAGCAGCGCCCTCGGGCCGGGCTTCTCGGGTCGGCGGACGAGCCGGGGTGAGGTCATCGAGAACCGGCCGATGGCACGGGACAGGTCGAGGTCCTGACCGCCCATCTCCCGACCCCGGGCGACGAGGTCGACCAGGATCGACGACTGACCGGACCAGTCGGTGAAGCCCTGGAGGGTGGCGGCCAGCAGCGCGTCGTTGACGCTCAGGCCGTACTCCTGCGGCACCAGCCGGCGCAGCGCGGCGGTCTCCTCCGCGTCGAGCCCGACCACCACCGTCTCCTCCGACGACATGCAGTCGTCTCCGTCGGGGTGGTCCAGCGGCCAGGTCGGGACAGGTTCCTTGGCAAGCGCCGTCCAGTACGCGATGTCCTCGGTCAACTCCGTGCCACGGGCGAGCGCGTCCAGGTTGCGGGACCATTCGGCGAACGACGCCGTCGACAGCGGCAGGCGCGGCTCCTCGCCGGCCTCCACCGCCTGGTACGCGGTCTGGAGATCCGCCATCAGGACGTCCCAGGAGCTGTTGTCCATCAACTGGTGGTGGACGATCACCACGAGCAGCTCGGGACGGTCGGCCCCGAAGCGGACCAGGGCGACCTGGAGCAGCGGCCCGTTCTCGATGTCGAGCTTGCGGTGCAGGGTGCGATCGAGGCGCCGGAAGGCGACCTCCTGGTCCGCCGGGTCGAGGGCGGACAGGTCCACGCTGGTGAACGGCGTGGGCTGGTACGCCTCGTTGACCCGGACCGACAACCGGCCACCGGCCCGGGGGAAGCTGATCCGCAGCGAGTCGTGATGGGTGATCACCGCCGCCACGGCCCGCTCCAGCAGCGCCGGGTCGAGTGACCGCATCGCCTCGAACATGAAGATGTGCGTGTACTTGTGCGGGTCGGCGAAGTTCCGCTCGGCGAAGGCCACGTGCGACGCGACGAGCGGCACCCCACCGGGGTGCGTACGGCGGCTTTCGTCACCACCCGCACCGGCGGTCGTCGACCCACCGGCAACGGACGCGAGGCCGGCGATGGTGGGGTGCGCGATGAACTGCGCGGGCGTGATCACCACACCCGCCTTACGGGCACGGTCCACCACCCGGATCACGTGCAGCGAGTCCCCACCCAGGGCGAAGAAGTTGTCCTCCGGACCCACCGACGGCACCCGCAGCACCTCCCGCCAGATCCCGGCCAGG
>NZ_JAKKFE010000003.1:0-127232 GCF_022230935.1 Micromonospora hortensis
CCCGGCGGCGGAGCGGCCCGGCGGCGGAGCGGCCCGGCGGCGATGGGACCCGGCGGCGGAGCGACCCGGCGGGGCAGTGTTACCGCCACGCGGCGGGACGGCCGGGCGGTGCGATCGGATGGGTGGGCTGGGTGGAGCCGGGGAACAACGCGGGGTGCGGGCTGGTTGTGGAGGGTGTCGGTGTGACTCAGTGTCCCCGGGCCTCACCTAATATCGCCTTCGCGGAATACCGTTCGGCTGGAGCCGCGTCGTGCCACTCGCCGAGAGGCGACCTGCACACCGACACCAGCGCCGCCCCCGGCCCACCGGCTGGGGGCGGCGCTGTCTGTGCTCATCCGTCAGAGCGTCGCGGCACAATGTCCGGATGACTGACGCCCAGCCGTGGTCCGAGCAGTCGGGCGTACTCGTGCTCCCCAGTGGGGCGACGGTGCGCGGACGCCGCGTCGCTGACGCGGCCCCGCCCGCCGACTTCGCCGTGCTGCTGGCACCTGGTCCGGAGCCGGCCTGGCCGCACCGACGGATCCGGTGGCCCGATTTCTGGGTGCCGCTCGACCGTGCCGAAGCCCTCGACGTCCTGCGGGAGGCGCTGCGACGGGCCCACGACGGTGAACGTGTCGAGGTGGCCTGTCGGGGTGGGGTGGGTCGTACCGGAACGGCCCTGGCCGCACTGGCGATCCTCGACGGTCTGCCGGTCGAGCGGGCGGTGCCGTGGGTGCGGGCCGGCTACCACCCGAAGGCGGTGGAGACCCCCTGGCAGCGGCGCTGGCTGCGCCACGTCACCTGACACCGCCGCCGCCGGTGCGCCGCCGCCGGTGCGCCGCCAGCGGTGTCAGCCCTGGCCGACCACCGCCGGGTTGACGTACTCGCGGAGGTGCTTGGCGGTGAGGGTGTCGCCGGTGGCGACCAGTTCGGCCGGTGTGCCGGTGAAGACGATGCGGCCACCGTCGTGACCGGCGCCGGGGCCGAGGTCGATGAGCCAGTCGGCGTGTGCCATGACCGCCTGGTGGTGCTCGATGACGATCACCGTGTTTCCGGCGTCGACCATCCGGTCGAGCAGGGCCAACAGTTGGTCCACGTCGGCCAGGTGCAGGCCGGTGGTCGGCTCGTCCAGGACGTACGTGGTGGTTTTCTCGGCCAGGTGGATGGCGAGCTTGAGTCGTTGCCGCTCCCCGCCGGACAGGGTGGTCAGCGGCTGGCCGAGGCTGAGGTAGCCCAGCCCGACGTCGACCAGCCGACCGAGGATGACGTGCGGGAAGTACGCGTACGCCTCGGTGACCGACATGGTCAGCACCTCGTGAATGTTCTTGCCGCGCAGCGTGTACGTGAGCACCTCGTCGGTGAAGCGTCGCCCCTCGCACCGTTCGCAGACGCTCGCGACGCCGGCCATCATCGCCAGGTCGGTGTAGATGAGCCCGATTCCCTTGCAGGTCGGGCAGGCGCCCTCGGAGTTGGCGCTGAACAGCGCGGCCTTGACCCCGTTGGCCTTGGCGAAGGCGGTGCGGATCGGGTCGAGCAGGCCGCTGTAGGTGGCCGGGTTGCTGCGTCGCGAGCCGCGGATCGGGGACTGGTCGACGATGACGACCCCGGACCGGCCGCGCAGCGACCCGTGGATCAGTGAGCTCTTGCCGGAGCCGGCCACGCCGGTGACCACTGTGAGGACCCCGAGCGGGATGTCCACGTCCACGTCGTGCAGGTTGTGCAGGTCGGCCTGGCGGATGGCGAGCTGCCCGGTCGGCCGGCGCACGTCGGAGCGCAGTGTCACCCGGTGGTCCAGGTGCCGCCCGGTGAGCGTGTCGGAGCGGCGCAGGCCGGGGATGTCGCCGGTGAAGCAGATCCGACCGCCGTCGGTGCCGGCGCCCGGTCCGAGGTCGACCACGTGGTCGGCGATGGCGATGGTCTCCGGTTTGTGTTCCACCACCAGCACGGTGTTGCCCTTGTCGCGCAGCCGCAGCAGCAGGTCGTTCATCCGGGCGATGTCGTGCGGGTGCAGGCCGACGGTGGGTTCGTCGAAGACGTACGTGACGTCGGAGAGGCTGGAGCCGAGGTGCCGGACCATCTTCACCCGTTGCGCCTCGCCGCCGGAGAGGGTTGCCGACTCGCGGTCCAGGCTGAGGTAGCCCAGACCGATCTCGACCAGGGAGTCCAGCAGGTCGCGGAGGTTGGCGACCAGTGGCGCGGCCCCGGGGTCGTCGACGGTGCGGACGAACGCGGCCAGGTCGCTGATCTGCATGGCCGAGCAGTCGGCGATGGTGAGCCCGGCGATCCGTGATGACAGGGCCGCCGCGTTGAGTCGGGTGCCGCCGCAGTCGCCGCAGCTGGTGAAGGTGACCGCCCGGTCGACGAAGGCGCGGATGTGGGGTTGCATCGACTCGCGGTCCTTGCTCAGAAGGAGCCGCTTGACCTTGACCGCCAGCCCCTCGTACGTCCAGTTGTTGCTACCCACCTTGATCTTGGTGGCCGGCTTGTGCAGGAAGTCCTCCCACTGTTGCGGGGTGAAGTCCTGGAGTTTGACGTCCGGGTCGAACAGGCCGGAGCCGACGATGGTCTGCCAGTACCAGGAGTCGACAGCGAAGTTGGGCACGGTGATCGCGCCGTCGTTGAGGGAGCGCTCGACGTCGACCAGCTCGTTGACGTCGAGGTCGGAGACCCGGCCCAGCCCCTCGCAGGTGGGGCACATGCCCTCGGGCAGGTTGAAGCTGAACGCACCGGCGCCGCCGATGGACGGCTGGCCGAGGCGGCTGAAGAGGATCCGCAGCATGGCGTACGCGTCGGTGGCGGTGCCGACGGTGGAGCGGGAGTTGACGCCCATCCGTTCCTGGTCGACGACGATGGCCGCGCTGAGGTTGCGCAGCGAGTCGACGTCCGGCCGGTTGAGGTTCGGCATGAACGACTGGAGGAACGCGCTGTAGGTCTCGTTGATCATGCGCTGGGACTCGGCGGCGATGGTGCCGAAGACCAGCGACGACTTGCCCGACCCGGAGACGCCGGTGAAGACGGTCAGCCGGCGTTTGGGGATGTCGACCGAGACGTCGGCGAGATTGTTCTCCCGCGCCCCGCGTACCTCGATCATGTCGTGGCTGTCGGCGGCGGACCATGCTGGCTGCGACATACGAACCCTTCACGGAATCGTGGCGGGACTTTGCCCCGCCGGGCACTGGCGGGTTCCATTGTCTCATTCATCCCCATGTAGACAGTTCTGGTGAACTCCGAGCGCGCACCGAAGCACTACGCCCCGTAAAGTCTCAAATCACGTCGTAAGCGGTACGGTGGCTCGCGTGGACGTCGCCTCGAAGGATCGGCTGCGCGCCGTGGACCTGGCGGCCACCGTCGGGATCTCGGTGCAGCAGGTGCGCAACTACGTCGAGTTGGGGGTCCTGCCTCCGGTGCGCCGCACCGCCAGCGGCTACCGGATCTTCACCACCGAGCACGCCCGAGCGCTGACAGTGGCGCGGCGGTTGGCCGAGGGGCACGGCTGGAGCCGTACCCGGGAGATCATGGCGGCGGTGCACACGGGTGACCTGCCGGCGGCCCTGGCGGCGCTCGACGGCGGCCATGCCGAGCTGGACCGGGAACGCGCCGAGATCCGACGGGTGCTCGGCGCCTTCGAGACCGTGCTGGCCAGCCCACCCGCGGCCCGGCCCGCGCCACGCCACGGCGTCCGCATCGGCGAGGTCGCCGCCCTGGTCGGGGTCCGGACCTCACAGCTGCGGCTGTGGGAGGAGCGCGAGCTGCTGCGGCCGGGCCGCACCCCGGGCACCAACTACCGGGTGTACGACGAGGCGGAGCTTCGCGCGGCGCAGGTCATCGCGTTGCTGCGCCGGGGCGCGTACCCGTTCGAGATCATCGCCGCGGTGCTGGGCGAGCTGCGGACCACCGGGAGCGCCCAGCGGGTCCGCGCCGAGTTGGGCCGCCGCGAGCAGGAGCTGCACACCCGCAGCCTGCGCCGGCTGCGGGGTAGCGCCGCGCTGCACGACTACCTGCGCGGTCGCGGCGACGCGAGTGACCGGCATCCCGTCCCGCCGGGCGATCTTCCTGACTAGGGTCGGGCACATGAGAGCTGCGCTGCTGGCGGCCACGACGTCCGCCGTCCTGCTCGCTCCCGTGCCGGTCGGTGCGACGGGAGCGTCCGCCGCGCCGACGGTGCGCTGCCCCCGGGTCCCGGCGCCAGCGGCGTCCCGCCCACCCCGGCCGTCGCCTCCACCCGCCGTTCCCGAGCAACGGACGATCGGCGGCGCGGCGCTGGACACGGCCGGCCTGGTCGCGCCGGCCGGCGTCGTCGCGCCGCCCAGGGTCACCGCCACGTCGTGGCTGGTCGCCGACCTGGACAGCGGCCAGGTGCTCGGCGGCTGCGGCCCCCACGAGTACGGCACACCGGCGAGCGTGCAGAAGCTCCTGCTGGCGGCCACGATGATGCCCAAGCTCGACCCGAGGCAGACGGTCACCGTCACCGACGCGGACATGAACATCGAACCCGGCTCCTCGGCCGTGGGCCTGGTCGCGGGCGGCCGGTACACCATCGAGACCATCTGGCTCGGGTTGCTGCTCAACTCCGGCAACGAGGCCGCCAACGCGCTGGCCCGACTCGGCAGCGGGACGGACAGCGCCGCCGGCGTGCGCGCCATGAACGAGCAGGCGCACCACCTCGGCGCGCTCCAGACGCACGCGGTCACCCCGTCCGGGCTGGACGGCGAGGGGCAGTTCACCAGCGCGTACGACCTGGCGCTGATCGCCCGATCCTGCTTCGCCGAGCCGAACTTCCGTCGGTACGCGCTGACCGAGCAGACGTCGATTCCGCCCCAGCCGGCGCAACGCACCAAGGGCTTCGAGATCCAGAACGAGAACCAGCTCATCTACCGGTACCCGGGGGCGCTCGGCGGCAAGACCGGCTTCACCGATCTGGCCCGGCACACCTACGTGGGGGCGGCGGAACGCGGCGGGCGGCGGCTGGTGGTGACACTGCTGGGCGCCGAATCGGCACCGGTACGCGGCTGGGAGCAGGGTGCGGCCCTGCTGGACTGGGGTTTCACAGTGCCCCGGGACGCCGCCGTGGGTCGGCTGGTCGAGCCCGGCGAGCTGACCGCCACCCCCTCGGCGGCGCCGTCCGCGCTGGCGGCACCCGGCGCGCCCCGGCCGGCGGCGGCCAGTGGGCCCGCGCGTACCGGCTCGGAGTGGCTCTGGTCGGTGACCGCGGTGAGCGGCGCGACGGTGGTGGCGTTGTTGGGCGGCCTGCTGTGGCGGCGTCGCCGCCGGATGCTCTGACGGATCGACATCGGGCGCTGCCGTCCATAGACTCCGGTCTTTCTGGCACCACCAGTCCAGGAGGATCCCTGTGTCGAGTGAACTCGAACCGCGCCCCGCAATGGCGGCACCCCGCCGGCCGGTGCGCGCCCTGACCCGCCTCGCGGGGGTGACAGCGCTCGCCGGGGCGCTGGTCGTCGGCTCGTCCGCCACCGCGCTCGCCGCCCCGGGCCCGTCGGCCGACTCGGCGGGCATCTCCGCCGCGCCGCTCGTGACTGTCGACGCCGCCACCCGACCGCCGCGCACCACCCACGGCCCGTGCGCGTACACCGAGACCCCGGACGAACCCGCCGCCCGGCCGGTGCCGCTGCCGCCCGACCCGCGACGCACCCCGTCTCGGGGCAGTGTCCGGGTGACACTGGCGACCAATCACGGGCCGATCGGGTTGACACTGGACCGGGCCGCCGCGCCGTGCACGGTGCAGAGCTTCCTGCACCTGGTGAGCAAGCGGTTCTACGACCGCACCCCGTGCCACCGGCTCACCGCCTACCCGACGCTGAGCGTGCTGCAGTGCGGTGACCCGTCCGGCACCGGCGAGGGCGGCCCGGGCTACCGCTATCGCGACGAGTTGCCGACCGACCTGCCGCCCGCGCCCACCGACCCGACCGGGGAGCGCCGGGTGTACGCCCGGGGGTTGCTGGCCATGGCCAACGCCGGGCCGGACACCAACGGCAGCCAGTTCTTCCTGGTCTACGCCAACTCCGCGCTGCGTCCCCACTACACGATCTTCGGCGAGGTCGATGGTGCCGGCCTGGCCGCGTTGGACCGGATCGCCGCCGGGGGAGTGGCGCCGACCGCCGAAGACCCGGCGCCGGTCGACGGCGCGCCCGCACTGCCGGTGACCATCCGCAAGGCCGTCCGCTGGCACCACCACTGACAGCGCGGCGCGGTGGGTGACCGTCGGTTGCTCACCGCGCCCGCCGTGGGTGGCGCTCGGTCGGGCAGGACCTCGCCGGAATTTTCGGGAACGGACCGGAACCGGTCCAACCGGTTTCCGACGCAGTTCCGGCCGTCACGTCGAGGCGGGCGACCCGGTCAGCGGGGCGGCGGTGCTGTCCCGGACGACCAACTCGGTGGCGAGTTCCACCCGGGGCGAGTCAATGCCCTCGCCCTGGGCCAGGCGCAGAACGGTCCGGGCCGCCAACCGTCCCATCTCGACCAACGGTTGGCGCACTGTGGTCAGTGGCGGTGAGGCCCAGCGGGCTTCCGGCAGGTCGTCGAACCCCACCACGCTCACGTCGTCCGGCACGCGCAGCCCGCGGCGCCGGATGGCCTCGTAGACGCCGAAGGCCATCTGGTCGCTGGAGGCGAAGATGCCGGTCGGCGGGTCGGCGAGGTTGAGCAGCGCGGTCCCGCCGGCAAAACCGGAGGCGTGGTAGAAGTCGCCCGGGTAGATCAGCGCGTCGTCCACCGGCACCCCGGCGGCCTCCAGCCCGGCCCGGTAACCGTCGAGCCGGGCCCGGCTGCACAGCAGGTGCGTCGGCCCGGCCACGAAACCGATGCGCCGGTGCCCGATCGCGAGCAGATGTTCGGTCGCGGCGAGCCCGCCGGCCCAGTTGGTGGCGCCAATCGTCGGCACGTCCATGGCCGGCACCCCGGCCGGGTCCACGACCACCACTGGCACGTTGAGGCGACGCAGCTGCGCGTGCAGCGGCGGGCTCAGATGCGAGGTCACGAAGATGACGCCGTCGGTGGCCCGGGTGCGCAGGTTCTGCAACCACTGCCGAGCCGCTGTGGGCTGCCGGTGGATCGCGGAGACCACGGTGCCGACGCCCGCACCGTGCCCGACATCCTCCACCCCCCGGATGATCTCCACGGCCCAGGGGCTGTCCAGGTCGTTGAAGACCAGGTCGACGAGACCGGCACGGCGAACGCTGCGACTGGTGCGACGCCGGTAGCCGTGGTGGCGCAACAACTCCTCGACCCGCTCCCGGGTGTCCGGGGCCACATCGGAGCGCCCGTTGAGCACCCGTGACACGGTCGGCACCGACACCCCGGCCTCCCGTGCGATCGCGGTGATGGTCACCCTGCGTCCGTCGTCCGCGCCCACCCGCGTCTCCTTCACCGAGCCGGAGGAACGACCACCAGGCGTCGCCCACCGTGTGTCCCGAAACGGCGTGCCCGTTCCACGCGTCATCTTGCCTCACCGACGGGGGTTGACGACATGCCAGGTCGATCGAAGCTTCGCTTGAGTTGCGGAAAAGTTCCGGACTTTTTCCGGTCACTTTCGCTCGACGGACCACAGGGATCCTGGGATGGTGACCCTGGCCGGGCTGATAGACAGGACTCGTGCGCTACCGCCTGGCCGTCGTGTTCGCGCTCGCCGCGCTGCTCGGCGGCTGCTCGCGGCCGGAGCCCCGCCCCGCGCCGGCCGCGCCGCAGCCGACGTCGGCGAGCCCCACACCCACTCCCGCGCCGACCCCGTCCACCTCCGTGGCGGCCGCGCTGCCGGGGTTCGTGGTGCTGACCGACCTCGACCCGCGCATTCACGCCGACATCCGGTACGCCACACCGCACAACTTCGTCGGCCGACCGATCACCGGCTACCGCGAGCCGCTGTGCCTGCTCACCCGGCAGGCGGCCGAGGCGTTGCGCCGCGTACAGGACGCCGCGCTGACCGGTGGGCACAGCCTCAAGGTGTACGACTGCTACCGCCCGCAACCGGCGGTGGACGACTTCGTCGCCTGGTCGAAGCGCCCCGACGAGCAGCAGACCAAGGCCGAGTTCTACCCGGACCTGGCCAAGAACCGGCTCTTCGCCGACGGTTACATCGGCGCGCCCACCGCGCACAGCCGCGGCAGCACCCTGGACCTGACACTGGTCGACGAGCCCGCCGCCAGCCAACCTCCGTACCGGGTCGGGCAACCGCTGGTCGCCTGCACCGCCCCGCGCGGGCAGCGCTTCGCTGACAACAGCATCGACATGGGTACGGGCTTCGACTGCTTCGACTCGCGGGCGCACACCGCCGACCCCCGCGTCACCGGGACGGCGCGGGACAACCGCCGGTTGTTGCAGCGGCTGATGACCGACGCCGGGTTCGTCAACTACGACCGCGAGTGGTGGCACTACAGCCTGCGCGACGAGCCGTACCCGGACACGTTCTTCGCCGCCCCGGTCGCCCGCTCCTCGGTCGGCTGACCCGCCCTGGGCCCGAGGTCAGGTCCAGTAGAGGATTCGGCAGGCGGGCACGCGGGCTGTCAGTTCGGCGGTGAACCAGTCGCGCAGCTCGGTCATCTGCTCACGCGGGTAGACGTACTTCACCGCGCCGAACTTGCCGTGCTTACGGGTGCGGGACTCCTCGTCCATCTCCAGTCGGGTGCGCGGGTACCAGCCGAGCAGCACCTCCTTGCTGCCCGGCGTGAACCGGTGGGTGATCAGCTCGGCGGTCAGATCCAGGTCCGGCACCCCGTCGACCGCCGCGCGGACGTGATCGAGCAGTTCGCCGTAGTGCTCCGGCCAGTCCGGCAGCGCGATGATCGGCGCGATGGTCAGCCCGACCGGGTAGCCGTCGAGGGCGAGCCGGCGCAGCGCGGCGAGACGGTCCGGCACCCGGGCGGTGCCACCCTCGAACCGCTCGCTGACCGGGGCGCAGTTGACGCTGAAGCGGACCCGGGTCCGGCCGGCGTGCGGCAGCCCCACGAAGGTGTCCACGTCGGCGTACTTGGTGGTCCAGCGCAGTTGTACGGGGGCGTCCCAGTCGGCGAAGTGCTGCACCGCGCGCCGCCAACTGCCGGTCAGGTGCTCGAGGGCGAGCGGGTCGGTGTAGCAGGACGCCTCGAAGGTGGTGCCCTCGTCGGCGCGCCGCGCGTTGCGGCTGGTCACCGTGCCACGTCCGGCGTACGCGGCCAGCCCGGTGAGGATGTCGTCGAGGTCCGCGTACACCCGGGTCACCGGCGGACCGGACAGGGATCCGGCGAGGTAGCAGTACTGGCAGTGCGCGGGGCAGCCCTCGGCCAGGTCGACCCGCCAGTCGGCGCTGGGGGCGATGGGTTGCAGGACGCGCCGCGAGGGTGGGCTCACCACGATCGCCATCGTCGACTTGGCCCGGGCGTAGGTCTCCCGGTCGGTCTGCCCGCGTACCCCGGTGAGCCGGTTGGCGCGCAGGTGTTCCACCTCGATGCCGAGTGCCCGCACCCGCTCGACGATCCGTTGGCCGTGTGGGTGGTCGAGCGCGGCGGGGGTGGCCACCACCCGGCTCGGGGTCCAGCGGCGTGCCGACCGGGCCGGCGGCGCGAGGCCGGCCAGATCGCGGGTCGGCACACGTTCGCCGCTGGCGTCGTGCGGCGCGGCGGGTACGTCCACGGCGAGCGGCTGGTCGACGTCGACGGCGTCCGGGCTGGTCATCCGGCCGGGGTACCCGTTGCCGCAGGAATCCCACCCGATCGGCCGCCCCGCGATTGACTCCGCCCAACCGGAGCGCATAACCTTCCATCTATCTGTAAACCTTGTGAACAGATGCACATCGACGCGGCGGCGCGCGTCCCGACCGAAGGGACGATCAGGTGATCGCAGAACTCTCCACCCGTACCAGACGGATCCTGTCGTTGTTCGTCGCCCTGGTCGTCGCGTTGACCGCCGGTCTCGCGGTCAACGCCTCACGCAGCGCCCAGGCCGCCCCGACGTTCAAGGTCCTGGCCTTCTACAACGGCACCTGGGACGCCGCGCACATCGACTTCGTCAAGGACGCCCGAGCCTGGTTCCCGCAGGCCGCCGCCCAGCACGGCTTCTCCTGGGAGGCCACCAACAACTGGGGCCTGCTGAACACCGCCAACCTGGCCCAGTACAAGGTCGTCATGTTCCTGGACGACGCGCCGCCCGCCGCGCAGCGCGCCGCGTTCCAGCAGTACGTGCAGAACGGCGGGGGGTGGTTCGGCTTCCACGTCAGCGCGTTCACCACCAACCCGTCGAGCTGGAGCTGGTACTACAACACCTTCCTCGGCACCGGCTCGTTCCAGACGAACACCTGGGGACCCACCCGGGTCACGATGCGCGCCGACAACCGCACCCACGCCGCCACCCGGAACCTCCCGGCGACGTTCCCGTCGTCGATCAGCGAGTGGTACTCCTGGAGCAACGACCTGCGGCAGAACCCCAACATCGACATCCTCGCCTCGGTCGACCCGTCCAGCTTCCCGGTCGGCACGGACCCCAACCAGTCCTGGTACGGGGGTTACTACCCGCTCGTCTGGAGCAACCGGCAGTACAAGATGCTCTACGCCAACTTCGGCCACAACGAGATGAACTACAGCACCAACACCGGGCTGTCGTCGACGTTCGACAGCGCGCAGCAGAACCAGTTGCTGATCGACGGGCTGCACTGGTTGGCAGGCGTCGGCACCGTCCCGCCGACCACGCCCCCGCCGTCCGACGGCATCTCGCCGACCGCCTGGCACACAGCGGTCAACCGGGCCAGCGGCAAGTGCGTGGACGCCCGGGCCGCGGCCAGCGCGAACGGCACCGCCATCCAGCAGTACGCGTGCAACAGCAGCACCGCGCAGCAGTACCAGTTCGTGCCGACCAGCGGCGGGTACCTGCGGGTGAACAACCGCAACAACAGCGCCCAGGTGCTCGACGTGACGAACCGGTCGACCGCCGACTCGGCGCCGATTCAGCTCTGGTCCTACAGCGGCGGCAACAACCAGCAGTGGCGGGCCGAGCCCGAGGGGGGCGGCTACTACCGCCTGGTCAACCGCTCCAGCGGCAAGTGTCTCGACGTCCCGGGTGCGTCCACCGCGGACAGCGTCCAACTCATCCAATACACCTGCAACGGCACCGCGGCGCAGTCCTTCCGGCTGGTGCCGCAGGCATAGATCTACTGCCGTAGCCTCTCGGCCATGGCGATTCCCGACCTGGTGCCGATCGCGCACGAGCCCGACTACCGCACCAGCACGATCGGCCACTACGACAAGGGTCAGTTCTTCGGCTCCGTCACCGCCACCCTTGAGGACGGTGCCGGAGCCGAAGACGACTGGTACCGCCACAAGCGCTGGTACGCGGTGCTGCACCGGTTCGACGCCGACGGTGTGCACACCGACTCCGACATCTGGTTCGCCGGCACCAGCGAGGACGAGGAAGCCTCGATTGATCGGGCGGAGGCTCGCCTCGCCGAGTGGCTGGACGCCCTGCCCGGCCGGGTCTTCGCTGACATCGCCATCCGGCTGTTCCAGGTCGAGGTCGACGGGCACGTCTTCGGGCTGGTCGACTGGTCCCACGAGTACGACGGCGCGGACCACGCCGAGTTCCTCCCCGACGACCTGGGGTTCGATCCGCCCTGGGACGGGGTCTACGACACCTGAGCGGCGCGAGCGAACCGGGCGGCGACGTCCCGGACGACGGTGCGCAGCTCCGGTGGGTCGAGCACGTCGAAGTCGACAGCCAGCGTGCTGAGGAAGGCGGCGAGATTGCCCAGCGACTCGCCGCCGGTGTGCAGCAGGCAGGCGCGTTCGTCGATCGCCTCCAGCAGGCCCGCCGTGGTGGGGATCCGTTGCGCCATCGCCTCGGCCGACGCGTGCAGGCGTACCCGGGCGGGGTGTGGCCAGGCCGTGGAGCCGACGCCGCGCAGCACGTGCGCGACCGCGTCGCCACCTGGCGGCTCCCGCGGCGCGAAGCGTGGGCCGGTCGGCACCCGGGGTTGGATCCGGTCGGCGCGGAACGTCCGCCAGTCGGCCCGGTCGGTGTCCCACCCCAGCAGGTACCACCGCCGCCCGGTGTAGACCAGACGGTACGGCTCGACGTCGCGCACGCTGACCGTGCCGTCGTGGCCGGCGTAGTCGAACCGCAGCCGCTCCCGACGGTGCGCGGCCGTGGAGACGGCGGTGAGTGTGTCGGCGTCCACTGTCGGGCCACCGCCCGCGGCGGAGACCGTCGCCGAGCGTAGGGCGTCCACTCGGTGCCGCAGCCGTGACGGCAACGACTGCTCCAGCTTGGCCAACGCCCGCAGCGAGGTCTCCTCGATGCCGGTCACCGAGCCGCCGGCTGCCGCTCGCAGCCCGACGGCCACCGCCACTGCCTCGTCGTCGTCGAGCAGCAGCGGTGGCAGCGCCGACCCGGCACCGAGCCGGTAGCCGCCGGCGACCCCCGGGTGTGACTCGATCTGGTAGCCCAGCACCCGCAGCCGCTCCACGTCCGTGCGTACCGTGCGGGTGGTGACCGCGAGCCGCTCGGCCAGCTCGGCGCCGGACCACTCCCGGCGCACCTGCAGGAGAGTCAGCAGCCGCAGCAGGCGCACGGAGGTCTCCACCATGTTCGCGAGTCTGCCCTACGGCTAGCGGGGATATCCATTGCGGACGTGCCGTGGCCCTCCTAGTCTCGTCGGTGCAAGGCCAACCGATGACACCCGAGGGGAGTACGCCATGTCGCGACGCGTCCGCACCGACGCCCGCTGGTGCCTGCTCTCCGCCGGCACCCCTTTGCAGATCACCGCGAAAACCCGTGCCTACCGCCCATCGCGGCGCAACGAGCCGGGGTGGCGCGACTGACGCCGACGCTGACGCGTCCGCCGGCCGCCCATCCCACCGGGATCGGGCGGCCCTTTCGTATCCGCGCACCGCCGCTGGCCGCCAAATATGATCATTAACGGTCACCGCACGACAGAAGGAGACCACGATGGGATTCACCCCCCTCGCCGGTACCCGGGCACCGGTCCGGGTCTGGACCGACCCGTACGCCATCGAGGCGCAGGCCGCCAAGCAGCTGCGCAACATCGGCGCGCTGCCCTGGGTGCAGGGTGTCGCCGTCATGCCCGACGTGCACTTCGGCAAGGGCGCCACGGTCGGCTCGGTGATCGCGATGCGGCAGGCCGTCTCGCCGGCCGCGGTCGGCGTCGACATCGGCTGCGGGATGTCGGCGGTCCGTACCTCGCTGACCGCTGCCGACCTGCCGGACGACCTGGCCGGGCTGCGCGCCGCGATCGAGGCCACCATTCCGGTCGGCTTCGCCCAGCGCAAGGACTCGGTCGACACCCGTCGGATCCGGGGCCTGGAGCAGGCCGGCTGGAACGACTTCTGGGGCCGGTTCGCCGGCCTGGACCGGCGGGTGGCGCAGCTGGAGACGCGGGCGCAGCGGCAGATCGGCACCCTCGGCGGGGGCAACCACTTCATCGAGGTCTGCCTGGAGCAGGGCGGCCCCGACGAGGGGCGGGTCTGGCTGATGCTGCACTCCGGGTCCC
Source organism: Micromonospora hortensis (assembly GCF_022230935.1). Classification (NCBI taxonomy): domain Bacteria; kingdom Bacillati; phylum Actinomycetota; class Actinomycetes; order Micromonosporales; family Micromonosporaceae; genus Micromonospora; species Micromonospora hortensis. The sequence goes on from NZ_JAKKFE010000003.1 coordinate 13,466, forward strand.
GCAACATCGGCAAGGAACTGGCCGAGCGGCACATCGGGGTGGCCCGGGGGCTGCCGCACAACGCCGACCTTCCGGACCGGGACCTGGCCGTGTTCCTCGCCGGGACGCCGGAGATGGACGCGTACCGGCGGGATCTCTGGTGGGCGCAGGAGTACGCGCGGCGCAACCGGGCGGTCATGCTGGCCCTGCTCTGCGGCGTGGTGCGTGAGCACTTCCCGCAGGTGTCCTTCGACGAGTCGATCTCGTGTCACCACAACTACGTGTCCGAGGAGAGCTACGACGGGGTGGACGTGCTGGTGACCCGCAAGGGCGCCATCCGGGCCGGCCGGGGTGACCTGGGCATCATCCCCGGGTCGATGGGCACCGGGTCGTACATCGTGCGGGGACGGGGAAACGCCGACGCGTACTGCTCGGCGTCGCACGGGGCAGGGCGTCGGATGTCTCGGGCGCAGGCCAAGCGGACCTTCAGCACCGAGGACCTGGCCGCGCAGACCGCCGGGGTGGAGTGCCGCAAGGACGCCGGGGTGGTCGACGAGATCCCCGGCGCGTACAAGGACATCACCGAGGTGATGGCCCAGCAGGAGGACCTGGTCGAGGTGGTCGCGCACCTCAAGCAGGTGGTCTGCGTGAAGGGCTGACGTGCCGTGCGGGCCGGGGAAACCGGCCCGCACGGCCGCTGGTCAGAAGCCGACGAAGACCCGGCGCAGGTCGTCGAGGGTCACCGAGCCGGTCACCTGCACCCCGTCGGGGGTGTGCTGGGGACCGAGCCGTCCGGTGGCCAGCCGCAGCCATGCCTCGGCCGGGGCCACCAGCTCCCCGTCGGGGCGCTCCGGCGCGTCGACGATCTCGACCTTCTCGCCCAGCCGCAGCCCGAACGTCCGCTCGGGCGCGTGCAGCCGGACCAGCACCGTGGCCTCCCGGCCGGCCAGCTCCCGGGGTCGGCTGGTCCAGGCCAGCATGCCGCCGATCTGGTCGAGCAGCAGCGGCACCGCTCCCGGCGTCACCGCCGCGAACCCGTTGAACGCCACCTCGGCGTCCCACTGGTGCAGGGCGAACTCGCTGAGCCGGAACCGGGCCGCGGTGGCCACGTCGACCGGCTCCGGCAGGAAGCCGAGGTCGATCCGCATCGAGGCCCGGGTCTCGGCGTCCAGCGCCTCGTACGCCTCGACCAGCCGTTCGTTCGTGGCGAGGAACCCGGCGGCGTGCTCGGCCGGGGCCATCGCGTCCCAGCGTGCCCAGACGCCACGGTTGAAGTCCCCGTCCGGGCCGGGCGCGCCGGAACGGGCGGCGTCCAGCGTCGCCAGGTTGATCTCGGCGCCGCTGCCCAGGTGGCTCAGCACCTGGGAGACCTGCCACTCGCTGGCCCCCGACGGCCGGAGCAGGTCGTCCTCCTTGAGGTCCCGTACGAGCGCGGCGAGCTCCTCGTGGCCCGCGCGCAGAGCTGTGATGATCTGGTCAGCAGGGGTCGACATGGATCTCCTCAAACGGATTTTCGACGATGGTCGGGACGCTACCGGACGTGGCCGCCGGCCGGCCCGCCCCGGTGTCGGGGCGCTCCGGCCGGCGGCCACGTCGCTCAGGCTCAGCCCATGTGCACGGTGTTGCCGGTCGGGATGTCCTCCTTGCGGACCTTCACCAGGACCAGGGTGGCCAGTCCGGCGAGCACGATCAGCGCAGCGCCCCAGGCGAAGGCCACCCGGTAGCCGTGCACCAGCGCCTCGACCTGGTTGACCGGGTTCGGTGCCCGTCCGACCAGGTAGGCGGCGACCGCGCTGGTGTAGAAGGTGTTCAGCAGCGCGGTGCCGAGCGAGCCACCAATCTGCTGGGTGGCGTTGAGCGTCGCGCTGGCCGCGCCGGCGTCGTGCTCCGGCACCCCGACCAGGGCGAGGCTGGACAGCGGGACGAAGGTGAAGCCCAGCCCCAGACCCAGGACGACCTGCGCGGGCAGCAGGTGGGTGAGGAACGAGGTGTCCACGTCGATCTGGGTCAGCACCAGCATGCCCACGGCGGCGAGCGCCGAACCGGCGACCATCAGCGGCTTGGCACCCAACCGGGGCATGAGCTGGCTGGCGCCGCCCGCGGCGATCAGCACGCCGGCGGTGACCGGCAGGGACGCGAGACCGGCTTCGAGGGGCTTGTACTCCAGCACCACCTGGAAGTAGAAGGTCAGGAAGAGGAACGCCCCGAACAGGCCGGCGCCGATCAGCGTCGAGGTGAGGAACGCGCCGCCCCGGTTGCGGTCCAGCAGGATCCGCAGCGGCAGCAGCGGGTGGCTGGAGCGCAGCTCGATCACCACGAAGGCGGCGAGCAGCACCACGCCCGCGCCGATGAAACCGAGCGTCGCGGTGGCGTCCCAGCCGTCCTCGGCTGCCTTGGTGAAGCCGTAGACCAGGGAGACCAGGCCGGCGGTCACCACGATCGCACCGGGCACGTCGTAGCGGGTGTTGCCGTGGGCCCGGCTCTCCGGCACCAGCGGCAGCGCGAACGCGATGGCGATGGCGGCGACCGGGATGTTGACCAGCAGGCACCAGCGCCAGTCGGCGTACTCGGTGAGCACCCCGCCGAGCAGCAGGCCGACCGCCGACCCACCGCCGGCGATCGCGCCGTACACCGCGAAGGCCTTGGCCCGCTCGGTGGCCTCGGTGAACAGGACGGTGAGCAGCGCCAGCGCGGCCGGGGCGAGCAGCGCGCCGAAGGCGCCCTGCAACGCGCGGGCGGCGAAGAGCATCTCACCGGTGGTGGCCAGACCGCCCAGGGCGGAGGCGAGCGCGAAACCGGTCATGCCGACCAGGAAGGTGCGCTTACGCCCCCAGTAGTCGGCGATGCGACCGCCGAGCAGCAGCAGACCACCGAAGGCCAGCGTGTAGGCGGTGATCACCCACTGCCGGTTCGCGTCGGTGATCCCCAGGTCGGCCTGGGCCTGCGGCAGCGCGATGTTCACGATCGTGGCGTCCAGGACGACCATCAGCTGTGAGACCGCGATGACCGCCAGCGCGATCCAGCGCCGCGGGTGCGGTGCGCCTGTCGACGCCCCGGCGTTGGGCGCGCCGGGCGCGGTCGAGGTGGTTCCGGGCATGGTGAAGCCTTCCGTGTTGCGAATATCGGTGAATCAGGCCGGCGACGGACGGTCGTGCTGATAGCGGAGTACCGGGATCAGCACCTGGTCGACGACCTGGGTGAGGAACGCGTCATCGGCGGGTAGGCCGTGCGCGACGATGCGGGACATGGTGAGCGCGGGCGCCAGATCGTGGAACAACTCCCGCTCGCCGGCCTCCGGCGGGATCTCCCCGCGGGCGGCGGCCCGGACCAGGATGGCGGTGCTTGCCACCCGCCCGGCCGGCAGTACCTGGTGACGCACCAGGCGTTCCAGCTCGGGGTTGGTCCGCATGGCGAAGGTCAACGCCTGCATGAGGTCGCAGTCGGCAGTGCAGATCGCGGCCGTGGCCTTCAGCAACTCGATCAGGTCCCCGCGGAGGGAGCCGGTGTCGGGCGGGTTGTGGACACCCACGTGCCGGTCGCGCAGGGCGGCGACGACCAGCTCGGCCTTGCCGTCCCAGCGTCGGTAGATGGTGGCCTTGCTGACGTGGGCGCGGGCGGCCACGGCGTCGATGGTCATCCGGTCGAAGCCGACCTCGCGCAGGGTGTCGATGACGACGGTGAACAGGTCGCTGTCGGTGCAGCGCGGGGCCCGGGCTGCCGGCACCCCGGCACCCGCGCCCACCTGCTGACCACCCAGCATCCCGACCCCCCGCGAAACGATGTCGTACTGACACTAGTTCGCGGTTGGCTGATCGTGCAGGGTTTCGTGAGTTGCCTCGCATCCAGCCGGCGAAACGGTCACGTTTCACGGGGAGTCGGCCCGGGTGTCAGGATCGGCACGGGTCGCGTGGTCAGGAACCCAGCGCCACTTCCACCTTCTTGCGGGTTCCCCAGCCGGTGCGCCAGCAGGTGGCGACGCCGTACCAGCGGATCGCGCGCAGCACGACCAGGGCGAACACCACGGCGACGGGCGTGAGGAGCCAGGTGCCCCACTGGTAGGCCGTCGACTGGTCCGATCGTCGCACCGTCATGTAGCGGAGCGCCTGCCCGTACCCGACGATCAACGGCACGGCCACCAGCCACGGAATCGCCCTCGGATCGGGGTCGATGATCGGCGACAGGATCGCCACCGCCACGAACAGCACCGTCGCGACCACAGTCGCCGCCCAGCGCAGCAGATGCAGCCACCACGCGATCGACAGCAACGACAGGTACCGGACCCGCCACCAGGTCCTGATGAAGCTGCCGCGCATCCACCGCAGGAACATCCGGCAGAAGTGCCCGGCGTTCTCCGGCATGAGGGAGAACGCGAACGCCGACGGCTGCTGCACGGTACGTCCCCTGACCATCGCGAAGAGGGTGAGGAGGGAGTCGTCGGAGAAGGGCACCCGTTGGCCGAAGAACGTCTCCGTCAGATACGCGCCGAGGTTGTCGCGAACCACCTCCGCGCGGTAGGCGGCGATCGGGCCCGAGTTCACCCACACGCACCCGAACACCGACAGCGACGACCGGTCGGTGAGCTGCCCGGTCACCAGCCACAGGTCGGTGAACCGGGTGAGGAAGCTGCTGCGCACGTTCGCGGCCATCACCACCCCCGCGACGGACTGCACCGCCGGGTCGGCGAAGGGCTTCAGCAACTCGTCGAGGGCGTTCGGATCCGAGATGGTGTCCGAGTCCACCGTCCAGTAGACGTCGGCTGCCGGTGTCGACCGCACCGCGGCGGCCTGGGCGTGCCGTTTCCCGGCGTTGGGTTGGATGTGCCAGGCGGCGATGATCCCGTGTACGGGGGCGACGTCGAGAAACCACCTCTTGATCGGCTGGTAGCCCTCGGTCAGCTTCGAACCGTCGTCCACCACGTAGATGGTGTTTGGTCTGCGTGTTTGGAAGATCATGGATTCGAGGCAGGCCCGCAGCGCGCCCGGATCCTCGTTGTACGCCGGCACGATGCCCACCACGTGCAGACCGTCGAGGTGCCCCTGCATCCGGTCGGTGACCACTGCGGGCTTCTCCAGATAGGAGGTGCCGAGCTGCCAGATCAGCAGCAGAAACATGGCGGCGTACGCGAAGGTGAAGCGATGACCGCCTCCGTCGATGGCGCCGATCACGGCGAGGACGTGATGGGCGGTCCACGCCGCCGCGGCGGCCAGGACGACCGCCGCGGCGAACAGGACACGACCCTTCGTGACACTCGCGGTCACTGGCCGACCGACTGCTTACGACGGAACGTCATCCGGATCATGATGAAGCCGACGAGGACGGCTGTCGCTCCGGTGAGGGCGATGGTGAGCGGCAGGGGGAGGGCGTAGCTGCCGATCCCGGCCGCGCCGCCGATCGTGACGACGCCCATACCGGTACGGGGAAGGCTGCCACCGGACATGATGTATCTCCGCTCTGTGAGGGATGGCGAGGCTGTCGCGGCGACCGGTACGACTTCCTGAGTCGCCCGGCCGGCACGGTGCTGAACAGCGAATATGACTGTGTGCAATGACGCGCTCACGTTGGCAAACATGTCTACCCAGGTCAATCTCGAAGGTCACGTGAACGGCCGTCCGGCCAAGCCCGACGAGCCTTCGCGCTGCCGGCGTGTCGGAGACGTTCCCACCGGCTCCACGGCATCTGGCCTGCGGTTTCATCGCGTGGCCGCGCCGGCCCGGGAAATGCCGGCGAGGATCTGCGCTGTCGGGTAGACGTCAGCGCCGCACGTCGCCGTCGACAAATGGATGACGCATCGGGTTAACACCCTCTGGGGCGAGGTGGTCAGTCGCGGGCCGCGAGGACCACCGGCACCGCCATCGTGTTGATCCGCGTGCCGTTCTCGGCGGACACCTCGTACACCTCGACAGTGCCCTTCTGTTCGCGGACCGTGCGCCAGCCGACCGCCACGCGGTAGCCGCCCCGGCAGCCGCTGCCGCAACTGGCGGTGCCGAAACCGGTGGCCACCTCCCGGCCGGCGGCGTCCAGCACCCGGACGCTCACAGTGGCCTCGAACACGGTGGCGGTGCCGGTGACGACGAGCGGAGCGGAGACGCGCTCCCCGGGGATCGGGCCGGTGACCACGATCGGTGGCAGCAGGTCCGCGTAATCCGCCCGGTCGACCGGGGCGGCGTCGTCGAGGCGGACCTGACGCACGCTGGGAAACTGGGTGAGCGTCCACACCACCTGCGCCTCGCGCAGCCGCCGGGTGGCCGGGTCACCGACGGACGGCACCCGCAGCGTCGCCACGCCGTCGGCGATGCGGGTGACCTCGACGCCGGTCGGAAGCAGGGTGATCATCCCGGTGGCGGCCTCGGCCGGGCTCGGCCCGGCGGCCAGTTCGGTCAGCGCCAGCCGGGACGTCGCGACAGTGGCCGGCCGGGTGCGCCGGGTCGGCACGAGCAGCCCGGCGCGGACGTACCACAGCTCGATGGTCACCGGATCCGGCCGGCGCGTGCCGGTGGACGCCGCCGTCGAGGGACCCGGCGGCCGGTTCGCGGGCGGTGGCGTCGGTGCCACGGCCCGGGTCGCTGTGGGTTCCGGGCGGTCGGTGAGTGCGACGCTCGGCGGCGGCGCGGTGGGCGCCGGGCCGAGATCACCGGAGCGGGGAGTGCCGCAGCCGCCGAGCAGGAGCGACGCGACCAGCGCCGATGCGCCCAGCCCGACCGCGCCGCGGCCGGTCACCCCACACCGCCCGGCGTGCCTGCGGTACGCCCAACCGGACCCGGGCGGGCACTGTCGTTCGGGGGCGACAGGTCGTCACCGTGGGGGCCGGCGGGACCAGCGATGGGCAACTCCAGCCGGAACCGGGTGCCCTCGCCCGGTTCGCTGCGCACGCTCAGCGCGCCGCCGAGCAGCTCGGCGTGCTCCCGGGCGATGGCCAGCCCGAGCCCGCTGCCCGGCGCGGAGCGGGACGGATCGACCTGGTGGAACCGGTCGAACACGCGGGACAGGTGCTCGGCCGGGATACCCGGCCCCTCGTCGGTGACCTCGAAGGCGACCAGGGTGCCCGCGCCCGCCACGCTGGCCGTGATCTCGCCGCCGCCGTGCTCGACCGCGTTGGCGACCAGGTTGGCCAGCACGCGCTCCAGCCGACGCCTGTCGGTGCGCGCCGTGACCGGATCACCGGCGACCCGCACCCGCGGCGACCAGCCGCGCGCCCCGACGATGCCGTGCAGCAGCGCCAACGCGTCGACCGGCCCGACGGCCAACTGCTCCCGCCCGGCGTCCAGCCGGGAGATCTCCATCAGATCCTCCACCAACCGGCGCAGCCGGACCACGTCGCCGACCAGCAGCCGGGCCGCCGGTCGGGCGTCGTCGGGCAGCTGGTCGAGGTGCTCGCGCAGCAGCGACGCCGCGGCCACCAACGCGGTCACCGGGGTACGCAGCTCGTGCGCGACGTCGGCGGTGAACCGCCGCTCGCGGGCCTGCGCGGCCGACAGCGCCGCGATCTTCGACTCCAGTGCCTCGGCCATCTCGTTGAACGTCGCCGCCCAGACGCTGAACTCGTCGCGCCCGCGTACCGGCAGGCGAGTGGCGAGCAGGCCCTCGGTGAGCGCTCGGGCGGCCCGGCTGGCCCGGCCCACCGGCTCCAACGTGCGACGGGCCAACGCGTGCCCCACCGCGGCGGCGAGCAACACCACGAGCACCCAGCCGGCCACCAGCGCGGTGCGGAGTTGACCCAGGTCGGTGGCGACGTCGTCCTCCACGGTCAGGACGTACAACTCGGCGGCCGAGCCGGGGATGCGCCCACCGATCACCAGCAGCCGAGGACGCTCCGCCGGCGCGGAGCGCTGATAACCGAGCCGCCCGTCCGCGACCACGGCCCGCAACCGGGTGCCCAGCACCGGGACGTACGCGGGGTGCGAGGCGCGGGTCGGGCCGTCGACGAGCAGCACGTGCCGACCGCTGGCCTCGAAGCTGGTGAGCAGTTCGGTGCTGCGCTGCTCGGTCAGCGGCAGGAACTGCCCAGCGAGAACGAGTTGGTAGCGGGCATCGGCGGCGGCCTCGTGCAGCGACGCGTCCAACCAGGACTGGCGCAGCAGCAGCCCGGTCCCGCCAGCGAGCAGCCCGGCCGAGACGCCGGCGACCAGGACGAACGCGATCGTCAGCCGGCGCCGCAGGCGCCCGGGGAACACCCCGCGTCCGGCCATCGCCGCCCCCGTCAGCCCGTCGACAGTTTGTAACCGGCGCCGCGCACGGTCCGGATCAGCAGTGGCTGCGTCGGGTCGTCCTCGATCTTGGCCCGTAACCGCTGCACCGCCACGTCGACCAGTCGGGAGTCGCCGAGGAAGTCGTGGTTCCAGACCAGGTCCAGCAGCAGGTCCCGGGTGAAGACCTGACCGGGCCGGCGGGCCAGCTCCAGTAACAGGCGGAACTCGGTGGCGGTGAGCGCCACCTCTTGGCCGTGCCGGCGAACCACGAAGCCGCCCGGGTCGATCTCCAGGCCGCCGACCTCGATGACTGACGAGGGGGCCGACACGTTCATCCGGCGCAGCACCGAACGAACCCGGGCCACCAGCTCGGGCAGGTCGAAGGGCTTACGCAGATAGTCGTCCGCGCCGCACTCCAGCCCGACCACCACGTCGATGGTGTCGGTACGCGCGGTCAGCATCAGGATCGGCACCTGGCTGGTCCGCCGGATCTCCCGGCAGACCTCCAGACCGTCCAGGCCCGGCAGCATGATGTCGAGCACGATGAGGTCGACGGGGTGGGCGCGGAACGCGGCCAGGGCCTGCCGCCCGTCGACGGCGGTGTCGACCCGGAAGCCGGCGCGGCGCAGACCGAGGGCGGTGACCTCCCGGATCGAGAAATCGTCCTCGACCACCAGCACGCGGCCCTCCATCACCCGAGGGTAGACCCGGCGCCACAGTGCGTAGTCCTGGCGGAACGGCCGACATCGGCGGCCGGCTGGCCCCCTCCGGGCGCTGCCCAACCGCTACGTTCAGGTGCCTTCGGCACCCCTGGAAACAGCTCACACGAAAGGGCACGACGTGAAACGTCATGGCTGCGTGATCCGACTCCGCCCCGAGCAGCGGGAGACCTACCTGCGGTTGCATGCCGCCGTCTGGCCGAGCGTGGAGAAGACGCTGCGCGAGGCGAACTTCCGCAACTACACCATCTTCCTCCACGACGATCTGCTCTTCGGCTACTACGAGTACGTGGGCGACGACTACGAGGCCGACCTGCGGCTGATCGCGGCGGACCCGCAGACGCAGGAGTGGTGGAAGCTGACCGACCCGTGTCAGGAGTCGATCGCCGAGCCCGGCTCGGGGGACTTCTGGGCCCCGATGCGCGAGGTCTGGCACCTGGCCGACGAGGCTTAGGTCAATGTCGATCATGGAGTTGTGGTGCCCGTCGTGGCGACTGTCGGTCGCCTTGTCACCCACCACAACTCCATGATCGGCGGGACGGGAGTTCGCCGCCGCACTGATCACCACGCCGACCGTGACGCTACCGGCGTCGCCTGCGGCTGCTGGCGAGCGGTGACGGTCGAGCTCCCGCCCCGGTCACCACTGGTGGGCGACGTCGAGCACCACCCGGCTGTGGGTGCCCGGACCGGCGAGCACGAGCACCCGGAACGGCAAGCGCGCCCGTACGCCGACGGCGAAGGTGCTGTAGCCCTCGAAGCTGCCGCCGAACACCACGTCGCGCAGCGTCGGGTAGCGCAGCAAGTTCGCCACGTGCTCGCCGACCGCGTAGGGCACGGTGCCCAGGTGGTCGTCGTCGTACGCCGGGGCCCGCAGGGAGACCCGCAGCAGCGCCCCGCCGGCGGTGTACGGCGACAGCGCCAGCCCTTCGCCCTCGGTCCACGTCTCGCCGTAGCCGATCGCGTAACCGTCGACCGGACCGTTGAACTCGAACACGACCCGGTCGTAGCAGTCGTGCCGGCCGGTCCGCACGTCCATCAGCGGTGCGTCGCTCAGGGTGCCGGCCGCCTTCTCCGCGCTGCCCCAGGTGATCCCGCAGTACGCCGCTCCCGTCGTGGTGCCCGCGGCGGTGCTGCTGCCGGCGCTGGCGACCAGCCCGGCGAGGACGACCGCCAACGCGGTCAGTGCGCTCCTGATCCTCATTGTGGTTTCTCCGTTCGGTATGGGGGTCACGTCGCGGCGGCGCTGCCGGTGACCCTCTGCCGCCACCGTCGTCCTGCCCCGGCACGGGAGCTTCGCCGCGACGTAACCGCTGGGTAACGGCCCGCACGTCGCCGGTATGACGCTTCCGCTATGCCGAACATCGGCCGCCGTCACATTAATATCGGCGCGTATCGATGGACCGGTGGCGACGGTCGCCGGACGACCGCAGGGAGTACCCGATGTTCCGAGGACAACTGAGACGCGCGGCGCTGGCCATGCTGGTGGCGATCCTGGCGGCGGCCGGGATACAGCTCGCCACCGGTACGCCGGCCGCCGCCATCCGGACCGTCTACTACGACGCGAGCCGGACCGGCGAGTTCCGCACCAACTTCGACCAGGCGGCGCAGATCTGGAACAGCCGGGTCAGCAACGTCCGACTCCTGGCCGGTACCCCGGCCAGCATCACCATCTACGTCGACGAAGGCTGGCCCCGCGCGCAGCCGACCGGCCTCGGCTCGGGCCGGATCTGGATGGGCCGCACGGCCGTCAACCAGGGCTACGACCGCACCCGCATCGCCACCCACGAAGTCGGCCACATCCTCGGCCTGCCGGACCGGCGCACCGGTCTCTGCTCCGATCTGATGTCCGGCAGCAGCGCACCGGTCTCCTGCCGCAACGCGAACCCCAGCGCCGCCGAAGCGAGCCGGGTGAACTCGCTGTTCGCCGGCTCCCTGGCCGCGCCGGCCAGCACGACGTACACCTGGAACGGCGACTCCGACATCAGCCCGCTGGTGGTCGGCGGCCGGCCGGCCACGGAGAACTACCCCTTCATGGTGTACGTCTCCGGCTGCACGGGCACGCTGATCAAGGGCAACTGGGCGGTCACCGCCAAGCACTGCTCGACGCCGTCCTCGGTGCGGGTGGGCAGCATCAACCGTTCCAGCGGCGGGACCGTGGTGCGGGTGACCCGGGCGGTCAACCACCCGAGCGTCGACGTCAAGCTGCTGCAACTGGCCAGCTCGGTCACGTACGCGCCGGCCCCGATCCCGAGCACCTCCGGCGCGGTCGGCACCGCCACCCGGATCATCGGCTGGGGTCAGACCTGCGCCCCGCGGGGCTGCGGTTCGGCTCCGGCCGTGGCCAACGAACTCGACACGTCCATCGTGGCCGACAGCCGGTGCTCCGGCATCAACGGTCCGTACGAGATCTGCACCAACAACACCAACGGCAACTCCGGCGCCTGCTACGGCGACTCGGGTGGTCCGCAGGTGCGCCGGGTCAACGGAGTGTGGAACCTGATCGGCGCCACGAGTCGGGCCGGCAACAACAACTCCACCTGTGCCACCGGCCCGTCCATCTACGTCGACCTGCCGTCGATCCGATCGTGGATCTCCACTCAGGTGGGTGGCCTGCCGGTCTGACCATCAGCGACATCGCGGGCGGGGGCGAGCACCACACGCGCCCCCGCCCCGGTGTGCCGGTGCCACCCACGCCATCCCACGATGCGATACGGTGCGTGGCATATCCGGCACATCGGAGGTGGCGTCATGCCTACCGTCGTCGTCCTCGCGCTGACCCTCGCCCTCGCGCCAGCGCCGTCCCCGTCGGCCACCCCGGATCCGCTCGGCGACATCATCGGCGGCGTCGGCCAGATCGTCGACGACCTGCTCAACGGTGACACGCCGAGCACCGCTCCGCCGCCGAGCGCCACCCCCACCGGGGCGGCCACGCCGAGTCGGCCACCGGTCGCCGGTCAGCCCAGCCCAGCGGAGGCCACGGCGATCCCGGTGCCCGCCGGCTCGACCGGGGGCCGCCCCGCACCCACCGCCCCCGATCGCCGCACCACTGCCGAGGGCACCGCCACCCGTGAGGCCGCAGTGCCCGGGCGCGACGGCGACGCCCCCGCACCGACCGCACCGCCGGTCCTCGCCAGCCCCACCCGGAATGCCTGGCCGCCCGCGTCGTACCTGCTGGTCGTGGCCGTCCTCGCGGTGCTGGCGCTGCTGCTCGTGCGCCGTCGGGCCGCGGTCCCCGCCGCCACACCCGACCTCGACCCCGCACCAGGCGCCGGCCCGGCACCGGATCCCGGCCCGGTGCCGGAGAACGTCAGCCGGTTGCCGACCAGCCTCAACGCCATCTACGAGATGGGCCGCCAGGATGAGCGACTCGACCAGGAGCGCCGTCGGCGTACCTGAGGGAACGCTGTCCTCACGATGCCGAGTAGGCGCCCTCACGCCTGGGGATCGCGTCGTCGTACGCCCCGACCGGCCCGCTGTAGCGGGCCTTGCCCTTCGGGTACGGCCAGGCGTTCGCGGTGCAGCCGTGCAGGCCCAGCGTCTGCTGCTGCATCACCGGCGCCGGCCGACCCCGCCCGGGGCACCGCTCGTGGCCGTGTCCGAGTTTGTGCCCCACCTCGTGGTTGACCATGTACTGCCGGTAGGACTCCACTGTCGCGCCGTAACCCGGCACCCCCTTGACCCAGCGCGCCACGTTGAGCACCACCCGGCCACCGTTGCGGCAGGAGGTGTAGGCGTCCGGCACGTCCTGGCAGAGGGTGTCGCGGGTGCCGGGGGTCGCCAGGTAGATGGTGAAGTCGGTCGGTTCGCCGGCACCGACCCGGCGCAGCCGCCACGCTCCACCCGCCATCCACCCGCGTGGGTCGTTCAACGTCGCGGTGATCGCCGTGGCGATGTCAGTCGCCGGCAGGCCCCGGATGTCGCGCTCCACGGCGACCCGGTAGCGCAGCAACCGGCCGGCCGTCGCGCGCCCGGGGGTCGTCTCGCCGGGCGCCACCGACCAGCGGTTACCACCGGTGGCGGGATAGCTGACCGCGATGACCGGTGCGGAACTGGTTCGGACCTCGGTGGCTCCGGTCGGCCGACCGGTAGGTGTCGCCGCATCGCTGGGCGGCGGCCCGGCGACGACCGGGTCGGTGGCGGGTTGCCCGGCGGCGGGCAGGCCGCACCCGGTGAGCAGCGCCACCACCAAGAATGACGCCATCGAGGCGGTACCCCAGCGGCGGGTAACCTTCGTCGACATGTCTCTCCCCTCGCGCGTCGCTCGGCGGCGGCGCGGAGGAGAAGACGGGCGACAGTGCCGAAAAGTTGATGTGACCCAGGGCTCAACCTTTTGCCGGCCTCGCCCGTCTCTAGCTCTGTGGCACGGGGAGGGTTCGCGGTGGCGCGGGGTGACGCCGATTTCGTCGAGTTCGCGCGGGCAGCGTCCGCGCGACTGGTGCACGCCGCGTACCTGATGACCGGTGACCACCACCAGGCCGAGGACGCCGCGCAGACCGCACTCGTGCGCACCTACGCGTCGTGGTCGCGGATCCACGACGACGACGCCTACGGGTACGCCCGCCGCACGCTGGTCAACCATCTGGTCGACGGGTGGCGACGGCCGATGCGGGAGTACCCGACCGACGAGGTGCCGGAGCAGCGGCGTGGCGACGTGGCCGACGACGTGGCCACCCGGCGCTGGTTGATCAGCATCCTCGGTGCGCTCAGCCCCCGGGAGCGCGCCATCGTCGTCCTGCGCTACTACTTCGACCTGCCGGAGGCGCAGGTGGCCCGGGAACTCTCCGTATCCGTCGGCACGGTCAAGAGCACCAGCTCACGAGCTCTGGAGAAGCTGCGCACCGCCGAGCCCCGCACGGCCGACGAGAGGGCGCGCCGATGAGCGAGCTGGATCGGCTCCGCCACGCGATGCGGGCGACCGAGCGTTCCGACGCCGTGCTCGATCTGGACTCCGTGATGCGCGAGGGACGTCGGTTGCGGACCCGTCGACGCGTCGCCGGAGCCGGGGCGGCGACTCTCGCGACCGGCCTGGCCGCGGCGGTCGTCGTGGTGGCGGTCGGCGTGTCCGGGGCGGGCGATCCGGCGCCGACCGAGCACCCGCCGCCGGTCGCCGTCGCTCCACCGTCGGTCGGTGTCTCGCCGTGGGCGGAGAAGTCGCTGGGCTCCACGCCGCCGCCGACTGTGGGCCGCGACGAGCCGCCACCGAAGCCCCTGGGCCAGATCGTGGACAGCGGGGTGCGGCACGGCGCCGAGCGTCGGGTCTATTACGTCGTCGCGGTGTCAGTGCCCGGTGAGCCCAAGGTGTCCATCGGACTGGCCGCCGGTCGCCAGGCTCCGGACGGCTCGTTGAGCACCGACATCCTGGTCAACGACGTCTACGGCAGCGACCGCAGCGCCGGGTTCCATCAGATCGGCTACGACGAGGGCTTCGCCGCGCCGGTGCCCACCTTCGGCTACTTCGTCGGCCCCGCCAAGCGGATCGTCGGCACCGTCGACGGTCGGCAGGTCGACGCCCGAGTGGCGCCATGGAGTGGCGACAAGCAGTTACTGATCTTCTGGTTCGACCCGGCGCGGCTCACTCCGGGCGAGCGGCTGGACGGCATCATCGCCCGCGACGCCAGCGGCCGCCGACTCTGACGCGCCGCCGACACTCAGGCCAGTCGACGCTCGATGGTCACCGTCGTCCCCTCGGCGGTGGAGACCAGCCGCACGTCACCGTAGGCGTTCATCAGCAGCGCTCCGCGTCCCCGGTCCATCGCCGGCCGGCGGTCCCGCCAGGTGCCGAAGTCCCGTACCGAGATCCGGATCAGTCCGCCACCCACCTGGACGCGCACCCGTACCTCCGGACGGCTGGGTCGCTGCGCGTGCTCGACGGCGTTGTTGATGGCCTCGGAGGCGGCGAGCAGGAGATCTTCCAGCACGTCCGGGTCGACGTCCAGCTCGCCCAACGCGCCCCGGACGTCGCGACGCATCGCGGCGGCGGAGGTGGGCACGGACGGGTACGTCCACTCGACGTCCAGGAGGTCGCCCAGCCCGTCCGGCTCGGGCGGCGCATCCACCACCACTGACGCGTCGCGGACGGTTTCGACCGCCGGGGTCGGCGCAACGGGGCCGGTCGGGGCGGTTCGCGCCGGGGGAGCTGCGGCAGCGACAGTCGCCGGGTCGCCGACGACGGCAACGGCAGGGGCGCGGTCGCGGGCTCGGCGGATGCTGGCCCGGATCCGGGCGATCAACTCGGCCGCGGCGAACGGTTTGACCAGGTAGTCGTCGGCGCCCAGGCTCAGGCCCTCCACGCTGGCCTCCCCGCCGGCACGGGCGGAGAGCACCAGCACCGGCAGCGTCCGGGTCGTCGGGTCGGCGCGTAGTCGGCGCACCAGGTCGAAGCCGTCCAGCACCGGCATCATCACGTCGGTCAGGACCAGGTCGGGCAGATCACTGTGGATCTCGTCGAGGGCCTGCCGGCCGTCGGTGACGGCCCGCACCCGCCAGCCCTGACCGGTGAGCAGCCGGGTGAGGTACGCCCGCATGTCGGCGTTGTCGTCGGCGAGCAGGATCCGGGCGCCGGTCAGCTCGTCAGTGGCCGCCCCGCACGCGGGATCGGGCTCGGTCAGCGCGTCGTCCGGTTCGGTGAGCCAGCCCATCGCCTCCTCGACGGCGGCGCGGGCCGCGTCACCCCGCCCGTCCACCGCCGGCCCGGTGACCGCGGTGCGGTGCGCCGCCGACCAGGGCAGCGTCACGGTGAACCTGCTGCCGACGCCCACCTGGCTGGTCACCCGCACGTCGCCGCCCTCCAGCCGGGCCAACTCGTGCACCAGGGCCAGGCCGATGCCAGTGCCCTCGTGACTGCGCGAGCGGGCGCCTCGCACCCGGTGGAAGCGTTCGAAGAGTTTCGGCAGGTCCCGTTCCGCGATGCCGATGCCGGTGTCCGCGACGGTGAGGCGCACCTCCTCGTCATCGGCGTCGAGGGTGACCCGGATGCGGCCGATGAACGTGTACTTCAGCGCGTTGGAGAGCAGGTTCGTGACGATGCGTTCCCAGTTGACCGGGTCGACAGCGACCGGCCGGGGCAGCGGTGGGCAGCTCACCTCGAGGGTCAGCCCGGCCCGCTCGACGGCGGCCCGGAACACCCCGGCGAGCTCGGCGGTCAGCGCGGCCAGGTCCACCACCCGGGCGTCGCTGCGCGCCCGCCCGGCCTCCAGGCTGGAGAAGGTGAGCAGGCTGTTGACGAGCGTCAACAGTCGGGTGGCGTTACGCCAGCCGGTCTCCACCCGCTCCCGCTGCACCGCCGCCAACGGCGCGGTGGCGTCGGTGAGGGCGTCGGTCAGCGGACCGAGGATGAGGGTCAACGGGGTACGGAACTCGTGGCTGACGTTGGCGAAGAAGTCGGTCTTGACCCGGTCCAGTTCCGCCATCGCCTCGACCCGGCGCCGCTCCTCCTCGTACTCCTGGGCGTTGCGCACCGCCACGGAGATCTGCTGGGCGAGCAGCTGGTGGAAGGAGCGGTACGCCTCGTCGAGCCCTCGGCTGGGGCTGACCCCGGCGAGCAGGACGCCGAGCGGCTGGTCCTCGTCGGCGGAGGGCAGCGGCAGCGCCAGCGCGGTGCGGACCGGGTCGTTCCACGGGCCGGCGGGCAGCGGCAGCCGGTCGGTGACGTCGGTCACCTGGGTTGCCCGGCCCTCGGCGGCGTCCGTCAGCCCCCAGGCGTACGCGGGCGGGCCCGGGTCGGTCAGCTCGACGGCGTCCGGCAGGGCCTGGGCGTGCCCCTGGTCGCTGCCGGTGCAGGCGACCCGGCGCAGCGCCGTGCCGTCGCGCAGGTAGATGGCGGCGAACGGCACGTCCAAGGGGTGGCCGTCGATCACGTCGATCAGCCGAGCGCCGGTGGCGTCCACGTCGACGGTGCGCCCGTCGCCGAGCACGGACAGGTCGCGCAGGAGACGGAGCCGGCGTTCACCGACCACCTGCTGGGTGACCTCGCTGCACACGGTCAGTACGCCGACGGTGCGGCCGTCGTCGTCGCGGGCGGGGGCGTGCGAGACGCTGAAGTACGCCTCCTCGCGATAGCCGGACCGTTCCAGCAGCAGTTGCAGGGCGGGGACCCAGCTGGCCACCCCGGTCGCCATGGCCTTTTCGATCAGCGGGGCGAGGACGTGCCAGCCCTCGGCCAGCGTCACCCGTACGTCGTCGCCGAGCGCGGCGGGGTGCTTGTCGCCGATCAGCGCTGAGTACGCGTCGTTGTAGAGCTGCGAGTAGCTCTCGCCCCAGAGCAGCAGCATGGGATAGCGGGAGGAGAGCACCACCCGGACGGCGGCGCGCAGACTCTGCGGCCAACCGTCGACCGGGCCCAGCGGGGTGCCGGCCCAGTCCAGCTGTGCCATCAACCGCCCGGTCTCGCCGCCGAGGAACAGGTCAGTGCTGGGTCGTGTCACGCTCGATCCGACCCCATCGCAAGCCCCCGTTCCGGGCCCGACGACCCCTGCCGCGTTACCTACCCATCCTGACACCTCTACTCACCTGTGCCGACGCCGGTACCCACCGTCGAACCGGCGGCGGTTCGGGACGAACGACCGATGCTCAGGAAATAGATATCTGTAAGTGTCTCGGGTATCTCTCCAACCCCGAGGAGCCCCCATGAGAGGCAGAACGCTGAGCGCGGGAATCGCGCTCGCCGTGTTCGCCGGGATGACGGTGCCGTTGGCCGCCCAAGCGGCGACCGCGTCACCTCCGACCGCCACGACGGTGACCCGGCCGATCGCCGCGTCCGCCGCCGCGTTGGCCGCGCCGGACATCTCCATCACCAACGTCCAGGCGCACCTGACCCAGTTCAACGCCATCGCCACCAGCAACGGTGGCAACCGACGGGCCGGCTCGGCCGGCTACACCGCCTCGCTCAACTACGTCAAGACCAGGCTCCAGTCGGCCGGCTACACCGTCAGCGAGCAGTACTGCTCCAGCTGCCGGTACCCCTCGAACAACCTCATCGCCGAGTGGCCCGGCGGCCCGGCCGACCAGGTGGTCATGTTCGGCGCGCACCTCGACGGTGTCGCGGCCGGTCCGGGCATCAACGACAACGCCACCGGCTCGTCGACCCTGCTGGAGAACGCGCTGGTCCTGGCCGCGCAGAACCCGACGGTGACCAAACGGGTGCGGTTCGCCTGGTGGACCGACGAGGAGCAGGGGCTCAACGGCTCCCGGTTCTACGTCAACTCGCTCAGCGCCACCCAGCGCGGCTACATCAAGGGTTACTACAACTTCGACATGGTCGGCTCGACCAACGGCGGCTACTTCATCAACCGGGTCAGCTCGACCACGGCCGCGCCACTGAAGGCGTACTGGGACTCGTTGGGCTTGCAGCCGGAGGAGAACGTCGAGGGCCAGGGTCGCTCCGACGACTACTACTTCCAGCAGGCCGGCATCCCCACCTCGGGCTACGCCGCCGGCGCCAGCGCCCGCAAGACCAGCGCCCAGGCCGCCAAGTGGGGCGGTACCGCCAACTCCGCGTACGACCCGTGCTACCACCGGTCCTGCGACACCACCGCCAACGTCAGCGCCACTGTGCTGAACCGGGCGGCCGACGGCGTCGCGTACGCGCTGTGGCAGCTCGCCGTGGGCGGCGGCACCCCGACCTGCACCGGCGGTCAGGTGGTCGGAAACGGTGGCTTCGAGAGCGGCAGCACGCCGTGGACCGCGTCCTCGGGCGTGATCACCAACGCCAGCGGCCAGCCGGCCCGGACCGGGTCGTACAAGGCGTGGCTCAACGGGTTCGGCAGCACCCGCACCGAGAGCCTGTCGCAGTCGGTGACACTGCCGGCCGGCTGCGCCACGTACACGCTGTCGTTCTGGCTGCACATCGACACCGCCGAGACCACCAGCTCCACGGCGTACGACCGGCTCACGGTGCAGGCGGGTTCGGCCACCCTGGCGACGTACTCGAACCTCAACGCCGCGACCGGTTACGTGCAGCGCAGCCTCAACGTCGCCGCGTTCGCCGGGCAGACGGTGACGCTGCGGTTCACCGGCACCGAGGACTCGTCGTTGCAGACCACCTTCGTGATCGATGACGTGACGTTGCAGGCGAGCTGACCGCGTACCCGAGAAGGGCCGCCACCGGTTTCTCCGGTGGCGGCCCGTCGCGTGGTGGGTCACCCGTCGCGTGGTGGGTCAGGGGAGCTGCGGGTAGAGCGCGGCGACGCCGCCGGCCAGTCCGGCCTGCACCTGGCGGCTGAGGTCGTCGGCGACGATCTCGTACGCGTCGGCCTCGACGCCGTCCACACCGATGCGGGCGATTGCCGCCGGGTCGGACTTCGGGCCGATGATGTCAGCGGCCATGTCGGTGTCCAGGTATCCGACGTGCAGGCCGGCGACCCGGACGCCCCGGTCGGCCAGTTGGACGCGCAGCACGTTGGTCATCGCCCACTCGGCGGACTTGGCGGCGCTGTAGGCCGCGTGGGTCGGGGAGCCGAACCAGGACAGGACCGAGAGCACGTTGAGGATCGTTCCGCCGCCGTTGCCGGCGATGACCGGCGCGAACGCCCGGATCGTCGACAGGGTGCCGATGTAGTGGGTCTCCAACTCCAGCCGGACGAGGTCCAGGTCGCCGTCGAGCAGGTCGGTCCGGGTGTCGATGCCCGCGTTGTTGATCAGCAGGTTCACGCCGCCGGCCAGCTCGGCGGCGGCGGCCACCGAGGCCGGGTCGGTGATGTCGAGGCGGACCGGCGTCACGCCGGGTAGGTCGACGCTGTCGGGGTTGCGGGCGCCGGCGTAGACGGTGGCGCCCCGGGCGAGGAGTTCGGCGGCAAGGTGCCGGCCGAGGCCACGGTTGGCGCCGGTGACGAGGGCGGTGCTTCCAGCGATCTTCATGGCCGTCACGCTATCCGACCTGACTTCTGTTGAGCAAAGTCAGCTATGTCACGGGGTCGGCCGCTCGGATCGGGAATACGACCCGGACGCGCCCACACCCCGACCGGTGACGACTCGTATCCTTTCCGCGAACCTTCGCACGAGCCGAGATGGGAGACGGTGTGAGCAACCAGGCCGAAACGTTGGAATTCCAGGCCGAGGCGCGTCAGCTCCTCCAGTTGGTGGTCCACTCGATCTATTCGAACAAGGACGTCTTCCTGCGGGAACTCATCTCGAACGCGTCCGACGCACTGGACAAGCTCCGGCTGGCCACCCTCGTCGACAAGGAACTCGTCGCCGACACCGACGACCTGCACGTCGCCCTGGAGATCGACAGCGACGCCCGCACCCTCACCGTGCGCGACAACGGCGTCGGGATGACCCGCGACGAGGTCGTCCAGCTGATCGGCACGATCGCCAAGTCGGGCACCGCCGAGCTGCTGCGCCAACTGCGCGAGTCCGCCGACGCCCACGCCAAGCAGGACCTCATCGGCCAGTTCGGCGTCGGCTTCTACGCCGCGTTCATGGTCGCCGACCGGGTCACCCTGCTGACCCGCAAGGCCGGCGAGACCGGCGGCACCCGCTGGGAGTCCACCGGCGAGGGCACCTACTCGATCGAGGCGGTCGACGAGGCGCCGCAGGGCACCACAGTGACGCTGCACCTCAAGCCGGCCGACACCGAGGACAACCTGCACGACTACACCGCCGAGTGGACCGTCCGCGAGATCGTCAAGCGCTACTCCGACTTCATCGCCTGGCCGATCCGGATGAGCGTCGAACGCCCCGGCGCCGACGGTGAGCCCGCCACCCGCGAGGTGCAGACCCTCAACTCGATGAAGGCACTCTGGGCGCGGCCCCGCGACGAGGTCGCCGCCGCCGAGTACAACGAGTTCTACAAGCACGTCAGCCACGACTGGGCCGACCCGCTCGAGGTCGTGCACATGAAGGGCGAGGGCACCTTCGAGTACGAGGCGCTGCTCTTCCTGCCCAGCCACGCCCCACTGGACCTGTTCTCCCCGCAGGGCCGCCGAGGCGTCCAGCTCTACGTCAAGCGCGTCTTCATCATGGACGACTGCGAAGCGCTGGTCCCGACCTACCTGCGCTTCGTCAAGGGCGTGGTCGACGCGCACGACCTGTCGCTGAACATCTCCCGGGAGATCCTGCAGCAGGACCGGCAGATCCAGATCGTCCGCCGCCGCCTGGTCAAGAAGGTCCTCGCCACGGTCAAGGACCTCAAGGCCAACCACGCGGAGCGCTACCGCACCTTCTGGACCGAGTTCGGCGCCGTGGTCAAGGAAGGGCTGATCGACGACACCGACAACCGCGACACCCTGCTGGACATCCTGTCGGTGGCCACGACCAACGACCCGGCCGAGCCCACCGACCTGGCCGGCTACGTGTCGCGGATGAAGGACGGCCAGAACGACATCTGGTACGCCACCGGCGAGTCCCGGGCCGCGATCGAGAACTCTCCGCACCTGGAGGCGTTCCGGGCCAAGGGGCACGAGGTGCTGCTGCTCACCGACCAGGTCGACGAGGTGTGGGTCGAGCGGGTCGGCACGTACGACGGTCGGCCACTGCGCTCGATCGCCAAGGGCGAGATCGACCTGGACACCGACGAGGAGAAGCAGCAGGCCGAGGCCGAGCGCGAGCAGCAGCGACAGGAGTTCGCCGGGCTGCTCGACTGGCTGGGCACCACCCTCACGGACAGCGTCCGGGAGGTCCGCCTGTCGTCGCGGCTGACCACCTCACCGGCCTGCGTCGTCGGCGACGGCCACGACCTCACCCCGACCCTGGAGAAGATGTACCGGGCGATGGGGCACGAGATCCCCACCACCAAGCGGATCCTGGAGATCAACCCCGGTCACCCGCTGGTGTCCGGGCTGCGCAAGGCCCACGAGCAGGGCAGCGACACCGTCGCCCTGACCGAGACCGCCGAGCTGCTCTACGGCCTGGCGGTGCTCGCCGAGGGCGGTGAGCTGCCCGACCCGGCCCGCTTCACCCGGACGCTCGCCGACCGGCTGGCGCGCACCCTGTAGGCGTACCCCTTCGGCTGCGGGGTTCCCGGATCACCGGGAAGCCCGCAGCCGGCGGGCCGCTACCAGCGGTTCCAGTGGGCGAACGCGTCCGCGTCGGCCCGCGGACCGGGCTTGAAGTCGGTGCCGAGGGTGTACGCGACCGGGGTGAGGGCGACCTGCACGACGGTGTCGTAGGGGATGCCGAGCAGTTCGGCCATCTCCCGCTCGTAGCTGAGATGGCTGGTGGTCCAGGCGGTGCCGAGCCCGCGTTCCCGGGCGGCCAGCATGAAGCTCCAGAACGCCGGGATGACCGAACCCCAGGCTCCCGCCTGCCCGCGCACGCTGTCCAGTTCGGCGCGTGACTCGACGCGTAGACAGGGGATGAGCAGCAACGGAACCTCGTGCAGGTGGTCCGCCAGGTGCGCCAGACTGCCGGCGATCCGACCCCACTGCTCGGAGGCGAAGTCCATCCGGCTGAAAGCCGGCCCGGTGCCGCCCGACGCCGGTGGCGGCGCCATCAGGCCGCGTCGCCACAGTCGGGCGACGGCCGCCCGGGTCTCGCGGTCCTCGACGAAGATGAAGTCCCAGCGCTGCCTGTTGCGGCCACTGGGTGCCTGGAGCGCGATGCGCACACAGTCCTCGATCACGTCGCGGGGGACCGGACGCCCCAGGTCGAGACGTTTGCGGACGGCGCGGGTCGTGCTCAGGACCTCGTCGGCGGACAGGCCCAGCGTGCTCGGCGGCTTCTTTCCGGCTGATGCGGCGTCGGTCATGCGGGCACTCCCACTCGCTCCGGCAGGTCAAGGTTGGCGAGGATCGCGGAAAGGATTCCCGGAAACCGGTCGTTGATCTCGTCGGCCCGCAATTCGTGGCGACGGAAACTGCCGTTCGGTGTGACACGGAGGACGCCGGCGGCCCGCAGGACCTTCAGGTGATGCGAGAGCGTGGACATGCTGACGTCGGACAGCGCGTCGAATTGGCCGCAGACGACACCGCCGGCCTGTGCCAACTGCCGTACGACGCTGAGGCGCACCGGGTCGGCCAGGGCGCCGAGCAGGGTGGCCAGGTCGACCGAGGTGAGATCGGGATGATGCAGGGCTCTCATGGACGCCATGCTAGCTTTCATTTCGTGATTTCGAAAATAATCCAAATGATGAACGGAGCACCGGCATGTCTGTCGACACCGTGATCTTCAGCGGGGAGGGCCCGCACGCCGACCCCTGGCACCCGCTGGCCGAAACCAGCGCCGCGCTGGCCCGGCTGATCGGCGACGAGGGTTCGGTAGCGATCGTGACAGCCGTCGATCAGCTCGAGGTCGCGCTCGCCGGCGCGCGCCTGCTGGTGGTGAACGCGAGCGCGGACCGCACAACCCCGATTCCCGAGGACGAGAACTTCGCCCGCGTCCTCGACGACTTCCTGGCCCGTGGCGGCAGCCTGCTCGCCGTGCACAGCGCCACGATCGCGTTTCCCCAGCTGGCAAGCTGGCGCTCCACCGTCGGCGCCGTCTGGGCCCACGGCCGGACCTTCCACCCGCCGATCGGCCCGAGTCTCATCCGGCGCAGCGGTGTGGAACACCCGATCAGCGCCGGGCTCGGGGACTTCGAGGTTCACGACGAGCGCTACACCGAGTTGGAGCTGGTCGACGGCCTGGACATCGAGCCCCTCTACGTCCACGACGAGGGCGGCGACACCCACCCGCTGGTCTGGGCGCGCACCGTCGGGAGCAGCCGGATCGTCTACGACGCACTCGGCCACGACGTCCGGTCGTACGAGTCGCCGGGGCATCAGGAGCTGCTGCGCCGCATCGTCACCTGGCTCCGCCACGACAGCTGAACGCTCGGCCGGACAACCGACCGAGCGCTCGCCTACGTGGTGCGGATCAGTGCAGGGGTTGGTGGCCCGTCACGCCGCGGAGGCGGCCTTCGACCCTCGGTGCGACGCCACCGGGCCGGCGTTCCAGCCCCAGCGGGGAGCCGGTACCGCCGCGTCGCGACGCCCATCCGTGTCGGCGTCGTCGCTGTCGGTCCCGTCGATGGTCACCTCGACCGAGGCGGGGGTGCTGCGGGCCAGCCGCAGTGAGTGCTCGGCGCCGGTGCGGGCCGCGCACGGCCAGGACTGCCCGGCGCACTGGAGGTTGCGGCACCGGCCCTCGTCGTCCGGCTCGTGGGCGCTCAGCACGTCGATCGCCAACTGCCACAGCAGCGGGTCGGTCACGTCGTGCGGACGCTCGGCGGTGCGACTCGGTCGGTTGCTGGTGTCGTCGGACATGGTGGGCCCCCCTCGTCAGGCTGTACCCCCCAAGGGTCACCCGTCAGCCGCCGGCTAAACCGCCGACCTGCTGTGATGTGTCTCTGATCGCAACTCGGCCGTGGACAGCGCACGCTTATCGGTCAGTCCGGCAGAAGTGGCATCTCCACTCTCGGCTCCCGGCCGAGCAATACCGCCCGAGTGAGCGCCGCTGATCCGAACCGGTCGCGGACCGCGTCGACCGCAGCGTCCAGATCGGACCTAGGGTCCGGCTGGAACGGCAGCTCAGGCTGGACCGGGTTGTCGTCGAGGTTGCCCACTGAGACACCGATCAGTGTGACTCCACGGCGATCGATCTCGGGCAGTGCCGCGCGTAGGAGCGCACGCGCGGCGACGAGCAGTGGCGTCGTGTCCGCCGTCGCCTTACCCACCGTGTGCGAGCGGGTCGCCCGGGTGTAGTCGCCGAAGCGCAGCCGCAACACCACTGTGCGGCCGGACCGCCCGGCCGCCCGCATCCGCCGGCTGACCCGGTCGACTAGGCCGGCGAGGATGGCGTCCAACTCCGTCGAGGCGTGCGGGCCGCGACTCAGCGCGTGTTGCGCGCCCATCGAACCGCGCCGCCGCCCCACCTGCACCGCCCGGGGGTCGTGGTTGTGCGCCAGCCCGTGCAGGTGCCGGCCGGCACCCGCCCCGAGCAGCGACACCAGCGCCGCCTCACCGAGGCGGGCCACCTCCCCGACGGTACGGATCCGGCGTTCGCGCAGCTTGGCGGCCGTGACCGGGCCGACGCCCCAGAGCCGTTCCACAGGCAGCGGGTGCAGGAACGCCAGCTCGGCGTCCGGTGCGACCACCAGCAGGCCGTCCGGTTTCGCCACGCCGCTGGCCACCTTGGCCAGGAACTTCGTGCGGGCCACTCCCACCGTGATCGGCAGGTGGACCCGCTCGCGGACCTCCCGGCGCAGTCGTTCGGCGATCTCGGCCGGTGGTCCGACCAGCCGCCGCAGCCCACCCACGTCGAGGAACGCCTCGTCGATGGAGAGCCCCTCGACCAGCGGTGTGGTCTGCCGGAAGATCTCGAAGACCGCGCGGCTCGCCGCCGTGTACGCCGACATCCGCGGCGGCACGACGATCGCGTCCGGGCAGAGCCTTCGCGCCTGCTGGCCGCCCATCGCGCTGCGGACGCCCCGCGCCTTCGCCTCGTAGCTGGCCGCCAGCACCACGCCGCCACCGACGATCACCGGCCGCCCACGCAGGCGCGGGTCGTCGCGCTGCTCGACCGACGCGTAGAACGCGTCCAGGTCGGCGTGCAGGATGCTGGCGCCGGACGACACGTACACATGTTCGCATGACGCCCGGCCAGTGCGGCGGTGAGCTGCGCGAACGCCGGTCAGTCGAGGCAGAACTCGTTGCCCTCGGGGTCGGCCATGATGAGATGACCGGCGCCCAACGGGGGAGTGGGCTCGTGCCGACTGAGCCGCCTGGCGCCATGTGAGGCGAGCCGCTCGGCCTCCGCCTCCAGGGCCGCCATCCGTTCGTCACCCTCCAGCCCGGGGGCCGCGCGTACGTCGAGATGGACGCGGTTCTTCACCTGCTTGTGCTCCGGCACCCGCTGGAAGAACAGCCGTGGTCGCGAGCCCTCGGGGTCGACCACCGCCGACGCGTCGTTGCGGTTCTCCGGCGGGACACCCATCGCCTCCAACGCCTGGTCCCAGGACTCGAAGTTCCCGGGTGGGGCCTGCACCTGATAGCCGAGCGCCTCGGCCCAGAACGTGGCCAACCCCGCCGGGTCGGCGCAGTCGAACGTGATCTGGACGTCGCGGGTCACGGCGGATCCCTGCTTCCTGTTCTGGTCGGTCATGATCCCAGCCTCTCGCTGATAGCGGACAGGGATGTTCCGCTATCAGTGCAACGATCGACTGGTGACCGTCGAGGCGACGACCGAGCGGGTGCTGCGCCTTCTGGCGCTGCTGCAACGACGTCTGTCCTGGACAGCCGCCGAACTCGCCGCCGAGCTGGGGGTCACCGGCCGCTGCGTGCGCCGCGACGTGCAGCGTCTGCGGACACTCGGCTACCCGGTGCACGCGGTGTCGGGCATCGGCGGCGGCTACCAACTCGGTGCCGGCACCCGGCTGCCGCCGCTGCTCCTCGACGACGAGGAGGCGATCGCCACGGCGGTGTCTCTGCGGCTCGCCTCCGGGGGCACTGTCGCCGGGGCGAGCGAGGCCGCGCTGCGGGCCCTCGCGAAGCTCGACCAGGTGATGCCGTCGCGGCTCCGCGCCGAGGTGCGGGCGGTGCACGGCTCCACCGACACCCTCATCGGCCCGGTCGCCGAGATCGACGCGGAGCTGCTGGTGACACTCGCCCGCGCCTGTCGGGACGGGGTACGCGTTCGATTCCACTATCCCGGCCGGGACGCTGGTGAGCGGGAACGGACGGTCGAGCCGATCCGGATGGTCACGACCGGCCGCCGCTGGTATCTGATGGCCTGGGACGTCGACCGCGCCGACTGGCGGACGTTCCGGCTGGACCGGATGCGGGCGGCGGTGGCGACGACCTGGCGTTTCGCGGCCCGCGAGCACCCGGATCCGGTCGCCTTCGTGCAGCGGGCCGTGACCGGTGCGCCGTACCGCTACCTCGCCCGGGTGCGGGTGCACGCCCAACCGGAGCGGTTGCGGGAGGTGGTCCCACCACAGGTGGGGCGGGTCGAGGACGACCGCGACGGATGGTGCGTGCTGGTCGTCGGCGGCGACGACCTGGACTGGCTCGCCGCGCACCTCGCCCGCCTGGATCACGAGATGGAGGTGCTGGAGCCTCCCGAGCTGCGCGAGGCCGCAGGCCGGCTCGCCCGTCGCCTCGCGGCGCTGGCCGGTGCGACGTCGGAGCCCGGCGCGCGGTGACGCAGCGTGTAGTGGCGCAGCGACACCGGGCTGCCGTCGGAAGCGGTCCATGGTGCCGTGCTGGTGCCGACACACCGCCATCCTGCGCGCTCGTACAGCGCGGCGGCGGCGGTGCCACCGCCGGCCAACTCCAGCACCAGGTCCGTTGCGCGTTTGTCCGCCCACTGGCGGGCCCGGTCCAGCAGCGCGCTGCCCAGCGCCGACCCACGGGCTCTCGGCGCTACGAAGAGACGAGCCACCTCGGCCGTCGGTCGGCCGGGCGGCCCGTCCACCTGATCGGGGATCCGGTGTACCGCGACGTGTCCGACGACGGCCGCGTCGGCGTCGACGGCGACCCAGGCTCGCGCCGGGTGCGGCTCGCGCAGCCAGCGGTGCGGGTCGGTAGGCCAGTTCAGCGGGTACCCGTCGACCCGGTGAACCTCGGCGAGCGCCGCGACGCAGCCGTCCAGGTCGGTGGCACGCCGCCGACGGATAGCGGGTCGGTTCACAGGTCGTCGAACGGGCCGGCGTAGCGGAACTCGCCCCGGATCGACTCGCGCCACGCGTGCGACGGCCGAGCCATGAAGTACTGCGGCCCCCACGGCTGCGGCGGGGTGACGCCCAGCTCGACGGCCGGCCGGAACCCGAAGCGCGGGTAGTAGTCGGGATGCCCGAGCAGGACCACCAGGGGTTCGTCCCGCGCGTCGGCAGCGCCGAGCACCGCGTGCATCAACGCACTGCCGACCCCTCGTCGCTGCCAGCTGGGCAACACACCCAGCGGCCCCAGGCCCAACGCCACCGGCGCACCGCCCACCCGGCCGCGGGTGGCCACCACGTGCCCCACCACCTGGCCGTCCGAATCGGTCGCCACCAGGGAGTACGCGGGCAGCCAGCCCTCGTCGGCGCGCAGCGCGTCGACAAGGGTCGCCTCGACCGGCACGCCGTCACCGCCGTCGGCCTTGGCGAAGGCTGCGCAGTGCACCGCCCGAATGGCGTCGACGTCGGCGGGTGTCTCGCGTCTGATCAGCACCGCGCCACCATAGACGCGGCGTGTCGCCAGCTCCACGCGTTTATGGCGGCGCTTCGCGGACATGGCGGGAAAACGCTTGATGTCTGTGAGTCATCACGATGCCGCACGGTCATCAAGCCGATCCGCGATCGGGGCTTGCGACCCGAGCGACCGTGGCCCGGCCGCGGCATGCAGGCTGCCCCGGGCCTGGGACCCCTGTCCACGCTGGCTGGGCGGGCGCGATCTCAGCCGACGGCGGTGGCGGAGGGCGGGGCGCTGCCGCCCTGGGGTGCCTCCGGGGCCATCAGTCGGATGATCTCCGCCTGGTCGGCGGGTGAGGGCAGTCCCCATTCCGGCCGGTAGCCGTACACCTGGTGCAGTGGGGTGGAGCCGGTGCGGCCGTCCAGGATCTCCACGGCGTCGGTGCCGATCAGGCCCGGATGTTCGACGCCGCAGGCCTCGGCGACCTTGGTCAGGTCCCGGCGCAGCGTCCGCAGGTAGTTGGCTGCCCGGACCGACTTCAACGTCGGGTCCAGGCCCCGGGAGAGCCACGCGTTCTGGGTGGCGACGCCGGTCGGGCAGGTGTCGGTGTGGCACTTCTGCGCCTGGATGCAGCCGATCGCCAGCATCGCCTCCCGACCGACGTTGATCAGGTCACAGCCGAGCGCGAACGCCACTATGGCGTTGTCTGGCAGGCCGAGCTTGCCGCCGCCGACGAAGACCACCTGTTCGTGCAGGCCGTGCTCGGCGAAGATCTTGTAGACCCGGGAGAAGCCCTGCTGGAACGGGAGCGACACCGAGTCGGTGAAGATCAGTGGTGCGGCGCCGGTGCCGCCCTCGCCGCCGTCGATCGTCACGAAGTCCACACCCCGGCCGGTGTCCCGCATCAGGGTGGCCAACTCCTGCCAGAAGCTCAGGTCACCGACCGCCGACTTGATGCCGACGGGCAGTCCTGTCTCGGCGGCCAGCAGCTCCACCCAGTCGAGCAGGCTGTCGCAGTCGGAGAACTCGGCGTGCCGGGACGGGCTGACGCAGTCCTGACCGGCCGGGATGCCCCGGGTGGCGGCGATCTCGGCGGACACCTTCGCCCCGGGCAGCAGCCCACCGAGGCTCGGCTTGGCGCCCTGGCTCAGCTTGATCTCCAGCGCCCGCACCGGTGCGCCGGCGACCAGGTCCTTCAGCCGGTCGAGGCTGAACCGACCGTGCTCGTCGCGGCAGCCGAAGTACGCGGTGCCGAGTTGGAAGACCAGCTCACCGCCGTTGCGGTGGTACGGCGACAGGCCACCCTCGCCGGTGTTCTGCAGACAGCCCGCGAGCGCCGCCCCCTTGTTGAGCGCGGTGATGGCGTTGCCGGAGAGCGAGCCGAAGCTCATCCCGGAGATGTTGACGACTGACTCCGGTCGGAACGCCCGGGCGCGTCCCCGTGCGGCGCCGAGCACCTTCGCGCTGGGCAACCGCACGTCGTGACCGGCGGTCGGTGACGACGACGGCACGGCACGGCCGAACGTACGGTGCTTGATGATCGGGTACCCGGGGGTGTACTCGATGTCGTTGTCAGTGCCGAAACCGAAGTAGTTGTTCTCCTGCTTGGCCGACGCGTACACCCAGCGGCGCTGGTCGCGGGTGAACGGCCGTTCCTCGTTGTTGCCGGCCACGATGTACTGCCGTAGCTCCGGCCCGATCGTCTCCAACAGGTAGCGGGCGCGGCCGAGGACCGGGAAGTTGCGCAGCAGCGCGTGGTCGCGCTGGATCAGGTCCCGCGCGGCGAGGGCCGCGACGGCGGCGGCGACAGCGGGTACGGCTCGACGGGCCCAGGTCATGCCCGGGGTTCTTTCCGCCCGGGCGGCGGATCAAACCGGTGAGCTGGCTGGTGGCGGTGCGGGTGCGCCCCGCACCGCCACCACGCGCTCAGCGGTGCCGGAACGACTCGCGGACCGATCCGCCGACGATCGTGCACCACGTGCTCGTGCTGAGCTTGCCGTTGCGGGGCAGACCGTGCAGCGCCTGAAGGTCCTGCACCGCCCTCCGGGTGGCGTGGTCGTACGCCCCGGTGACGGTGACCGCGTACCCCTTGGTGGCGAGGATTTCCTGCACGGCCGTGACCGGCGCTCCGGTGGCGTGCTGGTCCAGCTCCGGAGCGAGGGTCTCCCAGGTCGGCGTGGTGAGCGTGGCGTCCACGTCCACAGCGATGCCGTTGCGGGCCTGCCAGTCCTGCACCGCCGCGACGGTCGCGGCGTCGAACGTGCCGCTGACGGTCACCGGGTAGCCCCGGTAGGCGAGCAGGTGCTGCACCACCCGGACCGAGGGGGAGTTGACGAAACGCCACAGGTCCGGCCAGCGGCGCGCCGGCACGTCACCGAGCTTGGTGCCCAGGGCGGCGTGCACCCGCCGCCGCAGCTCGGGGAACTGCCGGTAGAAGGCCGCGCCCGGGCACTCGGTGGTGCGGAAGTCCCAGTGGCCGAAGATGTCGTGCGCGTGCAGCCCGTACTGCCGGCAGATCGCGACGCAGAGCTTGACCAGCGAGTCGGTCAACGCTTCGGGTGGCGTCTCGGTGACGTAGGTGCCCTCGTTCTCGATGCCGATGGCCCGGCCGTTCTCACCCGGGCAGTGCGCCGAGATCATCTGCCGGTCGCCGGCTTCGAGGCGCTCCAGGCTGCCCCGGCGACCCTCCAGCACGTACCCGCCACGGCTGACAGTGAAGTGCTGGCCGGTGTCCGACCAGCCGTTGCCGTCCATGTGCAGGTCCTGGCAGTCGTGGGCCAGCTTGACCGCCTGCTCGCGGGAGTAGTCGGTGACGTTCGGGAACGCCATGTGGTGCACGATGATCTTGTTGGTGGCGATGGCGCTCACCGACAGCGGGTCCTTCGGCGGGCGGGCGGCCCACTCGTCACAGCTGATGATCCAGTCCAGGTCGGTGCCCGGCGCGGCCTGCGCCGCGCCTGGGAAGGCGAGTTCGCTCCCGACGACGGCGACCGTGGCGGCGCCGAGACCGGCCCGCAGCAGCGTCCGGCGATCCACTTCGGAATGGTCGACGTGCATTGCATCTCCTCCTGCGGCCGACGGCGGGGGGATGAAAAGTAGCTCCAGTGGCCGCACGTACTCCGGAGAATATTGCCAAGACTCGCCCGCGCGCTAGAGGGCGCCCACCCCCAACGGGCAGCCGGAAAACCAGCCGGCGAAAAGATCAACGATCCGCTAACCTGGCCGCTGACTCGGGGGTGGAAGATGAAACTTGGTGAGGCGCTGACCGAACGCGCCGAGGCGGCACGACGGGTCGAGCAGCTGCGGACCCGGATCAACGGCAGCGCCCGGTACCAGGAGGGCGAGCTGCCTCCGGAGGACGCCACTGTGCTCATGGCCGAGCTGGACCAGGTCCTCGACAACCTGGAGACGCTGATCCGGCGCATCAACCGGACCAACGCCACGGTGTCGGTCGACGACCTCGGAACGCTCACCGACGCGTTGGCCCGGCGGGACGTCCTGCGACTGCGGCACGCGGCCATCACGGCGGCCGCCGACGCCGCCGCCGGTAGCGGCCGTGGTCACCCGGCCCGGCAGCTCCGCTCCGAGCTGAAGATGCTCGCCGCGTTGCCGGTCGCCGAGCTTCGGGAACGCGCCGACGGGCTCGCCGGGCAGCTCCGCGAGCTCGAGGTGCGGATCCAGCGCACCAACTGGGAGGCTGACCTGCTGGACTGAGTGACTCCAGCAGCGATGTGGAGCAGGTAGCCGTTGTGGAGGCGTGTACACACAGGTCCGGGCTGTAACCCCGGCACCCTTCTTGGCGCGCGGTGGGCAGCGCGGGGTTCGACTCCCCAGGCACAGTGCAGCCCAGCACCGAGGACAGGTAACACCGCAACACGCACACCTCATCACCACGTACAGATCCTCGACGGCGAGGGCGGGTTCGGGGCACTCCACATCCGCGCGGCCGCGTGCTGTTCGCTCACCAGCACTCCGGTCGTGAGGGGCGACCCCGCCTGGTCGGCGTTTCCGCGCGTCGGGTCGGGGGTAGGTCCGGGGCTGACCGTTCCGGCTGCCCCACTTAAGGAATGACCAGATGAGTGACAACGTCAGCGACGCGGTGGGCGACGCTCTCCGCTCGGTGATGCTCTTCCTGCCCAAGGCCGTCGCCTTCCTGGCGATCCTGGTGGCCGGATGGCTGATCGCCAAGGCCGTACTGAAGATCGTGGAGAAGGTCCTCGAACGGGTGGGTTTCGACCGCGCCGTCGAACGCGGCGGCATCCGCCGCGCGTTGAGCCGCTCCCGGTACGACGCCAGTGACATCGTCGCGAAGCTCGTCTACTACGCGGTGCTGCTGTTCACCCTTCAGCTCGCCTTCGGCATCTGGGGGCCGAACCCGATCTCCGACCTGCTCGGCGCGGTGATCGCGTGGCTGCCCCGCGCCTTCGTCGCGATCGTCATCGTCGTGGTCGCCGCCGCCATCGCCAACGCGGTCAAGGACATCATCAGCGGCGCGCTCGGTGGCCTGTCGTACGGCCGGGTGCTGGCCACCATCGCCTCGGTGTTCATTCTCGGTCTCGGTGTCATCGCGGCACTGAACCAGATCGGTGTGGCCACCGCGGTCACCACTCCGGTGCTGATCGCCGTGCTGGCCACGATCGGCGGCGTCCTCGTCGTCGGTGTCGGTGGCGGTCTGATCCGTCCGATGCAGAGCCGCTGGGAGTCGTGGCTGACCCGCGCCGAGCAGGAGTCGCAGCTGATTGCCGAGCACGCCCAGGCGTACCGCGCCGGTCGCCGCGACGCCGAGGCCGAGTTGGCCCGTCGGTCGGCCACCACCAGCGGCGCGGAGGCCACCCAGGTGGTGACCCGACCCGCCGACGCCGACGCCACCCAGGTGGTGACCCGGCCCACCGACCCGGAGGCCACCCAGGTCGTCCACTTCCCGGTCAGCTCCGATGCCACCCAGGCCGTCAATCGCGGTGCCCTCGACGACGTGACGCCGACGCCGGCCCGACCGTCCGCGACCGACGACACGACTCAGGTGGTCAGCGGCTCGGCCGACTCGGACGTCACGCAGGTGGTGGGCACCAACGTCGACCCCGGCGCCACCCAGGTGGTCACGGGCGGCACCGACCGCGCGGTGCCCGGGCAGCGCACCAGCGACGACAGTGAGACCACCACTGTCATCCCGCCGGTCGACCGGCGCTGACACCAGCGGTACGGCGGCGGGGCGGGATCGATCTGATCCCGCCCCGCCTCTCGTTGTCCGCCCCCGCCTCGCTCACCTGGCACGGTTCGCGCTGCTCGGCACGCCGAAAGCGCTGGCCGGGGCCGCGCGGGTTGTCTAGCATCGCGGGCATGACCTGGCGACATTGATCCAGCAGCGTCGGCCGATCCCGTGGGCCACCACGGGCACCGCACGTCCGGTGTCCGTCTCCACTCCCACGGGAAGGCCCCATGATCCTCATCGCTCCGCGCGTGCCCGAGCCGGCGGTCCGTCGGCTGACGGCGACCCTCTACGGGTACGCGTTCCTCAGTGACCTCGTCCTGCTCTACCCGCTGTACGTGGTGTTCTTCGCCGACACCGGGCTGTCGGTGGGGCAGATCGCGTCGCTCTTCGTCATCTGGTCCGCCGCCGGCATCCTGTTCGA
Organism: Micromonospora hortensis; assembly: GCF_022230935.1. Taxonomy (NCBI): domain Bacteria; kingdom Bacillati; phylum Actinomycetota; class Actinomycetes; order Micromonosporales; family Micromonosporaceae; genus Micromonospora; species Micromonospora hortensis. The sequence goes on from NZ_JAKKFE010000003.1 coordinate 47,005, forward strand.
GGTGCCCTCCGGCGCCTGGGCCGACGTGGTGTCCCGCCGGCTGCTGCTGTGCCTCGCCCCGCTGGTGGCCGCCGCCGGTTTCGCGCTCTGGGTGCTGCTGCCGTCGTACCCGGCGTTCGCTGTCGGTTTCCTGCTCTGGGGCGCTGGTGGCGCACTGGTCTCCGGTGCGTTGGAGGCGTTGGTCTGGACCGAGTTGGACCGGCTCGGCGCGGTCGGCCGGTACGCCCGGGTGCTCGGGCGGGCGCGGACGGCGGGTGTGCTGGGCGTGGTGGTCTCTGGAGTGCTCGCCGGCCCGGTGCTCGCCGTCGGCGGGTACCCGCTGGTCGGCGCGGCCAGCGTGCTCGCCTGCGTGCTCGCCACGATCGTCGCCATCCGCTTCCCGGAACACCGCGCGCCGGGCGCCGCAGCCGCCCCGGTCGCCGAGCCGGCGATGGCCGCCCGGCCGGTGGGCGCCGCACCACCGGGGCCGGACGAGCCGGACACCGCCCTGCCCGCGAGCCCGGACGACGACGGTGACCTGGGGTGGTGGGACACGCTGCGGGCCGGGGTGTCGCAGGTCCGCACCCGTCCGCCGGTACGGGCCGCCGTGCTGCTGGTGGCCGTGGTCGCCGCCGACTGGGGTGCCCTGGACGAGTACACCCCGCTGCTGGCCCTGGACACCGGCGTCGGGGCGCAGGCCGTACCCCTGCTGCTCCTGCTGCTCTGGGCCGGAGTGACAGTCGGCGGGCTGCTCGCCCCGGCGGGGGAGCGGCTGGGTAGCCGAGGGTACGCCGCACTGCTGGGGCTGGTCGGCGTCGCGCTCGCCGGAGGTGCCCTGCTCCGGCACCCGGCGGGGTTCGTGCTGCTCGCGGTGGCCTTCGGCGCCGCGCAGTTGGCCACCGTGCTGGCCGACGCGCGGCTCCAGGCCCGGATCACCGGCACCAGCCGCGCCACCGTCACCTCCCTGGCCGGGATGGCCACCGACGTGCTGATCATCGTGACGTACGCCGGCTACGGTCTGCTCGCCACGACGGCCGGCAACGCGGTGGCGTTCGCGCTGACCGCCGGGGCGTACCTCGTGGTGGCGCTGGTGCTACTGACCCACCGCCGGCGCCGGACGGCCGTGCCCACCGGCGTGGCCGCGGCCGTGCCGGGCGGGGCGGACTGACCGCGGCCCGGCGGCGGCCCGAGGAGGCCGCCGCCGGGCCGCACTGTCAGCCGGCCAGGTGCAGGAACGACCACTGGTGGCCGTCGAGGTCGCGGAAGCCGCGCATGTACATCGGCCCGTTGGCCATCCCCGGCCCGAGCGACTCCCCGCCGGCGACCGCCGCCTGGTCGACGAGTTCGTCGACCTGCCGTCGGCTCGGCGCCGACAGCCCGACGATCACCTCCCGGCTGGTCGCCGTGTCCGGCGTGGCGACCCCGGTGTACGCCTCGAAGCCCGAACGGAGGTGCAGCACCAGCCGGGTGGTGTCGGAGATGGTGAGCACCATGCTGTCGCCGTCCGGCTCGGCCTGGTCGCTGGTGAAACCGATTGCCCGGTAGAACTCGGTAGCGGTGGTGAGGTCGCGCACCGGCAGGTTGATGAATGTCATGGTCATCGGTGGTCTCCATCCGTCTCGAGCAACACCTTCAGCACGGCGAGCCGGTCCCTCCAGTACGCCTTCAGCTCCGCGGCCTGCTCGGCTCCGGTCAGCTTCTCGTGCAGGACGCTGACCCGGGCCTTTGACTCGCCGACAGCGTCGATGCCGACGACGATCCTGGTGGGGCCCCCGGCCCAGTCGGCGCGGAAGCTGCGCGGCGCGGTGGCGGTGCGGACACGCACCTCGACGTCGGGCAGCCAGCGGGCGCGTGCCGTGTCGTCGGCGAACGCCTCGAACAGTCGCAGTGCCGGCACGGCAACCGTCCGGCTCGCGCTGGCCTCGAAGCCACCGCCACGCCGTTGACCCGGCGCGCGCAGGCCGCGTGCCTGCTCGTACCCGACGGTGACGGTCTGTGCCCACCAGCCCGGCACCTCGTGTTCGGTGGCGAGGTGACGGGCGATCCGGGTGTGCGTCCACTCGGTGGCGGACGCGGCGTCGAGCACTGCGAACCACTCGTCCCAGCCACGGCCGGTCCGGGCGCGGATCAGGTCGTCGGCGATCCGCTCGGTCTGCGCGGCGGCAGCCGAGGCGGTCGGTTCGGTGGGTGCTGGAGGGGACGCGGCGGTGGACGCCGGCTCGACGGTCCGACTGATCAGGTGCCGGCGGGCGGTGGTGTAACTCTCGCCGGTCTTCTCCATCCGGGCACGGACCCGGGCCTTGAACGATCTCTGGGTGGTCATCACATGCTCCCGGTCAACGGCACGGTCACCGGGACTCACGCTCCCGCCGACCCCGCCGGAGTGGGGCATGTGGCACCACGTCCCGAGGGCTCAAGGCCCCCTTTGCCTCCGCGTTGCCGACGGCGTGAGCGCCGGGAGGGAGGTGCGGCGCAGGACTACGCCGACGTCATCCTACGCCCGAACGGCCGTCAGGGTTGGTCACCGTCGAGGTAGACCCACCGGCCGTCCTCGCGGACGAACCGGCTGTGTTCGGTCAACGTGCCGGGCCGGCCCGCGTCCCGGTAGTGGGCGTGGAAGGTCACCGTGCCGGCGGCGTCGAGCAGGCCGCCCCGCTCGGTCTCCACGATCTCCAGTCGGGTCCACCGCTGCCCCGGGTCGAGCTCCAGGGAAGCGGGTCGGGTCGAGGAGTGCCAGCTGCGCAGCAGGTAACCGGTGTCGCCGAGGGCGAAGGCGCTGAACCGGGAGCGCATCAACGCCTCGGCCGTCGCGGGAGGTTCGCCGCCGTGCGCCGGCGCACAGCAGTCCGCGTACGCCCGGCCGGAACCGCACGGGCACACCCGCCCTGTCGTCGCGTTCGCCCGCCGACGTCCCGCACCCTTACCCACGTCGCCAATCCTGCCGCACCTGCTTCAGTCCAGTGGCACCGGCAGCGGCACCGGCCGCTTGGCCACCCGATCGTCGCCCGACGACTGGCCGCGCAGGTGCCGGACCACCCAGGGCAGCAGGTGTCGGCGGGTCCAGGCCAGCTCGGCGCCGAACACCTCACCGCGGCGCCGCCGTGGTGCCGGCGGCAACGGGCACGTCCAGGAGTCGTCGAACCCGGGTAGACCCGCCGTGTACGCCAGTGCGGCGGCGATCCGCTCATGCCCGGCGCTGTTGGCGTGCAGCCGGTCGTCGCTCCACAGCCGGGGATCGGAGGAGACCGGATGAGCGCCCAGGTCGAGGAGGGTGGCCCCGGTCCGCGCGGTGGCGGCCCGCAGCGCCTCGTTGAGCGCCAGCATGCGACCCCGCAACGGCCGGGCCAACGGCATCACGGGCGCCGGATCCGGCATCGTGAAGGTCAGCACGGTGGCCCCCTGCTCGACCAGTGCCTGCTGCATCGCCGCGACATCCCCAGCGACCTGGTCCGCGTCGAAGGAGGGGCGCAGCACGTCGTTCATGCCGGCGACCACCGTGGCCAGGTCGGGGGCCAGGTCGAGGGCGGGCTGGAGCTGCTCGGCGCGGATCAACGCGGTGGTCCGGCCACGGATGGCCAGGTTCGCGTATTCCAGACCGCCCTGGGCGCGGGCCACCGCCAGGGCGAACCGGTCGGCCCAGCCCCGGTAGCCGCCGACGCCGTCCGGGTCGTCGAGCCCTTCGGTGGTGCTGTCGCCGATCGCCACGTACCGCTGCCACATCACCCGCGCGAGGTTAGCCCTCCGTCAACTCAGGGGAACCGCCGGTCGGTCGAGAACGACAGTTGACGATCCTTCCTAGACTCGCGACATGACGCGAGCCCCTGCGGTGCCACTGGCCCCGAACGTCTGGCGTATCCCCACTGTGGGCCGCGCGGCCGTCAACTCGTACGCCTTCGTCGACGACGACGGCAGCGTCACGTTGGTCGACTGCGGGCTGGCCAAGGCACCGGCCCGGATCGTGCGCGGGCTCGCGGCGATGGGCAAGGTGCCGGCGGACGTCGTCCGTATCGTCCTCACCCACGCCCACCCCGATCACGCTGGCGGCGCTGCGGCACTGGCCCGCCGCACCGGGGCCCCGGTCGCGGCGCACGCCGCCGACGTGCCGTACGCGGAGGCGGGTCGCGCGCCGGTCAGCGACCCGACGGTGACCGGCGGCCGGCTGTTCGCCCGGCTCAACAGCGGCCGGTTTCCGGCGGTCGAGGTGGCCCAGCCGCTGGCCGACGGGGACCTGCTCGACGTCGGTGGTGGCCTGCGGGTGGTGCACACCCCCGGGCACTCGCCCGGGCACGTGTCGCTGCTGCACGAGCCGACGCGCCTGCTGATCACCGGTGACGCGTTGTTCAACATGGTCGGCATCCGGTGGCCGATCAAGTGGCTGTGCAGCGACTTCCAGATGACCAGGGAGACAGCGCACGTCCTCGGCGAGTTGGATTACGACCTCGCGGCCTTCACCCACGGCCCCGAGATGACCGACAAACCCCGCGACCGCATCCGCGCCTTCCTCTCCGCGTACCGTTGAGCAGCCCGTCGGCGGGCCTCACAGCCAGCCGGAGCGCCGGAACAGCCGGTACAGGAACAGGGCCGCCGCCGCCATCAGGGTGAGGGCCCCGGCGTAGCCGTAGCGCCAGGCCAGCTCGGGCATGTGGTTGAAGTTCATGCCGTAGATGCCGGCGATGCCGGTCTGGGTGGCCGCGATGGCCGCCCAGGCGGCGATCTTGCGCATGTCGTTGTTCTGCTCGACGGCGAGCTGCGCCAGTCGCGACTGGACGATCGAGGTGAGCAGGTCGTCGTACGCGGCCACCCGATCCACCGCCCGGCTCAGCCGGCCGTCGACGTCGACGAACCAGCGGTGCAGGGCACGCGGCGGTCCGTCGGGTTCGAGCAGGGTACGCATCGGCGCCTGCAACGGCAGGACCGCCCGTTTGAACTCCACCACCTCGCGTTTGAGCTGGTAGATGTGCTGGATGTCGGCCCTGCGGTCGCGGGCGAACACCGCCTCCTCGACCCGCTCCAGGTCCCGTTCCACGTGCCCGGCCACCTCCAGGTAGGAGTCGACCATGCGGGCGCAGACCGCGTACGCCACCGCCCACGGGCCGGCGGCCAGCAGCGAGGGGCGGCGCTCGATGTCGGCGCGGACGCTGCGCAGCGCACCGGCGGCGCCGTGCCGCACGGTGATGGCGAAGCGGTCACCGAGCAGCACCATGACGTCCCCGGTGTCGATCACCTCGGACGTGTCGGTCAGCTCGTCGTGCTCCACGTACCCGGCGGTGCGCAGGACCAGTAGCGTGACCGGCCCGTGGCGCTGCACTGTGGGCCGGTGCCCGTCGGCGAGCGCCTGTTCGACTGTCAGCTCGTCGAGGCCGAAGGTCTGGCCGACCGCGGCGAGCACCGCCGGGCCGGGATCGTGCAGTCCCAGCCACACGAAGGCGTCGCGGCCGTGTCGCGCCCGGGCGTACGCGTCGGCGTAGTGCTGTTGACCGGGCTCCCGGCGGCCGTTGACGTAGACGGCGCAGTCGACCACGGCGTCCGGGTTGGACCGGCGGGGGGTGGGGGAGTCGCCCTCGACCCGTCCGAGCAGTCGACGGGCCAGGGCGCGTACGCCCCGACCGGTCCGGTCCCGTACCGGTCGCTGATCCACCGCGTGCCTCCCCGTCGCCGGCGCACCGTCCCGATCAGGGGATGGTGCCACCGCATTCTGCCGACCAGGGTCCGGCTCCCGACAGCGGGGAGGCGGCGCGGGCTGCTCGGGCCAGCGGCTCGGTTCGGGCCTGTGGTCCGGATCGGGCGGGCGGCTCGGTTCAGGCGATGCGGGTGGCGAAGACGACGACGTTGTCGACGTAGTTGCCGGTCGTCGCGTCGAACCGGCCGCCACAGGTGATCAGGCGCAGCCCGGCGGCGTCCGCCGGGCCGTAGACCAGGGTGGTGGGGAAGTGCTCCTTGGGGTACGCCCGGACGTCGTCGACCGTGAACGTGGCGACCCGTGCGTCGGCGCGGGTGACCTGCACCTGCTGCCCGGCGCGGAGCCGACCGAGGTCGAAGAAGACCGCCGGGCCGGACGGCGCGTCGACGTGTCCCACCAGGACGGCGTTGCCGGTCTCACCGGGGCTGACCCCGTGTCGATACCAGCCGGCGAGGGTGGGCCGGTCCAGTGGCGGCACCTCCAGCACCCCGGCGGCGTCGGCGCCGACGGGGACGATGTCGGCTCGTAGGTCGATGGCGGGGATCTGCACCCGGACCGGCGCGGCGGGTGGCAGCGGAGCGAGGTCCGGTGCGGGGTGGGTGCGGGTCGGCGCGTCGGCCGACGGTCGTGGTGGCCGCGCCGGGTCGGCGGTGAGGCCGACGGTGATCAGCCCGAGCCCGGTCACGCCGAGCAGGGCGACCACTGCCGGTAGGGTCCGCCGCCACCACACGTGTGCACCTCCGTACCGGATCGTCGGGGTGCCCGCACCGGTGTCACCGGCGCGGGCACCCGTCTCAGGGATGGAACGGTCGCCGATCAGGCGACAGTGGACACCGGACGACGCCGGCGGATCAGGATCACCGCGCCGGCGAGGGCGGTGCCGAGCAGCGTGCCGCCGGCGGCGAGAGCGCCGGTGTCACGGTTGTCGCCACCGGAGCCGGCCGGCGCGCCGCCGATCGGGGTGACGGCGAAGGTGGCGGTGCCGGCCGAACTGCCGTCGCCGCAGGTCGCCGCGACCGTGTACGTGCCCAGGGTGAACCCGGCGGTGAAGAGCTCGGCGCTCAGCCCGCCGCCGGCGGCGGCCGTGGTGGATCGGACGTTCTGGTCGCGGTTGGGGCCGGTGACCCGGAAGAGGGCGTCACCCGACTTCGGGTTGCAGGTCGTCGCGGTGAGCACGACGGTCCCACCGACCGGGGTGGTGGCCGGTGACACGGTGGTGTCGGCCAGTGCGGCGCCTGGCAGCAGGAGCGTGCCGAGGCCCACGCCGAGCGCCGCCGAGCAGAGTGCTGTTGAGACCTTCATACGCGTCTTCCCTCACTTTTCGTCCGCTGACTGCGTGGGACGTCGTTCGGGTGGCCAACTCCGTGACTAGCACCGGTGTGCCCAACACTAGGTGGGTTGGGTCCTCGATCAGGTGAAAATGAGAAATCCTCGTTGCCGTCACGTGTCCACCCGAAGGCGGGGAGAGCTGCGGAAAGGCCCGGACGGCCCGACCGGCACCGGTGCTCCGATCGATGTCCATCCGGTCGGGCTGTCGCCGCTGTGTCGATGGCGAGGTATTGCCGCAGACGGCGGAAATGCACCGCCTGACCGCCGCGATCGACCGTCCGGGCCGGTCCAAGATCCGCACAAGAACAGGGATGTAGGTGCCTCGCGCGGTCCGGAGGCCACTACATCCCGGAAGTTGTTCGGATCTTGGACCAGGGCGCGTCTCGGGTCAGCGGGTCTCGGTCGGGTCGGGCATCGGCTCGCCGGTCTCCAGCAGGGTCTTGAGGCTGGCCATCAGCTCCGGCCAGCCGCCGCTGCCGTCGAGCTGGCCGCTGACCGCCCGGTGCATCTCACTGTCGGGGGAGAAGTCGTCGTGGATGACGGTCAGCCGGACGGTCGACCCGCTGTGCGGCTCGATCTCGAAGGTCACCGTCGACCGGCGCTCACCGAGCCGGGCGGCCAACTCCTCGGCGGTCCAGCCGAAGTGCTCGGCGTGCTCGGGTTGGAAGCCGTGCCAGCTGTAGGAGAGGCGACGGTACGGCTCGGCGACGAGCACCCGCTGGCCGAGGTCGCGCGGCTCGCCGTCCGGTGCGTCCTGCCACAGCACTGGTGACCCGACCTGCCAGTCCGAAACCAGAGCGACTCCACCCCAGTAGCGACGGGTGAACGCCGGATCGGTGAGCGCGGACCACAGTCGTTGCGCGGTGGTGGTGACGTAGGTGGTGTAGACGAAGGTCGGGCTCTCCATGGGTTGTCGCTCCAATGCGGTGGTCAGGTCGGCCAGGGTGGCGGCGCGCTCGCGGTCGTAGCGGCTGAGCCACCGGTCGGCGATGGCGTTGATCGGGGCGGCGTTGAGGTAGTGCAGCTTCTCTCGGCCGCGCCGCGCGGTCGTGACGAGGTGGGCCGCCTCCAGCACCGAGAGGTGCTTGCTGACTGCCTGTCGGGTGCCGGCCAGCCCGTCGCACAGCTCCCGCAGGGTCTGGCCGTTGCGCTCGTTGAGCCGGTCCAGCAGTTGACGCCTGCTGGGGTCGGCCAGCGCCCGGAACGCGTCGTCCATCGACCCTCCCCGCAACAGGCAATCATTCGGTTGCCTGTCAAGTTATGCAACCAACGGGTTGCCTGTCAATCTGGGCGTCGGTGGCGGCAGGTGACCGGGTGCGATCGTGTGGCAGCGTGGTGCGGGTGACCGACTCCGCGCCGCTCGACGTCGACCTCGCGCTGCTCGGTGGCGGCGGCGCCGCGTCGTTGCTGCTCGCCGCACTGGACCGGCACGGTGTCCGGGATCTGCGGATCGCCATCGTCGACCCGGTGCGCCGACGCGGTCAGGACCGCACCTGGGCGTTCTGGGGTCATCCCGACAGTGACCTGGACCCGCTGCTCAGCGCGAGTTGGCAGCAGGTCGAGGTGGCGACGGCGGCGCGACGCCGCGTCCTGGACCTCACCCCGCTGCGGTACGCCATGCTCCGCTCCGGCCCGGTCTACGACCGGGCTGCCGACGCCGAACGTCGCCTCGACGCCACCCGGATCGTCGCGCCCGCCGAGACGGTGCGCGACGACGGTGACCGGGTGCTGGTAGGCACCGGCGACGGGCACGGCGTACGGGCCGGCTGGGTGCTCGACTCCCGTCCCCGCCCGCCGACGCGAGCGGGGCGTACCACCTGGTTGCAGCACTTCCGGGGGTGGTGGCTGGAGGCGGACCGGCCGGTGTTCGACCCGACGCGTGCGGTGCTGATGGACTTCCGTACCCCGCAGCCGCCCCGGGGCGTCTCCTTCGGGTATGTGCTGCCGGTGAGCGACCGCTACGCCCTTGTCGAGTACACCGAGTTCTCGCCCGACCTGCTGACCGACGCCGGGTACGACGCGGCGCTGGCCGGCTACCGGGATCTGCTCGGGCTGGATCCGACCGGGCTGCGGGTGCGTGAGGTGGAGAACGGGGTGATCCCGATGACCGACGCGCCGTTCCCGGCCCGGCCCACCCCCCGCGTGGTCCGGCTCGGCACGGCCGGTGGCGCGACCCGTCCCTCCACCGGCTTCACCTTCTCCGCCATGTACCGGCAGGCCGACCAGGTGGCCCGCGCCCTCGCCGCGGGTCGCGCGCCGGTGCCTGAGCCGGCGTACCCGCGCCGGCACCGCTGGATGGACGCGGTGGCGCTGCGGGCGCTGGACCGGGGCGGGGTGGGCGGTCCCGAGTTCTTCGACCGGCTCTTCGACCGCAACCCGGCCGAGCGGGTGCTGCGCTTCCTCGACGGCGGCACCACTGCGGCCGAGGAGGTCGCGATCATGAATTCGACCCGGCTGTTGCCGATGATCGCCGCGACCGCCGGTGACGCCGCACACCGCGTCCGCGACCGGCTACGCCCCACCCGGCCCGCGCCGGCCATCCCACCCGCTGTGGTGGGTTCGACGCCGACGGCTCGGCGCGCCGGCCCCCCGAGCGGGGAGGACGACGTCAGCGCCCGGTAGGTTGCCGGGCATGGTGGACGCGGCGGCCGGCAGGGGCGTGCAGATCTGGACCGACGGGGCGTGCAGCGGCAACCCCGGTCCGGGTGGTTGGGGTGCGCTGCTGCGCTACGGCGATCACGAGCGGGAGCTGTGCGGCGGCGAGGCCACGCCCACCACCAACAACCGGATGGAGCTGATGGCGGCCATCCAGGCATTGGAGAGCCTGAACCGGCCGGTCACCGTGGAGTTGCACACCGACAGCACGTACGTGCGCAACGGGATCACCAGTTGGCTGGCGTCGTGGAAGCGCAACGGTTGGCGGACCGCCGCGAAGCAGCCGGTGAAGAACGCCGACCTGTGGCAGCGGCTGGAGGCGGCCTGCGAACGGCACGAGGTCACCTGGCTGTGGGTCAAGGGGCACAACGGTCACCCGGAGAACGAGCGGGCCGACGGGCTCGCCAACAAGGGCATGACCGAGGCCCGGGGCGCGCTGACCAGCCGCTGAGCCCCGGTCAGCGAGTGGAGTCGGGGTGCCCCGGCATGCTGGAACCTCCGCCGCTGCTGCCGGACGAACCACCGGCGACACCCGAGTTGTCGGGCTCGGTCACGATGTCCGGCCGGACGTCGGTGTCCGCCGGTGCGGGGACCTCGGTGTCCGCCTCGACCTGCACCAGTGGCGTTTGGCCGGCCTCGTCCTCGCTGTGCTGCGGGTCGCCCGGCTGCTCACCTTGACGATTTCGGTAGCCCACGCCGTGCCCCCCGTCGATGCCGGTCCGCGTCGGCGCTGGCTACCCGGCGTCGTCCCGGCCGAAACCTGACCCGCCGGCGGGGACCGTCGACCCGACCGTCTCGGCCTGCGGCGCAGCGGACGGCAGCCGCAGCGTCCGGCGGCGGCTGAGCGCGACGACCAGCGCCAGCGCGAGTGCGCCGACGACCACCAGGAACGCCCAGGTGTTACCGAGGTGGTCGTTGACCACGCCACTGGTCGCGGAGCCGGCGGCGATGCCGAGTTGCCCGGCCGTCTGCAACCACCCGTACGTCTCGGGCAGCCGGACCGCCGGGGTGGACCGGGCGAGGATCTCGTCGGTGACGGCGAGGAACGGTGCCAGCGCGAGACCGAAGACCGCCAGCGCGACGGCCATCTGCGGCACGCTGCGCGGCAGCAGCAGCGCCACCGAGGTGGCGGCCAGCGTGCCGAGCATCGTCAGGTACGCCGCCGCCGGGCTGCCGGGCCGCCCCCGGCTCGCCAGCAGCACGCCACCGGCCAGGCTGCCCACCGACCAGATGGTCACCAGCAGCCCGGCCTGGTCCGGGTGCCCGACGGTGGTGGCGAACGCGGGCACCAGCACCCACATCGCCCCGATGCCCATCATGTAGCCGACGTGGGTGCCGACGACGGTGCGGCGGGTGGCCTGGCCGGGCAGCGCGGATCCCTTCTCGCGAGGCTGCCGGTCGGCCTCGCGCGGTGGCAGCACGGCGACCATGCCGAGCAGCCCGATGCTGCCGATCACCGCGAAGGCGAGCAGCGCGGCAGTGGGTCCGCTGATCAGCAGGCTCAGTGTCACCGCCAGGGGGCCGCCCACGTAGAGCACCTCCTGCCCGACGGCGTTGACCGCGTACGCGCGGGCCAGCGCGGCGGGGGCGACGAGCCGGGCGAGTTGGGCGCGTCCGCTGCCGACCGCCGGTGGCGTGCTGAGCCCGGCCGCGGTGGCCAGCGCCACGAACGCCACCGGTTCGGTGGTGGCGGCCAGGCCGAGCAGGGCGAGCAGGTGGGCGAGGCCGGTGGCGAGCAGCACCGGCCGGGCGCCGAGCCGGCCCAGGAGTCGGCCGACCAGCGGCGCGGTGACCGCCAGCCCGATCCCGCAGCCGGCGCTGGCCACGCCGGCGGTGGCGAAGCTGCCGGTGTTCTGGTGACCGAGCAGCACGACGAGCAGTTGCCGCAGCGCGACCGGGAGCTGCGCCACCGTCATCAACATGATGAGCAACATCGCCCGGCGAGGTACATTCACAAGTTATGAATTTACCTGAGGACGGCTCGCCGAACCTGCTCGGCGCACTCGCCCTGCACGTCGGTTCGCGGATGCGGTCGTCGGTCAGCGCGTCCGTCGGTGCCGGCGGCGCGCTCGCCGAGGCGCTCGTCGTCCTCAAGGACCAGCCGGGGGTGACCGCCGAGTGGTTGGGCCAGGTGCTGGGGCTGACCCAGCCCGGCGTCGCGCACCTGGTCCGGCGGCTTCGGGAACAGGGCTGGGTGGAGCGGCGTCCCGGCACCGACGCGCGCAGCCGCGCCCTGCACCTCACCACCGAGGGCACGGCGGCGGCCGCCCGGACCCTGCGCGCCCGACAGGAGGTGCTGACCGCGCTGCTCGCCCCGTTGACCGTCGAGCAGCGCGCCCAGCTCGCCGACATCGCCCGCGCCCTGCTGCACGACGAGGTGGCCGACGCCGGCAGCCTGGCCCACCTCTGCCGGCTCTGCGACCGCGCCCGCTGCCCACAGTGCCCGGTCCACGCCGGCTTCCAGGAGGTGACGGCAGCGTGCGGCGGTCGGGCCGTTCCTAGCGGCGACGACCCCGACGGGCGGGGGAGCGGGTCGGCTGACGGACCGGGGTGAGCGGCAGCGCCGTCCAGTGCGCCGGCCGGGTGAGCGTCTGCGGCAGCTCCGTGTGGGTGTCACCCCGGGCGGCGTCCAGCTGGGTCTGGTGCAGGAAGAGCGTGCGCCGCAGGTCCGCGCCCCGCAGGTCGGCCCCGCGCAGGTCGGCGCCGGTGACGTCGGCCAGTCCGAGGTCCACTCCGCGCAGGTCGGCGCCGATGAGCAGCGCGCCGCGCAGGTTGGCCCGGCGGAGGTCGACGCGGCGCAGGTCCACCCCGAGCAGGTGCGCACCCCGCCGGTCGGCGCCGCCGGGAGCGCGGGCCGCGTCGCTGGCCCGGGACAGCAGCGGGTTGACCCGGTTCCGGTGGTCGGCGACGTCCACCGCGCGAAGCCGCGCCGGGTCACCCTCGGTGAGCGTCAGCGTATCGGTGCGGGCGCGTTCCAGCTCGGCGCGCAGGTCGGCCGGCGGGCGCAGCGCCACCGCCTCGGTGAGGTACCAGAGCAGTTCGTGCAGCGGTCGCAGCACCGCGAACGCCTCCGCCATCGCCGGCAACGTCTCCGGCGCGTCCCGCCAGTCCCGCCCGCCGAAGGTCACCTGGGCGACCTGCTGCCCGGCGCCGAAGCAGTCGAACACCGTGCAGCCGGGAAAACCACGCTGTCGCAGCTCGGTGTGGATGCCGCAGCGGTGGTCGGAGCGCAGGTTGGGGCAGGGCGAGCCGGCCGGCTTGTCGATGGCGAAGTCCGCCGACGCGGCGAAGGCGGGCACCACGCAGCACAGCCCGAAGCAGCGTCCGCAGTCGGCGCGTAGCTGTGCCGCCCCGGACGGCGGTGCGGTGCGGTGCGACACGCCGACGGTCCTCCTGATGATCAGGCTGGACCACCATTGTTTCCTGTGCCGCGCCCACGGGTCGGTCGGGGGTCACCGTGCGTGCGTGTCACCGGCCGTCGCGGGGCGGGGCGCCGGCGTACGGGCATCGCCCGGTGGCGGCACCAGTCGGCGGACGTCCCGCTCGCCGTCGTCGTGCCCGTACTTCTGGTCGAAGTGCCGTTTCACCACGGCGACCGGCGTGCGGTCCCCGTCGGCGGGCTCGGCCAGCGCGAACACCCCGGGGGCCGCGCCCGGCGCGCGGGGCGGCAGTACGGCTCGCACGGTCAGCGGCCCGGTCACCCGGAACCCCCGGCAGTCGACGTAGTGCTGCCCGTCGACCGTCACGAACGGCACGCGTACCTCGACCACGTCCGACTCGTCGTGGCGCAGCGTGACCATGACCGACCAGTACCGCTCCAGGTCGAGGGTGGCCTGCTCGTGCTCCCACAGCTCCTCGAACCGGGCGTGCACGAACCCGCCCCACGGGCTGTCCATGTCCACCTCGAGCTGCGGCACGTTGAACGACAACTTCCCGATCGGGAAGAACGAGATCAGCGCCCGCCCGTCCCACTGGTAGAGCTGGATCGACGGGGACGCGTCGTAGAGCCGGACCTGGAGGCGGTGGCGCAGCCGCGCGTCGAGCGCGTCGGCGAACGCGGCCAAATGGCGCAGGTTGGTGCGGATCTGTCGGGGCACGTCCACCCGTTGCCGTTCCAGCTCCTCGGAGCGTTGCTGGGCGGCGGTGCAGTCGGGGTCGAGCAGGAGCAACTGCACCTGGGCGCCGTTGGCGAGCGCCGCTCGTACCGCGCTCAGGGTCTCTTCGCGGTGCCGTTGCTCGAGCAGGATCGTCCAGGTGTCGAGGATGCGCACCCGACGGCCGGAGCGGTGCAGCCGCGTTACGAACGCCTGCTGGTCGAAGCTGAGGTGCTCCTGCACCCGGGCCTTTCGGGCCTCCTCGAACAACGGGTCGAAGATGACGTACGAGATGGCCGCGAGGACCACGCTGGCCCCGAGGTTGAGCAGCAGGTCGCTGAGGAAGCCGGTGCTGCGCCACGCGGCCACCAGCATGACGACGGCGATCGCGAAGAGTGCCCCACCGACGACGAAGGCCCGTCGTTGCCGCCCGCCCCGACCAGCCCACCCGGGCATCCGGTCCCCTTCCGCCGTCGGTCGGCCCCACCGCCGCTTGCTGATCACCGGAGATCGGAGGATACGTGCCCGCTTTGCTGGGCGCTGTCCCGTTCTCCGAGCGGCTGGTTCACCGCTCGGACCCGCTCCACCGCTCATAGGGTGACGGTAACGGAGTCGTGCGACCACGGAGGGTGGCGGGGTGGACGATAGCGAACGGGAGCAGGCGCTTCTCACCGTGCTGACCACCGAGCACTACGCGTTGCAGACGTCCCGCGCCGGCACCATCGCCGAGGCCACCGGCCGCGCCACCATCTTCCTGTCCGTCCTGTCGGCGGCACTGATCGGCCTCGGCTTCGTCGCCAGCAACGACAAGCTGGTGCGGCCGTACCTGGCCGCGGTGCTGCCGACGCTGGTCATCCTCGGGGTGCTGACGTTTCTGCGGCTGGTGGAGACCACCGTGGAGAACTCGTTGGACCTGCGGCGGATCCAACGCATCCGGGCCTACTACCAACACAATCTCGCCGGCGAGCACGACTTCTTCGCCGACGCGGTGGTGGCCGACGACGCCATGAGCACGGCCTGGAACCTGGTCGGCACGCGACCGGGGCGGTGGGAGTTCCTGTTGACCACTGCCGCACTCGTGGGTGCGGTCAACGCGGTGCTGAGCGGGCTCGGCATCGCCCTGGTGGCCGCGACCGTCGGGGCCGGGGGCGCGTTGACGGTAGTGGTCGGGGTGTTGGTAGCGGTGGTGGCGTTCGGTGTGCAGTTCGCGTACATCGTCCGGGCGTCGGCCGCACCGATGCGCTGACGGCGCTCGCCGGTGCCGCTCAGACCGTTCGCCACTCGTCGTTCGTCAACGCCGTGGCCTGGGGACCCATCAGCAGCATGCCTCCGTCGACCGGCCACGAGGCGCCGGTGACGTAGCTGGCGGCGGGGGAGGCGAGCAACGCGACAACGGCGGCCACCTCGCGGGCGTCGCCGGGCCGCCCCAGCGGCACGCCGGGCCGTTCCTGGGTGAACGGGTCGACATCCTCCTGACCGGTCATCGGCGTGGCGATCTCGCCCGGTGCGACGGCGTTGACGGTGATTCCGTCGGCGGCCAACTCCTGGGCCATCACGCGGGTCAGCAGCCCGAGCCCGCCCTTCGCGGCGCAGTACGCGGCGGAGCCGACCCGGGGCGCGTGCTCGTGGACGCTGGTGATGTTGATGATCCGCCCGCCGGCGCCGGTGGCCCGCATCCGTCGCGCGGCCCGCTGGGCGCACAGGAAGGGCGCGTCCAGGTCGACGGCGAGCACCTCGCGCCACTGCTCCCACCCGGTGTCCACGAACGGCGTCGAGGCCCCGGTGCCGGCGTTGTTGACAAGCACCCCGATGCCGCCCAGCCGGTCGGCCAACTCGTCCACCACCGCCGCCGCGTCCGGCAGCCGGGTCAGGTCCACCTCGGCGACCTCGCAACGCCGCCCTGTCGCGCGGACCTCGGTGGCCGTCCGCTCCGCGCCGTCGGGGTCGCCGTACCAGGTGATGCCGATCTCGAAGCCGGCACTGGCCAGCGCCACCGCGCAGGCCTTGCCGATGCCGGAGTCCGCGCCGGTGACGACGGCGATCCTCGGGTAGTTCTCGTATCGCTGAGGCATTCTGCCGCACTACCCCGGCGGGGCCGGTCCAACCGCCACGGGGGCCACGCTCGTCCGCCGGCGGCGTACGGTCGCCTGATGCGGATCACCCGGTTCACGCACGCCTGTGTCCGCGTCGAGCACGACGGCGGGGTGCTGGTCGTCGACCCGGGGACGTGGAGCGAGCCGCGAGCCCTGGTCGGTGCGGACGCCGTCCTGGTCACCCATGAGCACACCGACCACATTGACGTGTTGC
Organism: Micromonospora hortensis; assembly: GCF_022230935.1. Taxonomy (NCBI): domain Bacteria; kingdom Bacillati; phylum Actinomycetota; class Actinomycetes; order Micromonosporales; family Micromonosporaceae; genus Micromonospora; species Micromonospora hortensis. Next base: position 63,049 of record NZ_JAKKFE010000003.1, read on the forward strand.
GGCTCGCCGGTCTCGGTGTGCCCGTGTACGCGCCGGAGGGCGCCCGACTGCCGGATCTCGCCCCGCTGCCGGTGACCCGGGTCCGTGCGGGGCAGCGGTTCACGGCGGCCGGCATTCCGGTCAGCGCGCACGGTGGCCGGCACGCCGCGATCCACGGGGGGCAGCCCGACTGCCCGAACCTCGGCTACCTGATCGGCGGTGAGCTCTACCATCCGGGCGACGCCCTGCACGTGCCGGACGAGCCGGTGCGCACCCTGCTCGTCCCGGCCCAGGGGTCCTGGCTGCGCCTCGACGAGGCGATCCGGTTCGCCGGCGCCGTGGGCGCGGCGGCGGCGTACCCGATCCACGACGCGCAACTCAACGACCGTGGCCTGGCCAGTGTCGCGGGTTGGTTCGCCGAGACGATCCCCGGCTACCGTCACCTGCTGCCCGGCGACACCGCCTGACCCGTGTCGTCGTCCGCCGCCGGGGTGCGGAAACGGGGTGCGGCGGCGGTGAGCACCGCGGTGGCCGTCGGGGCGGACCACCCCTCGGCCAGCTCCGTCGCGAGGTCGGCGACCAGCCGGGTCACGGCCGGCCCGCCACCCGGGTGCAGCGCCTCGGCGACGATCAGCACCGACGACGTGCCCGCCCGCACTGCCGACCAGCCGCTCTGCCGGTTCGTCCACCGTCGGGCGTGTGCCCGACCGGCGGAGTCGACGAAGGTCACCTCGCCCGGCTCGGGATGCTCGGTGTCGCCCGCGAAACTCAGGTACGCCTCGTCGCCGTGTGCCGGCCGGACCACCAGGTCGCCGTCGACCCGGTCCAGGTCGAGCGCCGCGACCGGGATGGCGTACGCGGCCGAGATGGCGTTGCAGAGGTCGACGAGCGGGTGCACCCGGGGCAGCTCGCCGTCCAGCCGCAGCCGACGCAGCAGCGCCTCGGCCGCGCACCGGTACTTGGTAGGTCGCAGCCCCATCGCCGCGTACGCCCGCCGCCACGCCTGGATCTCCGGGAACCTGCTCTCGGCCCCACCGGCCAACCGCCGCCGGGCCTCGGCGAGATGAGCGGCAGTGCGTGCCGCCACGTCGGCGGTAGCGGTGATCCCGGCGACCTGCACCACACCGGCGACCAGGTCGGGGTACGCGTCGCGAAGCCGCGGAGAGTGTTCGAACCGCACTGTGGTCCTATCGTTCGGTGAGGGCGAGGGTCACGCCGAGCGCGACGAACGTGCCGGCGGCGGACCGGCGCAGCCAGTCGGTGACCCGGGGTCGGGTCAGCACCCGGTCGCGTACCCGGGCCGCGAAGATGCCGTAGCCGCTGAACACCACGAAGGTGAGCAGCATGAACACCGCGCCGCAGCCGAGCATCGCCCGGGTCGAGCCCGGTGCCGTGGTGTCCACGAACTGCGGCAGGAACGCGACGAAGAACATCGTCGGCTTCGGGTTGAGCAGGTTGACGAGCACGCCGGAGACGATCACCCGGATCGCCGAGCGGGGTGGGGCGTCGGAGGCCACCGCGAACGCGTCGCGGTCCCGCGCCATGGACCAGGCCAGGTAGAGCAGGTAGCCGACGCCGAGGTAGCGGACGGTCTCGAACGCCACCGCGCTGGTCTGCATCAGCGCGGCCAACCCGGTCATCGCGGCCAGCAGATGCGGCAACGTCCCCAGCGTGCAGGCGAACGCGGCCAGCACCCCGGCCCGCGCACCCCGCGACAGGCCGGCGGAGAGCGTGAAGATCACCCCGGTGCCGGGGGTGACCACCACGATCAGCGTGGTGATCAGGAACGGGATGGTCACGATCGTCCTCCGGCGGAGTTGGCAGGTCTGGCTCCTGTTCACTCTGCTGCCACAATGGTCCGATGGGCAGAGCCAAAGCGACTGCATCCGAGAGGTCCATATCGGCCGGATCCGACTTCCTGCACCTGACCATCACCGACGCGACACCAGGCGGGCGCGCCGCCTGGCTGACCGACCGGCTCCGGCACGCCATCGCCGAAGGACGGGTGCCGGTCGGTGACCGGCTGCCGCCGACCCGGGTGCTCGCCGCCGACCTCGGTGTCTCCCGGGGCGTGGTCACCGAGGCGTACCAGCGCCTGACCGAGGAGGGGCACATCGCCGGTCGGGGCCGGGCCGGCACTGTCGTCGTCGCCGCGCCGGCCGCACCCACACCCACACCGGCCGCCGCGCCGGCACCGGTCACGACCTTCCCTCCGGCACCAGGCACCGACATCTTCGAGGCGCTACGCGCGGCGCACGCGACCATCGACCTGACGCCCGGCGTACCCGATCTGGCCGCCTTTCCTCGCGCGGACTGGCTACGCGCCGAACGGAGCGTGCTGCGCCGCCTCGCCGCGGCCGACCTTGGCTACGGCGACCCCTGTGGCACGCCCGTGCTGCGACAGGCCGTCGCCGCCTGGCTGGCCCGCAACCGCGGCATCAGCGTCGACCCCGCCGAGGTGATCATCGTGGCCGGCGTCTCCCAGGCGCTCGGGCTGCTCGCCCAGGCGCTCACCGCCGCCGGCGTCGACCGGATCGCCGTCGAGGACCCGGGCTCGCTCGGGGTGCGCCAGCACCTGAACAACTGGCGAATGGACACCCCACCGATCAGCGTCGACGACGCCGGGCTGCGGGTCGACGAGTTGACCGCCAGTGGCGCACCAGCCGTGATGCTCACCCCCGCCCACCAGTTCCCGACCGGCGTGGTGCTCGACGGGGACCGCCGCCGCCAACTCGTCGCCTGGGCGCGGGCCGGCGGTCTGATCATCGAGGACGACTACGACGCCGAGCACCGCTACGACCGTCCTCCGGTGCCGGCGCTGCGTGGTCTGCTGCCCGAGCAGGTCTGCTACGCCGGCAGCGTCTCCAAACTGCTCGCACCCGCCCTGCGGGTGGGCTGGCTGCTCGTGCCGGCGCGGCTGCGCGAGGCCGTGGTGGCCGCCAAGCGCAACGCCGACCTGGGCAACGCCGTGCTACCGCAACTGGTGCTGGCGGAGTTGATGACCTCCGGCGCCTTCGAGCGGCATCTGCGGCTGCTGCGTCGCCGCCACATCCGCCGGCGGGACGCCATGATTGCCGCGCTGGCCCGCGCGTTGCCACTGGCGACGGTGCACGGCGCCGCCGCCGGCCTGCACCTGATGATCACGCTGGACGACGCCGTGGTCGACACCGAGCTGGCGGCCGCGACGCTGGCGCGCGGGGTGAAGGTGCAACCGCTGTCCTGGCACTGCCAGCGTCCCTACCGGCCGGGCCTCGTGCTCGGCTACGCGGCCCGGACACCCACCGAGATCGCCGACGGCGTCGCCGCTGTCGCCGCCGCGCTCGGCCACCGTTGACCATCGGCAGCGGCATGCTGGGAATCAGCCCAGGAACAGTTGGACGAGGACCAGCACGGCGAGCAGCGCCGGCCCCCGTGACCCCTGACGCATCAGGTCGACCGGGATCATCCCGAACGGTGTGTTGACCGTCGCGCCGCCGTAGTCGATCGGCGGGCGGGTGCCGGCCCGGAACGCTGCGGCCACCACCCCCAGCGCCAGTGTCGGCGCCAGCCAGGCCGGCCCCGGGTCGACGGACGGCAGGGTCAGCAACCACCACACGCCCGCGCCGACAGCCGGCACCACCACGTGGATCCCGCGCAGCAGGTTGTCGCTGCCACCGAGCGCCCGACGCAGCCCGGGCGAGCGGCTGACCGACCGCAGACCGCCGGTCAGCCGGTTGGCGGCAAGGTACGCGAACACCACCTGCGCGGCCCCGGCCAACCCGGGCAGGGCGAGCGCGGCAGCGTACTGAACCCCGATCAGCGCCGCCCAGATCAGCACGGCGCTCGGGTGGCGGCGCAACCGGCGTACGTCGGCCTGGAGCAGCGCCCACCAGCCGGGGCCGGGCCGGAACCGGCGGCTGCGAACCCGGCCGATCCGGCGCCAGCGGCGGCTCTCCACCAGGCCGGCGAGCAAGCTCGGGTCCAGCAGGATGGTCGCCGTGGCGGCGGCGTTGGCGAACTGCGCGCCGGTGGTCAGGGTGGCCCGGTCGACCCGGGGCAGTGCGCGTACCGCGAGGATCATGCCGAGGCCCGCGAGGGGCACCGCGGCGGCGAACAACGCGACGGTCGGCGTCGTCGTCGGCCGGGACAGCCCGTCGCCGAGGCGACCGACGAGCACCACCAGGGCGGTGATCGCGGCCGCCGCCACCATCGGCACCGCCCCGACCACCGTCGGCCAGCGTCGCCCCGACCGGCTGCTCTGCGCGACGACGCTGAGCGCCAGCGCGGCCGCGCCCCACCCGGCGCCGGCCGCCGCCGCCCAGCCCAGGGCGGACGGTTCGCTGACCCCACCGAGCGCCGCCACTGCCACCCCGAGCGCCGCGGTGCCGGCCGACGCGCCCAGCAGCAACAGGACGAAACGCGGCGCCAGCCAGGCCCGCCGGTCGATGGGCGCGCTGGTCGCCCAGCTCTGCGTCGCCGGGGTCACCAGCAGCGGGCCGAGTGCGCGCAGACCACGCCAGGCGAGCCCCGCGCCGGCCAGCAGCGCGGCGACCGCCAGCCACCACCGCACGCCCGGCTCGGCCTGCCCCACGGTGGGGGAGTCCAGCAGGTCGCGGCTTGCGCTGATCGCGAACCAGCCGTACATCCCCACGAACAGGACCATGACGTACGCGTCGCCGAGCACGTCACCGAGGGAATGGTCGTGGTGCCGGCTGCGGGCCTTGCGCAGGTGCGTCCGCACCTGCCGGGCGGTCGGCACCCCGACCGGCGTGTCGGCGATCGTGGCCGGCGCGGCGGTCACTTGCCGATCTCGATGCGCTCGTCGACCACCGCGTCGATCAGCTCCGGGTCGTGCGAGGCCAACAGCACGGCAGTGCCCGCCGCGCGTTCCCGCAGGAGTCGGTCGGCGAGCCACTGTCGGCCGCGGACGTCCAGCCGCTGCTCGGGCTCGTCCAGGATCAGCACCCGGCGGGGCCGGACGAAACAGGACGCCAACGCCAGGCGGCGGCGCTGCCCGCTGGACAGTGTCACCGGCAGTTGGTCGCGGGCCGGCTCCAGACCCAGCTCGGCGAGGACCTCCTCGACCGGTTCGGCGTCACCCCCGTGGGCGTACGCGACCAACTCCAGGTGCTCGACGACCGACAGGTCGGGGAAGAAGTCGATGTCGTCCAGGGCGGCCGCCACCAGCGCCCGCACCTGAGGATCGGTCTCATCGGCCCGGCGGCCCTGCACCAGCACCTCACCCGCGTCCGGCCGGTCAGCGCCGACGACACAGCGCAGCAGAGTCGTCTTGCCGCTGCCATTCGGGCCCAGCACCACAGCGATCCGGCCCGCCGGGAGCGTGAAGCTCACCTCGTCGAGCACGACCAGGTTGCCGAAGTTGCGACTGAGTCCCCGTACCGAGAGCGCGTCCACGATCACACAGTCTCCCAGAGCCGCGCCACCGACCAACCCGAGCGACCTACGTCACCCGGGCCAGTCGGGCGTCGGCGGCGGCCAGCCCCTGGGCGTCGGCGACCTCCTCAGCCACCGCCGCCGCGTCCGCCCAGTGCCGCCGCGCGTCGGCCTGGTCGCCCAGCGCGGCGCAGGCGTCACCCAGGTAGAGCAGGGTGCGCGCCAGCCCGGCGGTCGGCTGGGTCCCCTCGCGCAGCCGGCGGCTCTCGGCCAGCAGCTCGTACGCCGTCCGCGCCTGTCCGGGGGTGCTGCTCAGCAGGGTCGCCCCGGCGTTGAGCAGCGCCGTCGCCCGGCTGGTCGGGTCGTTGACCGACTCGTACTCGCGCAAAGCGGCCCGCCACGCCTGGGCGGCGTCCAGGTGCTCGCCGAGCGCCGCGTGCACCAGCACCAGGTTCGTCAGCGCCGCCGCGTACCCGCGCGCGTCGCCGACCGACCGGAACGTGTTGGCCGCCCGCACCAGGTGGTGGTGCGCGGTGTCCGGTTCACCCCGGGCCAGCTGGGCCGCGCCCAGGCCCAACTCGGTGAGGGCGTGTCCGGCCCGGTCGGCGCTGGAGCGGTGTCGACGGGACATCTCCAGGTGCTCCACCGCGTCGTCGAGCTGCCCCAGGTCGAGCAGGGCCAGGCCGAGGTTCATCCGCGCCTGGGCGTTGCCCCGCCGCCCCCGCTCGTTGACCGCGAGGGTGAGCGCGGCCGCCGCCCCCTGCGGGTCGTGCCGGCGTCGACGCAGCACCCCCAACTCGTTGTGCGCCCACCCGGCGATCTCTGGACGGTCGTCGGCGGTCGGGGTGGCCAGCACGGTGCGGCAGACCTGCTCCCACTCGTCGAGCCGGTCGGCGTACGCCAGCCACCCACACAGCGCCACTGCCAGCCGGAACCACCACCGACGGACCCGTCGGGGCAGTGTCTCCTTCGCGCCGGCCGGCACCCGAACCACCGCCAGCAGCAGCTCCTGGTGCAGGTCGAACCAGCCGTACGGGTCGTCGTCCAGCGGCAGCGACCACTCCCGGTCCCCCGGGGAGCCGAGCACCGCCAGGTTGGCCGCGTGCCGTTCGGCCCGGCGGGCCAGGTGCCGGGTCAGCCGGGCCTGCGCGGCGACCCGGGCCCGGACCGGATCGGCGTCGCGCAGGTGCAGTCGGGCGCTGCCGGCCAGCAGCGGGCGGATCTCGTACCGGTCGCCGGGCGCGCCGACCACGAACGCCGCCGCTGCCAACCGGTCGAGCAGCGCGGTCACCAGGTCGGGGTGCCGTCCGGCCAGCGCGGCGATGGTGGGCCGGTCCACCGGGGCGGGAACCAGCGACATCAGCCGGTACAACCGTCGGGCCTGGCGGGGCAACACCCGGTACGCGATGTCCCGTTCGGTGACCAGGCGGGCCGCCGGTGAGACGGCGAGCCGCTGGTGCGGTGGCGTCTGCACCGCGCGGCGCAGCGCGTCCAGCACGTCGGAGTGCCGCCAGCCGTGCTGAGCGGTGCGGTAACCGAGCGCGCGGACGGTACGCGGTTGCCGCCCGCACAGGTCGACGATCTCGCGTACCGCCGGATCGGTGCGCGGGTCGGCGCGACGGACCCGGGCGGCGGGTGCGGCCCCGCCCGCCGTCGCGAACAGCTCCACCGCCTCGGACGTGCCCGGTTCGGCGATCCAGTGCGCGACCACACCCTCCAGACCGACCAGCGCCGGACCGCCGGCAAGCAACAGGCGGCAGGTGCGCGCGGTGGGCGGCAACAGTGGCCGGACCTGGTCGGGACGGTCGACGTTGTCAAGCACCAGGACGATCTTGCGACCGTCGAGCTGGCCCCGCAGTGCGTCGGCGGCGGCGGCGAGCGCGTCCGGCCGGCCGGAGGTCGGCGGGGCGGTGCCCAGAATCCGGGCCAGCGCGGTGAGCACCTGCCGGGCCGAGCGGGGTCGGCCGCGCCGCCGCAGGTCGAGGTAGTACTGCCCGTCGGGGAAATCCTCCCGGCACTCGTTCGCGGCCTGCACCGCGCACGCCGAGGTGCCCACCGCGCGTCGACCCAGAACCGCCACCGCGTGTTCCCGGGTGAGCAGGCCGACCAGTGCCTCGACGTGCTCCTCACGGCCGGTGAACTCGGCCGTGTAGGGCAGGTTGGGCGCCCCGGCGGCGGGGGTGGTGAGCACCTCCGTCGGCTCGGGGTCGACCTCCCGGCCACCCCGGCGGCGGCGCACCTCGTACACCACGTAACCGACGACGCCGCCGGAGGCCAGGACGATGGTCACCGGCCCGAGCACGCTGGCCGCCAGCTCGGAGAGGACATTGCCGGCCAGGTTGCTGGCCACGTTGGCGAGGACGCTGCCGACCACGCCGCCGATCGCGATCAGCGCCGGCCAGCGTGAGCCACCACGCGATCCACCCGGCCCGGTCACCGCACGCCCCCGGAGACGAGCCCGGCGACCAGGTGCCGCCGCGAGAGGACCACCAGCACCACCGGCAGGACCGAGGCGAGCACCGAACTGGCGGCCAACGCCCCACTGTTGCTCACGAAGCTGCGGGTCTGCTCGGCCAGGAACGGCCCGAGCGGCGACGACCCCGGTCCACCGAACAGTCGCCCCACCACCAGGTCGTTCCAGACCTGGACGAACTCCAGCACGGAGACCGCCACCACCGCCGACAGGTTGTGCCGGGCCAACCGGCGCAGGGTGTGCCACCACCGACGCCCGCCCAACCGGGCGTCGCGGACCTGCTCCACCGGCAGATCGGCGAACGCGTTGCGCAGCACCAGCACCGCGAACGGCACGCCCAGCGCGATGTGCACCAGGGCCAGGCCCTGGGCCGTGCCGGAGGAGAGCACCAGGCCCAGCACCTCGTTGACCGGCCCGGCGATGACCTGGATCGGCACGACGCTGGCAGCTAGCAGCAGCAGCCCGGTGGCCTGCGCGGCCGGCCCGGTCAACCAGGCCAACGGGTACGCGGCCAGCAGCGCGACCACCAGCACCGTGGCGGTCACCGCGGTGGCCAGCAGCAGGGTGAAGCCGAGCGTGCGCCACAGTTCGGTGCCGGTGACCAGGTCGCGGTAGGACTCGCCGTTCGGCGGCGCCGACCACCAGCCGCGCGCGGCGGCGTCCACTCGGCCGTGCGCCGACGTGGCGACCAGCACCGCCAGCGGCACCAGCCAGGCGATCGCGGCACCCGCCGCGAGCAGCCGGAACACCCGCCGGGGCGGGGCGACCGGGGCGGGCTCGGGTGCGGCCTCGACGCGCGGCGGGGGCCAGGCCTGCCGGACGAAGAGCGCGGCCACCATGATCCCGCCGATCACCGCCACCAGCCACACCACGCCGAGCGCGGCGCCGTCGCCGGTGGTGGTGCCCCCGGACGTCTGCCAGATCCGCAGCGCCAGCACCGAGGCCTCGTCGCGGACCGAACCGGGGGTCATCACCAGGATGAGGTCGAACGTGCGGCTGGTGCCGACCGCCACCAACGCGAAGACCACTGCGGTCGTGCGCAGCAGCAGTGGCCGCCACTGCGCGTCCCACAGCACGTGGCGGCGCGTGCCGCCGTAGGCGCGGACCGCATCGGCGAGGCTCGGCGGCACCGCGTCGAGCGCGGAGCGGAAGACCAGTACCGCCAACCCGACCCAGGCCCAGACGAACGCCGACATCAACGCGACGGTGACCATTCCCGGCCCGAGCAACTGCGGGGCGTCCTCCACCGAGCGGCCGGTCAGTCGGGTCGCGACCAGTGTGGCCAGCCCCCGGCTCGGGTCCGGGTCGTACATCAGCCGGAAGGTGACCCCGGTGACGACCAGCGGCAACGCCACCGGCACCAGGAGGATCAACCGGACCAGGCCGCCCTCCTGGGAGCGGCGGGACGCGGCGGCGAGCAGATAGCCCAGCGCCGTCACCACCGCCGGCACCAGCAGGGCCCAGAGGACCGTCCGGCCGACCACCGCGCCGGTGCCCGGGGCGGCGAGCGCGGTCCGGAAGTGCGTTGCGCCGACCCAGCGACCGTCGGTGGTGACGCTGGCGTGCATGGTCCGCAGCACCGGCCACAGCACCAGCCCGCCGAGCAGCACCGCGGCCGGTAGCAGCAGGGCCGACGTGGCCCCCGCCGCCGGATAGGCCCGACCCCGCCGGGCTGGGCCGACGTCGTCGAGGACCGCCAGCTCGCCGAGGACCCGCACCTGGCTCATCGGCCGCCCCCCGCGGTGCGGGCCGCCGCGGCGAGCAGGCCGGTGGCCCGGCGGATCGCGTCGCTGGCGCGGACCCCGTCGGTGACGTCGGCGAAGAAGCCCTGCATGATTCGCCAGATGCCGACCCCGTCCGAGCCGGTGAACGCGCCGGGCAGCTGGTCGGAGAGGTCGAAACGCAGGGTGCCGGGCGCCCGCATCTCCTCGGCGAGACCCTGGCCGACGCGGTCCCGGTAGCTGTCGATCGCGACGGTGGTGTTGGGTGAGAGGTAACCGCCGGCGCGCAGCCACGGCTGGAACGAGTCGGCCCGGGTGAGCCACTCGACCAGCTCGACCCCACCCCGGGCGTCGGCGAACGCCACCGCCGCGTCTCCGCCGACGATCAGCGGGCCGCCGCCCGGCTGGGCGCCCGGGAACCGGAACGTGACAGGTGCCTCCGGGCCGCGCTGGAACGGGTCGGCGACATCGGCGGTGAAGTCGGCGCCGACGAGCATCACCGCCCGCTTCGTGTGCACCACCTGGATCACCGACTCCTCGTACTGGGTGAGCAGGGCACGACGGCCACCGCCGACGAACGCCCCGTTGATGCTCCACAGCCCGGCGAGCCGGTCCAGCGCCTCGCGCACCGGTCTGCCCTGCCAGTCGGCGTCCGGCCGGGCCAGGGCGTTGTAACTCTCGGGTGCCATGTCGGCCAGCACGTTCTCGAACCAGTCGGTGAGCACCCAGCCGTCCGCGGCGCCGATGGCCAGGGGCGCCGGCCCGCCGTCGCGCCGGGCGAGCGCACCGAGCTCCCGGGTCCGCCGGACCAGCGCGTCCCAGTTGGCCGGCTGCGCGGGCAGCATCGAGGGCAGGTGCCAGACCAGCGACTTGTGCGCCGCCTTGACCCAGACGCCGTAGCGCTGGCCCTCGGCCGTCAGTAGCTCGCCCAACCCGGCGGGTACGGCGTACTCGGTGGACGCGCGCAGCGGGCTCAGCCAGCCGCGCTGGGCGTACTCGGTGACCAGGCCGGGGCGCGGCAGGATCGCCACGTCCGGGCTGGTGCCGGCCAGGTGTCGGGCGCGCAGGAACGCGTCGATGTCGTTGCCGGCGCTGATCACCTGCACCGGGGCGGGGTAGGCGGCGACGACCTCGCGGAACCGGTCCAGCTCGCTGGTGCTCCAGACCACAGCGACCTGCACGGACCGGGTTCCGTCGGAACAGCCGGCGGTCAGCGCGGTGGCGCCCGCGGCGGTGGCGCGCAGCAGCGTACGACGACTCACGCCGGTGGACGGCCTCATCGGGCCGCCTCGCTCGGCTCGGTGACCAGCTCGTGCCGCACCGGTATCTCGGCCAGGGTGGCCGGGTCGGCGGTGCAGACCAGCACCGCCACCCCGGGGGCGTCCGGCGGCGAGAGGCGAGGCATCAGGTCACCGAGGCGGCTGTCACCCGCGGAACCGGCCGGCAGGTCGACCACCAGCACCTCGGGCAGGCAGGCCGCCGCTCGGGCGAGCGCCACCCGGAACCGCTGCGCGGCGGAGATCTGGTGCGGCAGCAGGGCGAGGGAGAGCCCCAACTCGAGCCGGTCGACGACGGTGGCCGTCCAGTCGTTGGCCACCTCGTGCACCCGTTCGCGTTTGCGCTGGCCGTACTCGATGTTGCGCCGCACGGTGAGCTGCGGCAGCAGCGCGCCACCGGCGGGCACGTAGCCGGTCTGCCGGCGGGGCGGCGGCAGGCCGGTGACGTCCCGGTCGCCGACGAGGACGCGACCGGTCACCGGCGGGGCCAGCCCGGCCAGCACCCGGGCGACCGCCGTGCCGAACCGGGGCGGCGCCACCAGGGCGGCGAGCGTGCCGGCGGGAACGTCGAGGGTCACCGGCCCGGTGCCGGGGACGGCGACCAGTGCGCGTAGCCGTAACGTGGCCCTCACCTCCGGTGACCATTGATGACCGTCCCAGGGTGGCACACCGTGACGACAATCGACGCCCACGACGCTTCCACTGTGGAGACGATCGGAGCTGTTCAGGCGGGGGAGTAGAGCGCCGCGAGCCCGGCCGCCGTGGCGGCAAGCCGTTCGCGCAGCGCCACCGGGGCCAGCACCTCGACGTCGGCACCGAGGCGCAGCAGCTCACCGTGGGCGTGGGTGAGCGACTCGATCGGCAGTACCGCTGTCACCCAACCCCGCGCGTCCGGTGGTCCGGCGCTGGTGTCCATCGCTGTCACCACCGGATCGCTGCCGACCTCGCGTAACCGCTCCCGCCCGGCGGGGGACAGCCGGACGTGGGCCTCGTCGCGGTGCAGCCGGGCCCGGAACTGCACCACGTGCGCCCGCCACCAGGACGGCAGGTCGAAGTCGGCTGGTCGGTCGAACTCCTGCGCCAGTGGGGTCAACGCGAGGATCTGGTTGACTCGGTAGGTCGCCGGGGCGCCCCGGCCGGGCTGGTCGGCCACCACGTACCAACGGCCGCCCTTGAGCACCAGGCCGTACGGCTCCAGGACCCGGGTCACCTCGCCGTTCCAGCCGCGGTAGCGCACCTCGACGCGGTGCTGCCGCCAGACCGCCTCGGCCGTGCGGGCCAGCTCAGGGGAGGCGTCGCCATCGGCGTACCACCCGGGAGTGTCCAGGTGGAAGCGTTGTTGCAGTCGGGTCGCCCGGTCGCGCAGCGGCGCGGGGAGCGCGGCGTGCAGCTTGAGTTGCAGCGCCGCCACCACGTCGCCGTAGCCCAACTCGTCGGCGGGGCCGGGCAGCCCGGCGAGGAACAGCCGGTCGGCCTCCTCGGCGGTCAGCCCGGTCAGTCGGGTCCGCCAGCCGTCGACCAGTTGGTAGCCGCCGGCGTGTCCGGCCTCGCCGTAGAGCGGGATGCCGGCGGCGTGCAGCGACTCGACGTCCCGGTAGATGGTGCGGGCGGAGACGGCCAACCGCTCGGCGAGCTGCGCGGCGGTCAACCGCCCGTGCGACTGGAGCAGCAGCAGGACGGAGAGAAGTCGAGAAGCCCGCACTTCACTGACACTAGTTGTCAGGGGACCCGTCCTACCGTCCCGGCATGGCATTTCGCGACAAGGAACTACGAACGCCCGGACCGGTGCTGATCGGCGGCCGGCAACTCAAGCGCTACCACATAGACCAGCCGGAGCGACCTATCGAACCCGAGGTGGAGAAGGCCGCGTACGACCTGCTGCCCGACCTGCTGGCCGACGTCGTCGACGACGGCACCCCGGCCGCCGGGTGGGTGGTGCTGCACCGGGGCGCGGACACCGGCGCCTATCTGCTGGCGTACACCTGGGTGTGGGACAACGCGGTGGAGGTCCGTGTCGCCGCGGCCGGGCAGCCGGCGCTGGACTGCCCCGACGACGACCCGGCACACTTCGTCCACCTACGCCGCCCGGCAGTGGGCTGTGTCTGGGAGTTGGCGGTTCTGGAACACGAGCGGGCCGCCTGGGTCCGGCACATGCTGCTGCCGGAGAGTCCGAATGTGACCGATTATCTGCGTGACACGCGAGCGGAAGGGCCGGTGGGCCGCTGATGGGCGACTTCGATTTCTTCATGGGCACCTGGAAAGTCGTCAACCGGCGGCTGCGCAAGCGGCTGGTCGGCTCGGACGAGTGGGAGGAGTTCCCCGGGGTGTCGGTGGCGCACGGCTTCTTCGCCGGTGGCGGTCACTTCGACGAGATCACGTTCCCGACCAAGGGCTCCGCTGGTGCCACTGTCCGGATCTTCGACCCGGCTCGCGAGGAGTGGTCGATCTACTGGATGAGCAGCGTCGACGGGATCCTGGGACTGCCACCGATGGTGGGTCGCTTCGTCGACGGGGTGGGCCACTTCTACGCCGACGACCAACACGAGGGGCGGCCGGTCCGGTGCCGGTTCATCTGGTCCGGCATCAGCGCGACCACCGCCCGCTGGGAGCAGGCGTTCTCGGTCGACGGCGAGCAGACCTGGGAGACCAACTGGATCATGACGTTCACCCGAGCGTCCTAGGGCTCCCGCGACGACTTTCCGCCGTTCGGGTGCGGTGTTAGGGTCCGATCACCGCCCCGGATGGAGGAACGCGATGGCCTCCGACCACGTCGACGTGCTGATCATCGGCGCCGCTTCCGCCACCGGGTGTGACCGCAGTCAGGCCGGGTCGACCACCGCCGCGCTCGTGCCGACGTCGCCGCGGCGCAACACCACTGTCAGCGCTACCAGAGCGACCAGCAGTGCCGCGAGTACGTACGCCGGTGCCGGGCCGAGCGGCGCGAGCAGTGCCAGCAGCGCGACGACCGGGAAGGCGACGACCACCGCGCCGTGCTGCTGTCGGCGTACGTGCAGCAACCAGACCGTGAGCAGGAAGACGGCGATCGGGACGCCCACCGCGTACCCGACGGTCCTCTCCGAGATGTGCGCGAGGTGTCGCTCGTAGTCGACCGACACGCTCAGGCCGGCGCCGACCGCGGCGATTGCCGCGAAGATCAGGTAGTGGCCATAACCCCAGATCAGGGAGTACGGCTGCCGGTCGGGAGCCTCGTTCGGCCGGTCGAAGTACAGCCACCAGAGCGCGAACACGATGACCGCGCCGGCCGCCGCGAGCGACCAGAGGTCGTGTTCCCCGGCGTCGAGCCCGTCCTGGATCGCCAACGAGACGGCCCCCACCGCCTCACCGAGCACGATCAGGGTGAACAGCCCGTACCGTTCGGTGATGTGCGCCGGGTGCCACGGGGTCATCCCGGGCCGTTCGGCCACCGCCGGCACCAGCAGGTCGGCCAGAGCGAGCAGCACGAACGACGCGATGCCCCACTCGCCGGGCAGCAGCAACCGCAACAGCCAGCCGAGTTGCACCACCGTCACGCCGATCGCGTAGCGGGTCGCCGCCGCCCGGTGCGCCGGGTCGCCGATCGCCGCTCGGCTCCAGTGCACGACGGCGGCCAGCCGCATCACCACGTACCCGTAGGTGATCACGGTGAAATCGCCGTCGGTGAACGCACTGGTCACCCCGGCGGCAATGATCAACGCCCCGGCGATCTGCACCAGCGTGGTGATTCGGTAGAGGTCGTCGTCGGTGTCGTAGGCCGAGGCGAACCAGGTGAAGTTCATCCACGACCACCAGATCGCGAAGAACACCATCAGGTACCTGCTCAGGGCGTGGCCGAGGTGTCCCTCGGAGACGTCGTGGTGCAGGTTGCCGGCGGCCTGCGCCACGGCCACCACGAAGCACAGGTCGAAGAAGAGTTCCAGCGGCGTGGCGGTGCGGTGCGGCTCGTCGCGACGATGTGGGCGCATCGGCCGGTAGAACGGCCGTACCGGCCGAGGTCGGGTCACCGCAGCTCCCTCAGACCGCCCGCCGGGTCAGCGGCGCCGACGGCCGTGGGTCAGCCCCTCCAGCATCAGGGTCAGCCCCGCGCCGACCAGCCAGACGTCCTTGGCCAGCCCCGCGCCCTGCTGGGTCGGGCGGATGCTGCCGGGTTCGCGCATCCCCGGCGTCTTCAGGTACAGCTGCACCAGGCCCGCGCCGAACGCGGTCAGGCCGAGCCCGACCAGGGGCGCCGGGACGAACGGCGCGATCAGCGCGGCCCCCAGGGCGATCTCCGAGTACGACAGCAGCTTGGCGAATCGCGCCGGCTCCAGTTGACCGAGCTGGGGCATGGCGGCGACTGCCATGCCGTGCAAGCCCTCCGCGGCGGTGCCCTCCAGAGTGCGCTTGCCCAGACCCGAGTTGAGGAAGTACGCGCCGATGCTGACCCGTAGCGGCAGGTGCGCAAGTTTCATTGTCACTCCCGTTGGCCGTGGTCGAATGCGGCCCGCGTACCCCGCACCGCCCGCGATAACCCGCCGGGCCGGCTGGGCTGGCCGTGGTGGTCGCGGTAGGTTCGCCGGGGGCCCACCGCCGAGCCCGTGGCACACCCGCCCACCCCGGCGCCCGGCCCCGCCGCAGACCACCAGCAGGAGGCGAAGTGAGCCAGGAAGTCCGGGGAGTCATCTCCCGCAGCAAGGGCGCGCCGGTCGAGGTCACCACCATCGTGGTGCCCGATCCCGGGCCCGGTGAGGCGATCGTCCGGATTCAGTCGTGCGGGGTCTGCCACACCGACCTGCACTACCGCGAGGGTGGCATCAACGACGACTACCCCTTCCTGCTCGGTCACGAGGCGGCGGGCATCGTGGAGCAGGTCGGCGAGGGCGTCACCGACGTCGCCCCGGGCGATTTCGTGGTGCTCAACTGGCGGGCGGTCTGCGGGGTGTGCCGCGCCTGCCGTCGGGGGCGGCCCTGGTACTGCTTCAACACCCACAACGCCACCCAGCGGATGACCCTCACCGATGGCACCGAACTGGCCCCGGCGCTGGGCATCGGGGCGTTCGCCGAGAAGACCCTGGTGCACGCCGGGCAGTGCACAAAGGTCGACCCGGCGGCCCGACCCGCCGCCGTGGGTCTGCTGGGCTGCGGGGTGATGGCCGGGCTGGGTGCGGCGATGAACACCGGAAACGTCACCCGGGGCGACTCGGTCGCGGTGATCGGCTGCGGCGGCGTCGGGGACGCGGCGGTCGCCGGCGCGGTCCTCGCCGGCGCCACCACGATCGTCGCTGTGGACACCGACAGCCGCAAGCTCGACTGGGCCCGCACGTTCGGCGCCACGCACACGGTGAACGCGTCCGAGACCGACCCGGTCGAGGCGATCCGTGCCGCCACCGGTGGCTTCGGCGCCGACGTGGTGATCGACGCGGTGGGCCGACCGGAGACCTGGAAGCAGGCCTTCTACGCCCGCGACCTGGCCGGCACTGTGGTGCTGGTCGGCGTACCGACCCCGCAGATGCAGATCGAGCTGCCGTTGCTGGACGTCTTCGGACGTGGCGGCGCCCTCAAGTCCAGTTGGTACGGCGACTGCCTGCCCAGCCGGGACTTCCCGATGCTCACCGAGCTGTACCTGCAGGGCCGGCTCGACCTCGACGCGTTCGTCACCGAGGAGATCGCGCTCGACCAGGTCGAGAACGCCTTCGACCGGATGCACCACGGCGACGTGCTCCGCTCGGTGGTGGTGTTCCCGTGACCGCCCGCGTCGACCACGCGGTCACCTCGGGCACGTTCTCCCTGGACGGGCAGACCTTCGACGTGGACAACAACGTCTGGGTGATCGGTGACGACCGCGAGTGCGTCGTCCTGGACGCGCCCCACGACGTGGCGGCGATCCTCGCCCTGGTGGGCGACCGGCAGGTCCGGGCGATCCTGGCCACCCACGCCCACGACGATCACGTCCGGGTGGCGCCCGAGCTGGCCGAGGCCACCGGCGCGCCGGTGCTGCTGCACGCCGCCGACCGGGTCCTTTGGGACATGGTCCACCCGCACCTGCCACCCAACGGTGAGCTGCACGACGGGCAGAGCATCGAGGTGGGCGGCACCACGCTGCGGGTGCTGCACACCCCCGGGCACAGCCCCGGGGCGTGCAGCTTCCACGCGCCGGAGCTGGGCGCAGTGTTCACCGGCGACACGCTCTTCGCCGGTGGGCCCGGCGCGACGGGCCGCTCGTACAGCGACTTCGACACCATCGTCCGGTCGATCCGCACCTGCTTGCTGACCCTTCCCGCGGACACGATCGTGCACACCGGCCACGGCGACGACACGACCATCGGCGCGGAGGCGCCGCACCTGCAGGAGTGGCTGGACCGCGGCCACTGACGCCCGCGGCGGCCCGCCCCACACCCGGTGGGGAGTCGCTCGCCCTTCAAGGCGATGTCCACAACGCCCACCGGAAACCCGGTGGGCGTTTGTGGACACCGCACTAGGATCCCGCTCATGGCCGCCGACTCGCCCGCCCCCGCCGTCCGTCAGCTGCGCCTCGTGGTGGAGGCCACCGACCACGAGGCCGCCGTCGAGTTCTTCCGCGACGCGTTGGGCCTGCCGGAGGAGGCGGCGTTCAGCGGCGAGGGGGATGCGCGGGTGGTGATCCTGGACGCCGGCCGCGCCACTCTGGAAATCGCGAACTCCGCACAGAAACGCCTGGTCGACGAGGTCGAGGTGGGTCGGCAGGTCGCGCCGCGCATCCGGGTGGCCTTCGAGGTGGACGACACGGAGGCGACGACCGCCCGACTGGTGGCCGCCGGGGCGAGCGAGATCGCGCCGCCGACGCGTACGCCGTGGCAGTCGCTCAACTCCCGCCTCGCTGCCCCCGCCGACCTCCAGATCACCATCTTCCAGGAACTGCTCACGCCGGACGAGGGTGTCGGAACGCGGGGTGCGTCGTCCCACGGTGACGGCGACAGCTGAGTCGGGCAGCTTCCGGGGGTCACTTTCACCCCGGCGCCATCGGCTGGCGGTCGGGTGCGCGGTCGTCGAGATCCTCCAACGCCGCCTGCCTCGCCACGCTCTCGGCCGCCAAGGCGAGCCGGACTGGCAACCTTCACCCACCGTGCTGGCCAAGGCGCCTACTCAGGGTAGCGACGAACCGCCAGCCGCCTGCCTCCCCCATCACCCTGTTTGGCCCTTTGCTCTGCTTACCTATATGCACCACGGCCCCCGAGCAGCGAGTGGGCCCTTTGCGCCAGCCACAGAGGTCTCTCACCGGCGGTCACGAAACGTAGCCGGTGCATATAGGTAAGCAGAGCAAAGGTTGGCGTTCCCACACTTGCCCCCGGGTCCGCAAACACCATCCGTCACGGTGTCCGGCTTGATGTCTCGCAAGCCCCACCTGCCCGAATCCGCGCCGTGACCGGGACCGCACCGGGCCGACCCTCGGGCATTTCCGGAATGCCCGACACGTGAACCCGGTTGTGTCCCCCGTACCGCCGGAGCCCAAACCCATTTCCGCGGTCATCTCCCGAGGAGTGTTCACCCCGGAGCGCTCCGCACGATCGAAAGGGCAACCATCGTGAAGGTCGACTTCACTCGATGGCTCCCCGCCATCGCTAAGGATTCGTACCGCAAGACCGCGCTGAGCGTGGCGGGTGTGGCAGCCCTCGGTGGTCTGGCTCTCGCGCCGACCGCGGTCGCCGCACCGGTCACCTCCGGACCGCACCAGGGCGCCGTCGCCGCCATCGACCGCGCCACCGGAAAGGCCGCCACCTCGGCCCGCCAGGACGACCAGCCCGTCGAGTCGGGCCTGACCACCGGCTCCGCCACCGGCAAGCCGCCGGCCGGCAAGCCGAGCCGAGCCCAGCTGATCCCGCACGGCATCGAGGGCGCGCAGTCGCGCGTACCGCTCGACGACGCCCAGTTGGCCAACGCCAGGGCCATCGTCGACGCCGCCAAGAAGACCGGCGTCGGTGACCGGGGCGCGGTGATCGGCATCGCCACCTCGCTGCAGGAGTCGAAGCTGTACAACCTCGGGCACCTCGGCGCGTACAACGACCACGACTCGCAGGGCCTGTTCCAGCAGCGTCCGTCGTCCGGTTGGGGCACGCCCGACCAGATCACCGACCCGGAGTACGCCGCCACGGCGTTCTTCACCGCACTCAAGAACGTCGGCGGCTGGCAGGACCTGCCGCTGACCGCCGCCGCGCAGACCGTGCAGGTCTCCGCCTTCCCGTACGCGTACGCGCAGTGGGAGGAGCAGGCGGCGGACATCGTCCAGCAGCTCTGGTGACAACCGCACACGAGGCCGGCCGGCTCCCTTCGACGGGAGCCGGCCGGTTCTTCGTGTCCGCGTACCTCAGCAGGCCGGGTAGAGGCGGCGGGTGCCGACCCCGGCCGCGTACGCGTCCCGGTCGCTGAACCGGCAGCCGTAGTCGGCTCGGGCCACCACCGCCGGGTCGGTCACGGTATCGCCGGCCGGGCGCTTGCCGGTGCGTACCCAGGACACCAGGTCGTCCCAGGCGGCGCCGGCCTCCGCCGGGGTGAACTCGCAGTGCTGCGTGGCCCGGATGGCCCGCTGAACCACCAGCTTGCCGCGACCGTTGCGCGCCACGTCGGTGGCGTACGCCTGCTCCATGCTGAACGGAACGAACAGGTCGCCGAGACCGTGCAGGCTGAGCACCGGCGCGGTGGGCCGACCGGCGATCCGCGGCACCTCGGTCAGCGTCGGCAGGAGCCGCTGCACGACGTTCTCCGGGGCGACCCGCTGCACTGTCGCGTTGACGTTCACCGGGCTGTTCGGGGCGTAGCGGGTGAGCAGGTTGGTGGACAGCTGACCGGGTCGCTGGGCGGGGGAGTTGCCGCTCCCGGTGGGCACGCTGATCGAGAAGAGGAAGTCCTTCCAGACCGCGAACGCGGCCTCGGCGCCCGGACGCGGCCCGCCGGAACGGTTCACCGTGATCGCCCGCAGCTGCTTGCCCCGCTCCGTTGTGGTGTCCGGCCCGGTGGGGGTCAGCCCGGCCAGGCCGAGCGCCACCTGGATGCGGGGCACCGCGTTGGTCAGATAGTCAGCCGGCGTGGGATGGGCCGGCACCCCGGCGAGCGCCTGCGCGACCAGGTTGTAGTCCAGGTAGAAGTCGAGCAACGTCTGATCACCGAGCACACCGCACATCGGCATCGCGCCGTCGTAGAAGCCGGGGTACTGCTCCAGCGAACGACCGATGACGTACCCACCCATCGACACCCCGGCGACGTAGGTGTGCTGCGGTCGGCGGACAGTCCGCCCGAAGTGGTCGGCGAGATCCTTCGTCCCCAGCACCCCGGAGCGGATGTCGAAGCCGTTGCGGTCGTACGAGGACGACGCCCAGGCGTACCCCTGCTCCAGAAGGCGCTGGCGCAGCCCGAAGGCCGGCGGTTCCGGCGAGAGCACGGTGCCCTGGCCGCGGTAGCCGTGCGCCCACAACACCAGGTCGCCGTTCCACCGGGCGGGGACCTCGATGATGTACCCGGCGTGGCGGTGCACGCCCTGGCGTACCACCGTCGGCTTGCCACCCACGACCAGCGGCGCCAACGGCGGATTCTCGATGGTGTAGCCGGGCAGCGGCTCGCCGCCCCTCGCGTCGCGACCGGTGGCGCTGGCCGGCGCGACACCGGCCAACCCGACCGCGAGGGTCAGCGTCGCGGCGGCGGCCAGCAGGCGGCGGAGGGTACGAACGGGTGTGGACAGCATCGATGCTCCCCATCGGACGGTCGTCGCCCGGGGGCGACCAGCGGGACGGTTGCCTACCGGCCGGTAGCGTCCTGAACCTAGAACTGCCGTCGACCAGTGTCAATGGCTTCGCTGATCCGCCAGTCAACAGGCTGGTCCAGTCATACCCGGTCGTTCGGGCCGGTGGGCCGATCGGGTTGACTGGTCGTCGTGGACGAGTCGATCTGGGAGGCGGCCCGAGCGTCGCGCGGCTGGCTGGACGCGGCGAACGGCACCGGGCAGACCGAACTGACCTGCCGCATCCTCAAGCTCACCGAGGAAGCGGGGGAGGCTTCGGCTGCCTGGATCGGCCTGCTTGGGCAGAATCCGCGCAAGGGTGTCACCCACACCCGCGAGGACGTCGCGGCGGAGTTGGCCGACGTCGCCTTCACCGCGTTGGTGGCCATCGAAAGCCTCGGCCTGGACGCGCAGACGACTCTGGACGCCTGCGCCGCAAAAGTGCGCTCCCGCCTGACGGGCCAATAACCGCCCCTGGCGTCCGGCTGTTGCCGTCCCCTTCCCGGCGGTCGCCTGCCGGGCCTCTCTGAGAACTTTGCCGGCATTGGGTGGTATGCCCCGGTCGCTTTCATTCGTGATCGACTCGGGCTTCAGGAAGTCGGGGTGTCCGGGAATCCGGGATGCCCCGACTTCCGTGAAGGCGAGTGGATCACCCGGTGCGGGCCGGTTGGACGCCGTGGCCGGCTGCCGTGTGGGTCGGTTTGGCCGTCGGCGGGTGTTTGTGGGGTGTGGCCGGGCGCACTCGGGGGCCGGAATCATGGCCGGGCCGGGGTCGTTACATACCCTGACGATCGCAGCACCACCGACCGCCCGACCCCTGAAGGCTGGTCGCGCAGGTTGGAATGCCAGCCTCCACCCGGTCGTTACAGTCCCCACGAACGACCGCAGGCACCGCCACGATGAGGGTGCCGGCAGGTGGGCCAACCCCGGAATGACCCCGGCCCCCCGGTCGTTACACAGGGACCCGGCGCCACGAGCCCCCGCTCGGCAGGTCGCCGACCTCGACGCCCTCCAGACTTTTTCCTTGTTAGTGCAGCGCCGGACGAGGTGCTCACACCCGGCCGCCGTCCCCCTTGGCGGTTGGGTGTCCTACCCCCGAAGGAGCTACCCCCATGAACACGATCATGCGTAAGAGCGTTCTGTCCGTTGCTGGTCTCGCGTTCGCCGGTGGTGTCTTCGCCGGCCCCATCGCCCACGTGGCAAACCCGGTCGATGCCAAGCCCGTCGCAGTTGCGGTGCAGGCCGACAAGCCCGACACCAGCAAGCTGATCCCCCACGGCACCCAGGGCGACCAGTCCCGGATCAGCCTGAACGACGAGCAGACCGCGAACGTGAAGGCGATCATCGCCGCCACGAAGAAGGCCGGTCTGCCGGAGCGGGCCGCGGTCATCTCGATCGCGACGAGCCTGCAGGAATCGAAGCTGGAGAACCTGGGTCACCTGGGCGACATGAACGACCACGACTCGCTGGGCCTGTTCCAGCAGCGCCCGAGCTCGGGTTGGGGTACCCCGGAGCAGATCACCGACCCTGAGTACTCCACGACCGCGTTCCTCAAGGGTTTGAAGCAGGTCGACGGGTGGCAGGACATGCCGCTGACCGACGCCGCGCAGACGGTGCAGGTGTCGGCGTACCCGGACGCCTACGCCCAGTGGGAGCAGCAGGCCGCTGACCTGGTCGGCCAGTACTGGAACAGCTGACCCGCGTCACAGCACCACCGCAGAAGCACTGCGCCTCAGCACCACCGCACGACACCGACCGTTGGCCGGCACCCGCAACCCGGGGTGCCGGCCAACGGCCTGTCTGCTCTAGCCGTTCGCCGTACACCGACCGCCGCCAACGTTCACCGACCGCCGACTGCGTCGCCGACCGCCGACCGCCGACCGCCGACCGCCGACCGCCGACCGCTGGGCCACGGGGCCGTTGGTCGTTGGTCATCGGGCTGGGGACGCCGCCTTGCACACTCTGGGAGCAGATGACGTCGTCTGAATTGGCGGGCGTCCGTAGATCTTGGACAGTTTCCGTTCGCGGAACGGAAAATGTCCAAGATCTACGGTGGCGACGTAGCGGAGTGACGTGATCGGCGCCGAGTGATCCGATCGGCCGGCGGGTACGTACCCCTGGGCGGGGACCGGCGGAGGGAAGAGGCATGGCCGCAGTGGGATACGGCGCGGGTCGCGAACCGGAGTCAGAGCCGGAACCGTCCGGTAAGGCCACACCGCGGCGGTGGTCCACCGGCGCTCGCCTGTTGGTGGCGGCTGCCGCCGTCGTGTTGCTCCTGGGTGCGGCAGCGGTGGCCGTGATCGTCGCCGATCCCGACCACCTTGGCATGACCTACTCCGGGCAATCCGACGGCACTCGCCCCGACGGCACTCGCCCCGACGGCACTCGCCCCGACGGCACTCGCCCCGACGGCACTCGCCCCGACGGCACTCGCCCCGACAGCACCGACCCCGGTGACGGCGCCCGCCCAGGTGGCGTCGTCGACCCGGACGCGGCTGAGGGTCGCCGCGGTGGTGGGGGCGCCGCTGCCGAGCAACTGTTGACAGCGCCGCTGGCGGGTCGGCAGAAGGGCACCTTCGTGCTCGCGGATGGGCTGTCCTCGTTCGAGCTGCGGGTGGCCGAGTTGGGCGATGACCTGTACCGGATCAGTACCCCGGCCGGCTCGGGTGTGGCGGGCCGACCGGCGGTGCGGGGGGAGACCGTGCGGCTCGACCTCGTGGAGTCCGGGACGCGCGGGCCACGGGCCGTGCGGGTGTTGCTCAACGAGCGGGTCGCCTGGCGCCTCCACCTCGTTGGCGGGGTGAGCAGTCAGGTGTTGGACCTGACCCGGGCTCGGCTGCTGGGGGTGGAACTCGCCGGAGGTTCCAGCCGTACCGAGATTCTCCTGCCACCGATCACCGCCGCCGGCACCGGCAACCCCACCGGCCCGCGCTCAGACCTGCCCTCCAGCATCCTGACCGTACGACTCACCGGTGGCACCAGCCAGCTCGACGTCCGGGTCCCGGGGGCGACTCCGGTACGGGTGCGGGCGGGAGCCGGTGCCGGCTCGGTGGTGGTACGCGGCGACCGCTGGGATGGGGTGGCTGCGGGCTCGGTGCTGGGTACGCCGGGGTGGGACCGGTCGGCGGAGCGCCTGTACCTGGACCTGGTCGCCGGCGCCAACAGCGTGTTGGTCTCCTCCAGCAACCGGTAAACCCACGCCGGGCCAACTCACGCTGGGCGAACCGGCCGTGAGAACCACGCGCTGGTGAACCCCGCCCGCCCCGCTTCAAAGCACAGCGGTCGCGAATGGGCGTGCGCGTACAGTCGGGCGGTGGAGCGTACTGAATCGATGCTGGCGCAGACCCGACCGCCTGGCGTGGCCGACGTCGATCCCGGCAGTGTGTTGTTGCCCGGCCACGACGTGCCGTTGGGTCGGTACACCACGGTGCGGCGGCTGCTTCCGCAGCGCGCCCGCCGGATGGTTGGCGCGTGGTGTTTCGTGGATCATTTCGGCCCGGACGATGTGGCGCAGCGGCCCGGCATGGAGGTGCCGCCGCACCCGCACACCGGGTTGCAGACGGTGACCTGGCTGCTCGACGGCGAGATTCTGCACCGGGACAGCCTCGGCAACGTGCAGCCGATCGTGCCCGGTCAACTGAACGTGATGACCTCCGGGAACGGCATCGCCCATTCGGAGCGCTCGCCGGCCACCCATCCGCCGGTGATGCACGGCGTGCAGCTCTGGGTGGCGCTGCCGGACCCGGCGCGGGCCGGAGCGGCCGACTTCGCGCACCACGCCGACCTGCCTCGCTGGCGGGACGGCGATCTGGACGTCACAGTGCTGGTCGGCGAGTTCGCCGGGGAGCGGTCACCGGCGGTGGTGCACACCCCGCTGGTGGGGGTGCAGTTGGAGCTGCGCGGCGAGGCGCCGGCGACGATGGCGTTGCGGCCCGATTTCGAGTACGCCGTGTTGGCGATGTCCGGGTCCGCGGAGGCGGCCGGGGTCGGGTTCGAGCCGGGGGCGCTGCTCTATCTGGGCTCGGGCCGCCGGGAGCTGACAGTGCGGGGCGGGGCCGGGGCCCGGCTGCTGTTGCTGGGCGGTACGCCGTTCGAGGAGCCGTTGGTGATGTGGTGGAACTTCGTGGGTCGGTCGCACGAGGAGATCGCCGCCGCCCGGGAGGACTGGATGGCCGGCGACGGGCGCTTCGGTGTGGTCGCCGACGATTCGGCGCCGCCGCTGCCGGCACCCGCCCTGCCCACGACCCGCCTCAAGGCCCGCGACCGCACCGGCGGCCTGCACGGCTGACGGGCACGTGCGGCCGGTGTGTGGCTGGCCGCCGGCGCGGGTAGTCGCCGGCATGGCGACCAGTCTGATCAATCCGGTGGAGGACCGTAAACGTCTGGCGCGCCGGCTCGCCGGTAGCGGGCGTGGCTTCGCCGAGCAGTACGGGTTCCGGGTGACAAACAACCCGGCGAGCCTGTTCCAGGTGTTGTACCTGTCGGTGCTGCTGGCCCGTCGTGGTGACTTCCGGCGGGCGTTGGACGGAGCGCGGGCGTTGCGCGACGAGGGGTGGGACAGCGCGGCCCGGCTGGCGCGTTCGCTGCACGAGGATCGGGTCCGGGTGCTGCGCGCCAGCGGCCAGCGCGGTGACGTGGACGCGCTGGCCGCGGTGCTGGGTGACCTGGCTCGGACGGTGATCGAGCGGTATCGGGGTGATCTGCGCCGGCTGCGGGCGGTGGCGCGCCACGACCCGGTCCGGGAGCGGGCGCTGCTGGCCGCGCTTCCGGGCGTGGACGATCAGGTCGTCGTCCTGTTTCTCCGCGAGGCGCAGGCGTTGTGGCGGGAGGTGGCCCCGGTTGCCGATCGGCGGGCGCTGGCCGCCGCGCGTCGGCTCGGGCTGGGCAGGTCGGCGGACGACCTGGCCGGCCTGGCCACTGGCGAGTCCGAGCAGTTGGCCTGGCTGGTGGGGGCGTTGGCCCGGGTCGACCTGGAGCATCGGTACGCGGAGGTGACCGGTCGGCCGTGACGTGCCCTGGCCCACACTTCCCCAAATTCTGACCAAACGGAGGATGTTCTGCCGTATGGTTGGACCCGGCAGTGCTGGCCGCTCGGTTCGAGCGGACCTCCACCGCCTGGTGACCGCGACCGGTTCGGATGCGGTTCACCGCCTGGGCAGGCTTGCGTGGCGCCCTAGGTCGCGGTTCGTGACCAGGGGCGCCCGCCTGTCCCGGCCCTTCGATCGGCTCCCCCCGTGTCGCGCTCCGGGGGACTGCGGGGCCTGCGGCGTCAATAGCCGTCACCGCGCCAGACCCGCCAGCAGGTTCACGGTCACGGCGATGATGAACGCGCCGAACAGGTACGACACCATCGAGTGGCGCAGCACCGTACGACGCATCTCGTTGCTGGTCAGGTTGGTGTCGGAGATCTGGAACGTCGTCCCGATGGTGAACGCGACGTACGCGAAGTCGGAGTAGCGCGGCGGTTCGGGCTGGTTGAAGTTCACCCCGCCGTCTGGGCCGGTGTAGTAGATCCGGGCGTACCGGGCGGCGAACACGGTGTGCACCACGAACCAGGAGAGCACCACGCTGAGCACGCCCACGCCGCTGTGCAGCTCACGGGCCATCCCGGGGGGCGCGCTCTGTGCGCTGGCCACGACCAACCCGACGGCCAGCAGGCTGGCCAGGCAGGCGACGAGCAGCAGGGCGTCCCGGATCGCCCGGTTCGGGTCCTCGTGGACGGCCAGTTGGGCGGTCCGCTCGGCGTCCATCGGCCAGATCTTGTGCCAGACCAGCACGAGCCAGCTCAGCGCGCCCACGTCCCAGCCGGCCAGCGCGGCGAGCGGCAGTGGCAACAGCAGCGCGAAGACGCAGCCGGCGATGACGCCGACCACCGCCACGACGGCGAGCTGCTTCGCAGCCGGGAAACGCACGTCCGCTGGCCGGTCGGGACCGGTCTGGGTCATTCGGGACGCTCCCGGGTCGGGGTGGTGGGCGCCACCGCCGGGTCAGATGCCGCGCAGGTGCTGTGAGACCCGGTTGTGCTTCTTGTCCCGGGCCTGCTCGGCCCGCTGGGCGGGGCCGACCTCGGGCGCCGCCTCGATCCCGGCCGACCGGGCCACCTCGGTCCCGTTGGCGTAGTCGACCGGCGGCAGGGCGCGCAGCGCCTTCAGCACGTCCGGTGGGGCACCCTCCCGTTCGGCCTCGCGGACCACGTCGTCCTTCTCGGCCGGGTAATCCAGGCTCGACAGGTACTGCAGGACGTCGGCGTAGCTCGCCATGGCGTGGGCTCCCTCGGGCATCGATGTGGTGACGACCGGCGGCGGTTACCCGCCCGCCGGCCGGTCACGCCCGCCCGGTGCAGGATTCCGGCGCCGTTTCTCCTGGGCCACCGCGGGTACCCGCAGGCGCCGACGCGAGTCCAAGGGAGTACGCGATGAACTACGACACCTTCATCGACCAGGTTTCCCAGCGCACCGCCACGTCGTCCGAGCGGGCGGTCGAGCTGACCCGGGCCGTGTTGGAGACATTCGCCGAGCGGTTGACCGGCGGCGAGGTCCTGGACCTGGCCGCCCAGTTGCCCCAACCGCTGCAACTGGTACTCAAACCGAGCCCGAGCACCGAGCAGGCGGACCGGTTCGGCGCGGCGGAGTTCGTCGCCCGGGTCGCGTTGCGCGCCGGTGTGCCGGAGCCCGCCGCGGAGGACGCCGGTCGAGCGGTCTTCACCACCCTGCGCGAGGCGATCACCGGCGGTGAGTTCGATGACGTGGTGACCCAACTGCCACGCGACTATCGGGGCCTGGTCGAGCAGGCGATGGCCCCGGGCGCGACGTTGCGCCGCGGCTGACAGCACTCGCACCGGGCACACACAGCGGTTTACCAGGGCAACCATCGATGTCCCGCTTGGCGCGGCGATTCCGCCTGGCCTAACCTTGTCGTGCGAGGGGAGTACTTCCCACGAACCATTCCGGTCAGTACGGCGCGCCCGGCGCGCCTCGGGTGGTTGCCCACCAGGTGGTGGGTGAAGGAGACCTCGAACATGACGGTGTTCGAGGAGACCCCACATGAGTCAAGTGTCGTATCTGTCTGCCGCCAGTGACCTGTCGTCGGTGGGCACGCCCACGCTGTGGGCGGTCACCATCATCGGGGTCCTCCTGCTGTTGGTGCTGGACTTCCTGGTCACCCGTCGCCCGCACGAGGTGTCCATGCGGGAGGCCATCGGCTGGTCGGCCTTCTACATAGCGCTGCCGCTGGCGTTCGGCGGCTGGATCTGGTGGCGATTCGGCTCCCAGCAGGGCGTTGAATACCTGACCGGTTACCTGGTGGAAAAGTCGCTCTCGGTCGACAACCTCTTCGTCTTCATGTTGCTGTTGGCGGCGTTCGCGGTGCCGGCGGTGCTCGCCCAGCGGGTGCTGCTCTACGGCATCGCCGGCGCGCTGGTGCTGCGGGCCGTCTTCATCGCCCTCGGCGCGGCGGCGTTGCAGACCCTCGACTTCGCCTTCCTGCTCTTCGCGATCATCCTCATCGCCACCGCGGTGAAGCTGCTGCGTGATGCCATGTCCGGGCATCAGCAGGAAGTCGACATCAACAAGATGCGGTCGGTGAAGCTGCTGCGCAAGGTCATGCCGGTGGTCGACGACTACCACGGCACCAAGATGACCGTCCGGCAGGGCGCGAAGCGGGCACTCACGCCGTTCGCCCTGGTGGTGGTCGCGGTGCTGGCCACCGACATCGTCTTCGCTGTCGACTCGGTGCCGGCGGTCTACGGCATCACCGAGGACCCGTACCTGGTGTTCGCCACCAACGCGTTCGCCCTGCTCGGCCTGCGGGCGCTCTACTTCGTCCTGCACGCGGCGCTGAGCCGGCTGGTGCACCTCAGCTACGGCCTGGCCGTCATCCTGGCGTTCATCGGCCTCAAGCTGGGTCTGCACTGGGCGCACGGCATCTGGGACAGCGTGCCGCAGATCCCCACCCTGGCCTCGCTTGGCGTGATCATCGGTGTGCTGGTGGTGGTCACGGTGACCAGCCTGCGCGCCACCCGCGGTGGCGACCTCCCCGAGGACCGCAAGGTCGTCGCGGAGCGGCACTGACCGCGCCGCGCCGGCTGACGACACGGTACGCGGGAAAGCTTCCGCCCCCACCGGCGCGGGTGGTACGACTGTGCAATGGGAATCGTGTCACCGGGCTTTCAGGGTCGGCCCCGAACGCAGGAGCCGGCCCTGCCACCCGGTCAGTATCTGACCGAGGACTTTCCGGTGCTCTCGGCCGGCCCGACGCCCCGGGTGTCACTGGACACCTGGGAGTTCGTCATCTCCGCCGAGAACGGCAGCGAACACCGCTGGTCGTGGCAGGAGCTGATGGCCCTGCCGCAGGAGACGCCGATGGTGGACATCCACTGCGTCACCCGCTGGTCCAAGCTGGGCACCAACTGGCAGGGCGTCTCACTGGACACGCTGCTCGCCGACGTCGACACGGGGGCGCACTTCGCGCTGGCGCACTCCTACGGCGGGTACACCACCAACCTGCCGCTCGACGACCTGCGGGGCGGTCAGGCGTGGGTGGTGCACACCTTCGACGGCGCCCCGCTGCCCGCCGAGCACGGCGGGCCGGCGCGACTGCTGGTGCCGCACCTGTACTTCTGGAAGTCCGCCAAGTGGGTGCGCGGCCTCCGGCTCAAGACGATGGACGAGCCGGGGTTCTGGGAGACCGCCGGGTACCACGACTACGGCGACCCGTGGCGCGAACAGCGGTACCAGGGTGACTGAGCGCGCAGTGGCGACGAGCACCCAGCGTCGGACGCCGAACCGTTGGCAGGTTGGCCGCCTGGTGGAGCGCCGGGTGGAGACATCCACCGCGCAGACCCTGGTGCTGGAGGTGCCGGACTGGCCGGGGCACCTGCCCGGGCAGCACGTCGACCTGCGGCTCACCGCCCCGGACGGCTACCAGGCGGCCCGGTCGTACTCGATCGCCGGGCCGGCCGTGGACGGGCCGGGAGGACCACGCGTCGAGGTGACAGTGCAGCGGGTGCACGACGGTGAGGTGTCGCCGTACCTCATTGATGTCTTTGGCGGCGGCGACCCGGTGGAGGTCCGCGGACCGCTCGGTGGCTGGTTCATCTGGCGGCCCGAGGAGACCGCGCCGGTGCAACTCGTCGCGGGCGGCTCCGGCATCGTGCCGCTGATGGCGATGATCCGGGCCCGTCGGGCGGTGGGCAGCAAGGCGCCGTTCCGGCTGATCTACTCGGTGCGCACCCCCGGCGACGTGATCTACGCCGACGAGCTGCGCCGCCGGGTCCGCGACGACTTCGGGTTGGACGTCGCGTACGTCTACACCCGCGAGGCGCCCGAGGGCTGGCGCGGTGAGCCGCACCGGATCGGGCTGGCCGACGTCAACACGCACGGGTGGCCGCCGGACCTGGAACCACTCACCTACGTCTGCGGTCCGACAGCGTTCGTGGAGACCGTGGCCGACCTGCTGGTGGGCCTGGGTCACCCGTCGCGTCGCGTCAAGACCGAACGCTTCGGCCCCACCGGCTGACCACCCGCTCGCTCACGCAGTGCCGAGGAGAATTCGATGACCGAGATGTCGTACCTGGACGGCAACATGCTCGACGGCCCGATGCGTGAGCTGTTCACCGTCGACCTGAGCAGCGCGATGGGCCGCTGTGAGAACTGCGGGACGACCGGCTCCATGGCCAGCCTGCACGTCTACTCGAACGCTCCGGGCCTCGTCGCCCGCTGCCCCTCCTGCGAGGAGGTGATGGTGCGCCTGGTGCGCGGGCCGGACCGGGCCTGGCTGGACATGCGCGGCACCACCTACCTCCAGGTGCCGATGCCGATGGAACAGACGTTCCCCGGCCCGCTCTGACGGAACGCTTGCCCGGCTGAGGCAACATGGCCGGATGAGCACTGGTCGATGGCGTGGTGTGCCGCTCGCGGTCCGGTGCGTGGTGGCGGTGGCCGTGCTGGTCTTCGTCTACGGCACCGGGGTGCACGTGGTGCACTTGCTCCTGCCCCAGTTCGGGCCGCAGCTCGCCCTGCCCGGGTGGCTGACGTTCTACTTCACGTCCCTGACCCTGGCCGATCCGTTGGCGGCGCTGCTGTTGGCCGCTCGCCGGATGCAGGGGCTCGTGCTGGGCTGCGTGGTGCTGGTGACGGACGCGGCCGCGAACGGGTACGCCAACTACGTGCTGGACCCGGCGGCCGGTGTCACCCCGGGCCGGACCGGGCAGGCCGCCATCACCTGCCTCGCCGTCGGTCTCGTCGCGCTCAGTCCGTGGCTGGCACCGTGGTTCGCCCGGTCCGCGGTCAAGCGGCGTTGACCCGGTTCCGCTACGGCGTATCCCGGTTGGCCTGGGAGAGGACAGCGCGCACGGCGTCGACCACGGCGGCGGGTTGGTCCTTGTGGATGTAGTGGCCGCTGTCGGGCACCACGACGTGGACGCCGCGTGGAAAGACCGCGGCGGTCTGGTCGGCGAGGTCACCGGAGCGCTGTCGCAGGGCCCCGGGCTTGCCGCGGGTCGCGGTCAGGATCCTCATCGGTACGTCGGGGGCGGTCGACGTCGCGCGCGCGGCGCGTACGTCTCGGGCGCAGGTGTTGGCGAGACGGTTCTCCGCGCGAATGGTCATGACCTGAGCGAACGTGCGATAGCTGACCCGGTACGCCTCGGTGATCAACGCCTGCGCCTCCGGGTCGTCGGTGCAGCGCTCGGCGAGCGTGCGACCGATGTTGGCCGCGATCCGATCGAAGAGCCCGATGGCCTTGAGCACCGGGATGACGTTGAGCAGGAGGTTCGACGAGATACGAAGAGCCAGTGGCACCTCTGCCGTGCTGTCCTCGTGGAACGGATCGAGCAGGACCAGACCAAGCGTCTGGTCGGGACTGGCGAATGCGGCCAGTTGGGCGAGCAGTCCGCCCCAACTGTGACCGACCAGCACGGCGGGACCGACGTCGTCGAGGAGTGCCACGAGGTCGCGTACCTGGGAGTCCAGTGTTAGCAACGAGTCGGGGTCGCTGGCTCCCAGACCGGCCCGGTCGTAGGCGACGACGCGGGACCTCTCGGCCAACGGGGGGACGACGACGGCCCAGTCCAACCCCACTTCGCCCGCTCCGGAGATCAGGACGACCGGTGGGGCGCTGCTGCCGGCTGCTACCCACCGCAGTTGTCGGCCGGACTCCCGGGTCAGCCGGCCACTGTCGACACCAGTTGGCACCAGGCTGGACAGCGCGACGACGACGGGGTCCTGGGGCTCGGTATCCATTCGGCCTCCTCGTCACGGCGCTTCAGATCGACGGCAGTTCGGTCGGGTGCACGTGGTCCCCTGGCGAAGCGAGGGGCGCTTCAGACGCGGAGGAGGTCGTAGGCCCGGGCGAGGTCGTCGGCCCACGGTGCGTCGTAGTCACGTTCCCACGCGCGGTGCAGGCGGTCGCGGGTCGCTTCTCGGCGTAACCAGTCGCCCAGGGCGCTCGGCTTCTGACTCGTGAAGTTGAGTCTGCTGACCAGCTCGGCCAGGTGACGGTCTGCCGACGGGGTGAGCGTGGCGTCCCAGACGTCGAGGAATCGTTCGACGCGCTCGCCGGCCGCGTGGGCCGCGTCGAGGAAGTCCGTCGGATCGGTGAACGACCCGAGCCGCGACGGGTGATCCGCCAACAACGACCGCCACACGGCGTCGAGGTGCGCGTCGACGGCCTCCTGCTCGACCCGCGGCCAGGTGCGCCACTCCTGACGGGGTAGTTTGCCCAGGACGATGACCGGTTCCAGGTCGTCGGACCCGAGCAGGCGCTCAAGGAGTACGGGGAGTAGGGCCTTCACGTCCGCCCGGCCACCGACAGTGTTGCCGAGGCTGATGGTCAGTGAGAACAGGTCGTGCTCGTCGACCAGCACCGAACCCCGGCAGTGTGGGCAGCCGTCGAGCACCGCACGGCGCGGATACCGGGCGAACGCGTCCCGTACGCCCGCCAGGGCCGTCGTCAGCTCGTTCTCCACCGGCCGATTCTCGCATCGACGGCTCACTGGGCGGTGCCCGCGAGCAGCCACCGGCGGACGGGGATCTCCAGCAGCGCTCGCTCGCCGTCCGGACCGACCTGCCGGCCGACGTCCCAGCCGTCGTACTTGCGCGCGAACGCCTCGACGACGGTGCTGGGGAATCCACTTCGGTGCACGTGGGCGTCACCCTCCGCCACCACTGGGGCGTCGCCGCTCTCCAAGGCCACTGACACCCGTGGGTCGGCCACGACGTTGCGGACCTTGACGCTGCGACTCTCGCAACCGACCCAGAACGTCGCCGAGAGGTAGACGAACCAGACCGGCGTCAGGTGCGGGGACCCGTCGCGCCGCACCGTGCACAGCCAGACGTTCAGCTCCCGCGACAGTCGCTCGTCGACGTCGGCCGGGGGGATCGAGGGGGTTCGGCTCACCGGGCCAGTGGATCACAACGCCATACGTCCCGACGACGATCTTTCCACTGCTGCCGGGCCGCGTGCGGCGCGTCGAATCAGGCAGCGGAGGGTTCGTCGATGGCGGTACCGGTACGTGCGGCCCGCGCGGCGCCCCAGTCGTACAGGGCCTGCAACACCGGGGCCAGGCTGAGGCCTTCCTCGGTGAGCCGGTACTCGACATGGGGTGGTGTGGTCTCGTGGTCGTGCCGCAGGACGAGCCCGTCGGCCTCCAACTCGCGCAGACGCTGCGTCAGCATCTTCTCGCTGATCCCTGGCATCCGGCGGCGCAGCTCGCCATAGCGGTGGACGCCCTCCTTGAGATGGGCCAGGATCACCGGTCGCCATTTCCCGCCGACCACGTCGACGGCGAGCTCCACCGGGCAGTGGTATCGCTTAGGCATCGTGGCCTCCCTCGGCACGTACCAAAAGGTGCGTACTTGATCATCACCGCTGCGGGTGTTGAGCTGTAGCCATGGTGATCGAGTACATCAGGTACCGCGTCCCGCAGGAACGGCTGGACGGTTTCGAGGCGGCGTACGAGCGGGCCGCCAGCGCGTTACGCGCCGCGCCGCAGTGTGTGGACTACGAGTTGAGCCGCTGCCTGGACGACCCCGCCTGCTACCTGCTGCGCATCACCTGGACGTCGGCGGACGAGCACCGGAAAGGGTTCCGGGGTGGCCCGGTGTTCGGGCAGTTCTTCGCCGCGATCAAGCCGTACGTCGAGGACATCCAGGAGATGCGGCACTACGCCCGAACGTCGGTTGCCGGCCCCGGTGGCGCCGCGCCGCCGAGCTTGTACGAGTGGGCCGGCGGCTCCGACGCGTTTCTGAGGCTCTGCGAGGCCTTCTACCGCCTGGTCCGCTCCGACGACCTGCTCGCGCCGATGTTCGCGCAGATGGACCCCGACCACGCCCGGCATGTAGCGGTATGGCTTGCCGAGGTCTTCGGTGGACCGGCCACCTACACGATGGAGCACGGCGGCTACCGCCACATGCTCGGCCAGCACCTGGGCAGGGCGATCAGCGAGGCGCAGCGTCGGCGGTGGGTGAACCTGATGATGGACGCTGCCGACGAGGTTGGTCTACCCGGCGATCCGGAGTTTCGCGCCGCCTTCGCGAGCTACCTGGAGTGGGGCACCCGCTTGGCGGTGGGCAATTCTCAGCCGGACGCGGACCCGATCCGGCAGGCGCCGATCCCACGCTGGGGTTGGGGTGTGGCCCCGCCGTACCGGGGATGATCCGCCGAAACTCGGGTGCGGTCGACCTGGCACACCTCTAGGCTCCCGCTCCGACGGCTGTCATGGCGTCCGGTCGATGGGAGATGAGCGCAGCGATGACTGCACACCTGTTCGCGATCAGTTTCGACGCGAGCGAGCCTCTGCGGCTCGCGCAGTTCTGGGCCGGGCTCCTGGGGCGGAACATCGCCGACGATCCGCACGAGGGCGTCCTGCTCCTGCCCACCAACGACAACGAGTTCCACATCCGCTTCGCCGCGAACCAGGAGCCGAAGGTGGTCCAGAATCGGATGCACTTCGATCTGACCAGCAGTTCGCTGGAGGATCAGCGGCAGACGGTGGCCAGGGCACTGGAACTCGGCGCGCGGCACGCGGACATCGGCCAGGGCCCGGAGATCGATCATGTGGTGCTGGCCGACCCGGAGGGCAACGAGTTCGACGTCATCGCACCGGGTAACAAGTTCCTCGCCGGCTGCGGCTTCGTCGGTGCGCTGGCCAGCGACGGGTCACAGAAGGTTGGCTATTTCTGGAGCCGGGCGCTGGGGTGGCCGCTGGTCTGGGACCAGGACGAGGAGACCGCGATCCAGTCACCGCTCGGAGGCACGAAGATTTCCTGGGGCGGTCCGCCGTACATGCCGAACGGAGGCAGGGATCGGGTGCGTCTCGACCTCGCCCCGGCTGTCGGCGTCGATTGGCAGGCCGAGGTCGACCGTCTGCTCTCGCTCGGAGCGACCCGGGTCGACACCGACCAGGAGGGGACAGGCCGAGTCGTACTGGGCGACCCCGACGGCCAGGAGTTCAGCCTGCTGACGTCCCGCTAGCCCGCGCCGCGACGCGTACGCGACGGCCGGTTGGACAACGGCGGCACCGGTCGGTCAGAGTGATCCGCCGTGAGATACCTGCGTACCGGTGGTCCCGCCGCGATCCGGCGACCCCGGCCCACCGACTCGGACGAGTTCGTCGCCGCCGCGCGGCGCAGCCGGGACCTGCACCACCCCTGGTTGGCCGCGCCGGCCAGCCCGGAGGAGTACGAGCTCTATCTGCGCCGGATCCGTCGCCGCGACAGCGCCGGCTACCTGATCTGCGACCGGGCCAGCGGCGAGATCGCCGGCTACGTGAACATCAGCGGGATCGTGCTCGGCGCGCTGCGTGGTGGCTACCTGGGGTACGCGGCGTTCCTGCCGTACAGCGGGACCGGGCACGCCTCGGCGGGCGTCGCCCTGGTGATCGACCACGCGTTCACCTCGGTCGGGTTGCACCGGCTGGAGGCGAACATCCAACCGGGCAACGAGCCGTCGCGGCGGGTGGCCCGCAAGCTGGGTTTCCGGTTGGAGGGTTTCTCCCCGGACTACCTGTTCATCGACGGCGCCTGGCGCGACCACGAGCGCTGGGCGATCACCGCACCAACCCCGGCCTGAGCGCGCCAGTGCGGCGGGCGCTGGTGCGCTCGACCCGGACCGGGCACCTGCCTGACGGGTTCTGATGTGCCCCTGGCGAGGGTAGGGGTAACCCCCAACCCGACTGGGAGGTAGCAGGATCGAGCAAGATCCAGCAACCGTGGAAGCTCATTTCCATGACCACGCAGAAGATCTCCCGGTTCGATCGGGCCACCCTGGCCCTCGTCCTTCCCGTCGCAGTGATTGCGGCAGTCGCCGGATGTGATGGCTCGGCCGCGCCGAAGGCCGCGCCCACGGCCAGTTCGGTAGCCGCGGTTCCCTCGACCTCGACAAGCGCGGCCGGCCCGGCAAGTGCGGCCCCCGCAGCGGGCTTGCATATGATCGCCAACAACGGGCATCAGCTTGCCTTCCACGTCACGCCCGGAAGTTCTCCCACCATCGTCCTGGACGCCGGCGGTGGCGAGGACTCCTCGTACTGGGATGCCCTGGTGCCGCAGCTGTCGCAGGCCACCGGATCGCAGATCATCACCTACGACCGGGCCGGTCTGGGCGCCAGCGAGGAGGTGAAGGGCCCATGGGACCCCAAGGCCGCAGCCTCCGACCTGCAGGCCGGTCTGCGTGAACTCGGCGTCACCCAGAACGTGGTCCTCGCGGGCCACTCGCAGGCAGGAGAGGTGGCCCACTACTTCGTCCTCGCGAACCCCGGCGTTGTCTCCGGGGCGGTGCTCATCGATGCCAACGTTCCGCAATTCTTCACCGACACCCAGACCCAACGCCTCGTCGCGCTGACCACGCCGCAGATCGAAGAGCTCAAGAAGGCGCCGTCGACGAAGGCGAACCGCCAGCTCATCGCCACGGCCGACAACTTCGGCCCCACGCACCAGGCGTACCACAAGGTCTCCTGGCCCGACGGCGTTCCCGTCATCTATATCGTGTCGGACAAGACACCCTTCGATGGATCTCCGCAGGACGCTCAGGCCTGGCGCGACGCGGCAGCGGCGTTCACCAACGCGGGGCCCGACCGCACACTCGTCATCGCCGAGGGAAGCTCGCACGACGTTCCCCAGGACAAGCCCGCCCTGGTGCTCAAGGAAATCGAACAGATGACCGCCACCCTCAAGTAGAGGCCGACGGCTGACAGGACCGGCGAGCCTGGTTGACCGGGGCAGCGCCGTAGGCGAGCGCGACAAGCCACACGGTCCGGATCCCCGATGACGGCGAGGTGGTGGTCGAGATTCGGGGAGCGGGCCGGAACTGCTGACGCGATGGGTAGCGTGTGTGCGGGTGTCGATCGATCGAGCCGCCGATCGGCGATGCGAGCCTCCGTGGACCACGGACGGACACCACGGCCGCCGGATCCCACGCGACGTGGGGGACACCGACGTGGGGAAGCGCGGATCGCCGGCCACCATGAATCACCACCCAGGCTGTTCGGCACGATGCGCAATGAGGGAACGAGATGACCGATAACAGCGGAACCGCCCTGGCGCAGCGGATGAGCCTGCTGGGCTGGTCGCTGGTGCTGCTCCCGGGCGCGGCCGTCGGTGCCGTGCTGGCCACACTCTGGATCACCTCGATATCGATCGCCGCGCTTGGCGCCGGAATCCCACTGACCCTGCTCGCGACCGTACTGGTGCGCTGGTTCGCCGACCTGCATCGCCAGTGGGCCGCCGACCGGCTCGGCGAACCGGTGCCCGCCCGGCCCTATCAGCCGACGCCGGACGCCGGGTGGCCGGTGCGGCTCTGGACGATCCTGCGCGACCCGGCGACGTGGCGGGACTGGATCTGGTTGGTGGTCAACTCGATCACCATTTGGTTGAGTTGCGGACTGTCGCTG
The DNA here is from genome assembly GCF_022230935.1 of Micromonospora hortensis. Lineage (NCBI taxonomy): Bacteria > Bacillati > Actinomycetota > Actinomycetes > Micromonosporales > Micromonosporaceae > Micromonospora > Micromonospora hortensis. Next base: position 100,481 of record NZ_JAKKFE010000003.1, read on the forward strand.
CTGTTCTTCGCCTTCGGAGTCGTATACCTGATCTATCCGCTCATTTATCAGCTGACGCCTTCTCAGGTGTTCCGCACTCCGATGGGGGAGGGCTTCCGGCTGCACAGCGTCGCGCAGTCGTTCGGGCTGGTACCGCTCGGTCCGGTTTTCCTTCTGCTCTGGTACGTCACTGCGGTGCGCCTCGCGAACCTCAACGCTCGGGTGATCCGCGCTCTGCTCGGCCCCACCGAACAGACGCGCCTGCGGGCCCGCGTCCAACAGTTGGCGACCTCGCGAGCTGAGACCGTCGACACCCAGGCCGGTGAACTGCGCCGAATCGAACGCGACCTGCACGACGGCGCGCAGGCCCGGCTGGTGTCGCTGGGTATGAGCCTGGGCTTGGCCGAACAGTTACTGCCCACCGATCCGCAGGCCGTCCAGCAGTTGCTGGCCGAGGCCCGCGAGTCGACCTCCACCGCCCTCACCGAGCTGCGCGACCTGGTACGAGGCATCCATCCGCCGGTACTGGCCGACCGTGGCCTGGATGGCGCACTCAAGGCCTTGGCCCTGGTCAATCCGATCCCGACCACTGTGGTGACTCGCCTACCCGGACGGCTGCCGGCCCCGATCGAGTCAGCGGCCTACTTCGCCGTCGCCGAGGCCCTGTCGAACGCCATCAAGCACGCCCAGGCCCAGCAGATCCGGATCACCGTGGAGTTCGCACCCCACCGGGGCGGCGCTGCCGGGGAACTGACGATGCTGGTGTCCGACGACGGCCGTGGGGGTGCTTCGATGGATTCCGGCACGGGCCTGCGTGGCATCGTCCGTCGCCTGGCGGCTTTCGACGGCACGCTGACCGTTGACAGCCCGCCGGGCGGACCTACCGAGGTGAGGATGTCGCTGCCGTGCGTATCGTGATAGCCGAGGACCTCGCGCTGCTCCGCGAGGGCCTGATCAGGATCCTGCGGGCCAACTCATTCGAGGTCGTGGAAGCCGTTGACAACGGCCCCGCGCTGATCCGGTCGCTGACGACGCACCGCCCCGACGTCGCCATCGTCGACGTGCGGTTGCCGCCGACCTTCACCGACGAGGGGCTGCGGTGCGCGATCGAGGCCCGCCGCCAGATCCCAGGGCTGCCCATCATGGTGCTATCGCAGTATGTCGAGCAGATCTACGCCAGGGAGCTGATGTCAGATCGCGCGGGCGCGGTGGGCTACCTGTTGAAGGACCGGGTTACGGACGTCGACCAATTCGTCGCCAGTGTCCGGCAGGTCGCTACCGGCAGCACCGTTATGGACCCCGACGTCGTGAGTGCGCTACTCACCCACCGCTCCACCGACCCCAAGCTCCTGGAGCTGAGCCCACGCGAGCATGAGGTCCTCACCCTGATGGCGCAGGGCCGCTCGAACGCTGCGATCGCCGCCCGGATGTTCGTCACCGAGAAAACCGTCAGCAAACACAGCAACAACATCTTCACCAAGCTCGGTCTCAAGCCCTCCGAGGACGACAACCGCCGCATCCTGGCGGTACTCGCCTACCTGGAAGGCTGAGTCCTTGGCCTGGTTCCAAGATCCGACGTTGTCGGCACGCCCTGGCCCCGCCGGCGAGTTGCCGACACACGGGTTGCGATCTCGTTAACTCGAGTACCGGACCTTTCACCCGGACCGGGTGATGACGCCCCGTACCCTGCTTCCTACGGTGGGTGCATGGCTGCCGTTCGCGCGACCCCTGCCAACCCCTTCCCCGGTCTGTCCGTCGCGGAGGCGGACAGCGCCGACCAGCGGGCCATCCCGCCCGAGTTGGGCCCCGACTCGCTCGCGGTGCTCAGCGGGCCCACGTTCCTGTACTCGAACGCGTGCGGGGACGTGCCGACGGGCAGCATCGGTGGGCTCGTCCACCTGGACACCCGCCTGATCAGCGGTTGGAGCCTGACCGTCAACGGCGGCGAGCTGCTGGTGCTGCGCGCCGAGACGATCGACCACTACTCGGCGCAGTACGTGCTCACCAACCCGGAGCTGCCCGGACTGCCGCCGAACACGCTGGGCCTGAGGCGCCTGCGCTACGTCGGCGACGGGTTTCACGAGCGCGTGGAACTGGTCTCCTTCCGGCTGGAGCCGGTCCGGGTGGAGCTGCGGCTGGCCGTCGCCGCCGACTTCGCCGACCTGTTCGAGGTCAAGTCGAGGGTCCGGGACCGCTCCGCCGAGATCAGCCGCGACCACGCCGCCGACGGGTCCGAGCTGTGCTTCTCCTACCAACGTGGTGACTTCTCCGCGCAGACCCGGGTGTGTTGCGCGACCCCGGCCGACCGCATCGAGGGCGACGACCTGGTGTGGGACCTGGAGCTGGGCCCTCGCGAGGAGTGGAAGGTCGACCTGCACGTGCCGTTGCCACCCGGGATGGGGGTGGTGGAGCCGGTCCGGGGCGACATCGCCGACGTCATCCACGGCCGAGCCGACGACCCGCTGCGCCGATGGCTGGAGGACCGGGCGGTGCTGCGCAGTGACAACGCGGCGTTGGAGCACACCGTGCGGCAGTCCCGCAACGACCTGGCGGCGTTGCGGCTCGACCTGGAGGTCAAGGGCCAGCGGATTCTCCTCCCCGGCGCCGGACTGCCCTGGTTCCTCGCCGTCTTCGGACGGGACACCCTGATCACCGCGTACCAGACGCTGGTCGCCGGGCCCGAGCTGGCGAAGGGCACCCTGCTCGCCCTGGCCCGGCTCCAGGGTGAGACGTGCGACGACTTCACCGACGAGGAGCCCGGCAAGATCCTGCACGAGGTGCGCAGCGGCGAGCTGACCCGCAGCGGCGAGAAACCGTTCGGGCCGTACTACGGCAGCGCCGACGCCACCCAGCTCTGGTTGGTCCTGCTCTCCGAGTACTGGCGCTGGACCGGCGACGACGACACCGTCCGGCACCTGCGGGACAACGCGGTGGCCGCGTTGCGCTGGATCGACGAGTACGGCGACCGGGACGGCGACGGCTACGTCGAGTACGCGACCCGTTCGCCCGAGGGGCTGGGCAACCAGTGCTGGCGGGACTCCCCGGACGGCGTCGTCTTCGCCGACGGTCGAATTCCGGTGCTCCCGCTGGCCACCTGCGACCTGCAGGGCTACACCTACGACGCCAAGATGCGACTGGCCGAGTTGTTCGACGGTCCGTTGGACAATCCCACCTTGGCGCGCCGGCTGCGCGACGAGGCCAACACCCTGCACGAGCGGTTCAACCAGGACTTCTGGATCGAGGATCGGGGCGGCTACTACGCGGTCGCCCTGGACGGCGACAAGAACCGCGTCGACTCCAAGACCTCCAACATGGGTCACCTGCTGTGGAGCGGAATCGTGCCACCGGAGCGGGCCGACGCGGTGGTGCGTCAACTCATGTCGCCGGAGATGTTCTCCGGTTGGGGCATTCGCACGCTGTCGCGGGAGGAGCGGCTCTACAACGCCCTCGGGTACCACCTGGGCACGGTCTGGCCGCACGACAACTCCATCGCCGCGCTCGGCCTGGCCCGGTACGGCTACCGGGCCGAGTCGAACCGGATCAGCCTGGCGATGATCGAGGCGGCCGAACAGTTCGGTCACCGGCTGCCGGAGGCGCTCAGCGGGTTCGATCGGGAGCGACTGCTCTTCGCCGTGCCCTATCCGACCGCGTGCAGCCCGCAGGCGTGGGCAGCCGGCACACCGCTGGCCCTGATCCGCGCCATGCTCGGCGTCAACCCGGTCAACGGCCGGCTGGTCCTCGATCCGGACGTCCCGGAGGAACTGGGCCGGATCGCCGCCGAGCGGGTCCGGGCGTTCGGCCAACAGTGGGAGTTGGAGGCGATCGGTCGCAGCGGCCACGTCCGGCTTCAGCCCAGCTGAGCACGGCTGGCGCGTAGGACGTTTGTCGCGGGCTTCGACGGGAAACGGCGCGCAATGACGAAACCTCGTGTGGTGATCGTGGGGGCCGGGTTCGCCGGTTACCACGCGGCGAAGACGTTGAGCCGGATCGCCCGGGATCGGGCCGAGATCGTGGTGCTGAACTCCACCGACTACTTCCTGTACCTGCCGCTGCTGCCCGAGGTGGCGGCCGGGGTGGTCGAGCCCAAACGGATCGCCGTGCCGCTGACCGGGACGCTCAAGGGCGTACGGGTGGTGGTCGGCGAGGCCGACCACGTCGACCTGCAGAACCGCTGGGTCGGCTTCACCCAGGCCGAGGGGGAGAAGAACCGGCTGGCGTACGACCGGTTGGTGCTCGCCGTGGGCAGCGTCAACAAGCTGCTGCCCATCCCGGGGGTGACCGAGTACGCGCATGGCTTCCGTGGCCTGCCCGAGGCCGTCTACCTGCATGATCACATCGTCCGGCAGATCGAGCTGGCCGAGCAGGCCGAGGACCCGGCCGAGCAGCAGGCCCGGTCCACGTTCGTTGTGGTCGGGGCGGGCTACACCGGCACCGAGGTCGCGGCGCACGGGCAACTGTTCACCGACGCGTTGCACGCCCAGCGGCCCCGGCTCACCGTCCGACCCCGCTGGATGCTGCTCGACGTGGCGTCCCGGGTGCTGCCGGAGTTGGACAAGCGGATGTCGGACACCTCGCACAAGGTGCTCAACCGGCGTGGGGTGGACGTGCGGATGGGTACCTCGGTGGCCGAGGCGACGTGCGACGGGGTGAAGCTCACCGACGGCGAGTACGTGCCGACCTGCACCCTGGTGTGGTGTGTGGGGGTGCGTCCCGACCCGTTCGTCAACGAGCTGGGCCTGCGGACCGACCGGGGTCGACTGGTCACCGACGAGTTCCTCAACGTTCCCGGCTATCCAGAGGTCTTTGCCTGCGGTGACGCCGCCGCGGTGCCCGACCTCGTCAATCCGGGCAAGGTCTGCGGGATGACCGCCCAGCACGCGCAGCGGCAGGGCAAGCGCGCGGCGTACAACATCGCCGCGTCGTACGGTTTCGGCCGCCGCAAGCCGTACAAGCACCACGACCTGGGCTGGGTCGTCGACCTGGGTGGCAAGGACGCGGCGGCGAACCCGTTGCAGGTCAACCTCGCTGGGTTGCCGGCCAAGGCGGTCACCCGGGCGTACCACCTGATGGCGATGCCGGGTAACCGCACGCGGGTCAGCGCCGACTGGGCGTTGGATGCCGCGTTGACCCGGTCGGCGGTCCAGTTGGGGCTGGTGCCGGCCAACGCGGTGCCGCTGGAGAGCACCACACCCGAGGTCGCGACCCGGTCCCGCTGAGCGGGCACCGGCCAGGTCGTCGGGAGCAGGGCGGCCCGCCCGGCCAGGTCGTCGCAAGAGCAGGCCAGCCGCGACGGTCAGTCGGTGGAGCCGGCCGGCCGCGCGGCCCGCGCGGCCGGTGGGGCGGGCCGCAGCCGGCGCGGGCCGTACTCGCGCAGCAGGGTCTGGATGATGCCGGCGGCGGGGATGGCCAGCAGCGCGCCGAGCAGACCGGCCAGCTCCGCCGCGAGCAGCACACTGACCAGCACCGTCAACGGGTTCAGCCGGACCGCGCGGGAGAGGATGAGCGGCTGGAGCAGGTGATTCTCCACCTGTTGGTAGACCACGAAGAAGACCAGCACCACCACCCCGGCGGTGGGGGAGTGCAGGAAACCGGCACCGGCCGCGATCACCGCGCCGAGGGTCGCCCCGACCAGCGGTATCAGGTCGGCCACCGCCACCAGCAGGGCGATCACCGCCGCGAAGGGCACCCCGGTGAGGGTCAGCACCACGAAGGTCAACGCCCCGCAGATCACGCTGATCAGCAGGTTCCCGGTGAGATAGCCGGTGACGGTACGCGACACCTCCCGGCCCACCCGGCGCAGCCGCTCGCCCTGGCCGTCCCCGGCCGCCGCGAGTAGGCCGCGGGTGATCCGCGGCGACTCCAACACCATGAGGTACGCGAGCACGATGACAGTGACCAGCCCGGCGACCGACTCGACGACGCCGCGCAGCACACCGACAGCTGGTTGGCGCAGCCGGCTGCCGAGGTCGCGCAGTTGCTCGGAGTGCTCGCTGACGTAGCGACGTGCCCCGGTGCGCTCCAACGCCTGCCCCACCGGGCCCCGTCCGGCGCGGGCCTCCCGCAGCAGCTCGGGTGCCCGGTCGGCGAAGCGGCCCAACTCTCCGAACAACGGCACCAGGATGAGCGCCGCCAGGATCGCCAGCAGCACGAACGCGGCGAGGAACACCAGCAGGGTGGCCAGCGCCCGACGCCGGACGAAGCGACGTTGCAGCCGGTCGACGAGGGGTTTGAGCGCGACGGCGAAGAACGCGGCCACCACCGCCCAGACCAGCACCCGCCGGGTCGCGTACACGAACCCCAGCGCGAGCGCGGTGGCCAGCACCAGACCGATCACGATCAGAGTGCGGCGGCCGGTCGCCCGATCGTCGACGTCGCTCATCCGACCGGCCTTCCCCGCGCCCGCCGTCGGAAACCCGGCATTGCGGGCACAACGGTGATCAGTGGCGGGAATTGTCGTCCGCGTCGGTGACCGGGCGGGCACCGGCGACGAACGTGTCGAGCGCGGCGGCGTGCAGCAGCCCGCCGGGCACCGGGTCGCGCAGGGCGGCCACCGCCAGCCGGGCCACCGGAAGCCCACCGGGGCGGGAGGTCGCGGCCAGCACCAGGTTGCCGTACCTGCGGCCGCGCAACATCCGCCGGTCGCCGACCACGCACACGTCGGCGAAGACCGCCCGCAAGGTCGCCACCTGCACCCGGGTACCGACCAGCGGCGGCAGGTCGGTGACGTTGACCAGGTACGACCCGTCGGGCCGCAGGACGCGGGCCACCTCGGCGGCGAACTCGACAGTGCGCACGTGCCGGGGCATCCGGGCCGCGCGGTAGATGTCGGCGATCACCAGGTCGTACCGGCCGTCCGGGGCGCCGGTCAGAGCGTCGCGGGCATCGGCGACCTCCACCCGCACCTCCGGCGGCAGCGGCGGCAACTCCCGGGCCACCAGCTCGACCACCGCCGCGTCCCGCTCGACGACCCGTTGCGGGGAGCCGGGCCGGGTGGCGGCCAGCCAGCGGGGCAGCGTCAACGCGCCACCACCCAGGTGCAGGACGTTCAGCGGGGCGCCGGCCGGGGCCGCCACCTCCACCGCCGAGGCGATCCGCCGGACGTACTCGAAGTGCAGGTGCCGGGGATCCTCGACATCCACGTACGACTGCTCGACGCCGGCGGACAGCAGTGTCCGCCCGGTCCGGCGGACCGGGTCGGCGACCAGCTCCAGCCGGTCGGCGGCGCGATTCATGTCCGGCACGCTAGCCGAGCCCACTGTGCACCCGGCACGGCGGACGGGCCGGCGGAGCGGGGTCGCCCCCGGCCCGCCGGCCCGCCGATGTCGTGCTGGCCGGTCAGCCGCCGGCCATCCCGGCTCCCACCTCGTCGATCGCGTCGTCGATCTGGCGGGCGAGGTCCACGTCGAGCGCGGTGACCCCGTTGGCCTGGCTGGTCCGGACTGTCAACACGGCGGCGGTGTCGCCCGGACGCCCGATGCTCGGGCCGCGGCCGTTGTCCTGGCGCAGCCGGTCAAGGCGGGCGAGTACACGGTCCAGGTTGTCGGGCGGCAGCGCTACCACCCGGTAGAGGCCCTGGCTGTCGCCGGCCCAGTAGGGCAGGTCGTCCAGCGCCGCGCTGATCTCGTCGGCGTCCAGCGTGGGTGTGGTGGTGGAGGCGCCCACCAGGCCGCCGCCCGCCTCCGGCGGGTTCAGCAGGTCGCGCAACCCGTCGGGTACGTGCAACGACTCGACCAGGTCGCCGTCCTGCTCGGCGAGCGCGGCGATCGTCGCCTCGGCCTGGTACCGGGCCTGCTCCGGGGTGTTGCCGCTGATCCGGCCCACCTCGGCCAGGAACCCGGGCAGGTCCTGGTGCCGTTCGATGCCGTCGACCGGCAGCACGTCGTGCAGCGACGCCGGCACCGCGGCGAGCAGCCGCTGCCGCTCGGCGGCCTCCAGGGCGAACGCGAGGACCAGAACGGTCGCCTCGGTGCCCACCTTGGCGGTCTTGAAGTCGACCCCGGCGCGACGACGGACCTCGTCGACCAGGTCGTGGTAACCCATGCTGGTCACACCGGCCGCGCCGCTCGGCGGGGACGGCTGCGGTCGCGGGTTGTCGGCGCTACCGACCGGCGGCGGTGCCGGCCCCCCGCGCGTGGTGTCCGACTTGCGCGCTCCAGCCGCCGGCGGGCCGGTCCGCTTACCCGCATCGAGGCTCGTGAGCTGCTTTGACGCGCTCAGGCTGGCGCCGATCTCGCTGGGCTGGCGATTCTGTTCCCGGGCCTGCCGGGCCAGTGCCCGACGCCTCTGGTTGTCGCCCTCCATCTGCTTGCGCATGCTGGCATCCCTTCCGCTGGGGATCGTGGCTGCGCGAGTCGCCTTCCCGCCGTCCCGGAGAAGGAAACGGAGCCCGCCGGCCGGGTCGGAGCGGCCCGCGCCACGCTTCATCCGGCGGGGGTGAGGGGTGCTCACCCACCTGGGCCGCACGATCGGTTCAGGACCGGAGTTCTTCCGAGGTACGCGGAAGGAAGGTCGTCATGAAGGAAGTTGTCGAGATTGTCCCCGCCCGACCCGGCTGGTACGCCCGCTGGCAGCTCACACCCGAGATCACCAGGTGTTACCCGGTGAGCCTGTGGGCGCTGCTGGAGGAGGCCGACGGAACGGGCCGCGAGGTGATCGGGATGGACTGCATCGGTCAGTGGCCCGGCGCGGACGACAACGAGGCGGGTGGGCAGTTCGTCCGCTACCTGTACCAGACGCCCGATTCGGGAGAGCCCGAGGACGTGGACCCGACCCCGATCGGCGAGCTGCGTGAGGACGGCCCCCGGCTCCAGCCGATGACGGCACCCTAGACATTCCTCCGGCCCCCGACCCCAGGTCCCAGGGTCGGGGGCCACCCCGTCTCGCTTCCCCGGGGGTGGCCCTACGGGTCAGCCGATGGCGCGCACGTCGTCGTCGGCGTACGCCTCGGCCAGCAACTCACTCAGGCCCGTGCGGTCCAGCATCCGCTGAAGCTGAGGGCTGACCCCGGTCAGGCGGATCGCCCCGGCGGCGCGGTGCACCACCAGCAGCGCGCTGAGCCCGGAGGAGTCGCAGAGGGTCACCCCGGTCAGGTCGACGAGAACCGGGGCGTCGTCGTCGCCGCGCAGCTCGGCCGCCGCGGCGATCAGCTCGGGCGCGCTGTCGTAGTCGAGCTCGCCGGTCAGCCGGAGTCGGACGTTCCCGGCGGCGAGCCGGGTTGTCTCGATGGTCAACAGCTGGTCGGGCATCCCACCATTCTCCTTGTCCAGCGACAAAACGCAAAGCAGGGCGGCGACACGCTCCCGTGTGCCTCGTCGACGCCCTCGCGGTGGCGGTGCCCGCCACCTGCCGTGAGATGCCGCTTTCCGGGTTCGGGCGTAGGGTGGCTGGAGAGTTTTGACAGTGGACGCCGGTTCCGGCACGGGTTCGGTGAACGACAAGGAGTGAGGCTCAGCTGGTGACTGCTTCCGACGTCAGGGACTGGGACCCAGGCGACGGACGGCTCTCCACGCCGAGCACGACACGACCCTCGGCGTGGTCCGCCGACGTTCGCCGCCCCACCGCGGCCCTGCCGCCGCTGGCCCCCGACAGTGGGCAGGCCACGCCCGACTGGTTAGAGGTCGTCGAGCACTTCCGCGAGGGCCTGGTGGTCTGCGACGCCGATGGCGTCGTGCGGCACGTCAGCCCGGTGGCTGAGCGGTTGCTGCCCGAGGTGACGCCCGGCGAGGTGCTCGGCGCGGCCGGTGTGCCCGGGTTGAGCGAAGGCGTCCCCGGGAGCTTCACCCATCGCGGGCGCCGGCTCACCGCGCGCCCGGTGCCGCTCTCCGGTGACCGCTGCTGCTGGTACGTCGAGGACGTCACCGACAGCGTCAGCCGCGCCGACGCGCTGCTCGCCGAACGAGCCCGCTCGGCGTTCCTGGCCGTGGTCGGCGACAAGCTGGGCAACCCACTGCACCCCGACCGGGCGGCCGCCGCGGTCGTCCGACTCGCGGTGCCGACCCTGGCCGAGGTGGCGGTGCTGGTGCTCGCCCCGCGGGCCGGGCGCGCCCGCTGGTGGCGGGCCTCCCGCACCGACGACGAGGTGCCGACGGTGGACAGCGGCGTGCTGGCTGGCGGCGATCTACCGACCGCCATCGTCGACGGGTTGACCGGTGCCGAGCCGCACGCGGTGGACTGGCTGGTCGAGCAGGCGGTCGACGCCGGTTGGCTGCCGGGGCTCGCCGCGACGGACAGCGCCGCCCGGGTCGTCCCGCTGCCGGGGCGCGAGGCGCCGGTCGGGGTGCTGCTGGTGGCCCGTCGGGCCACCCGCTGGTACGACGAGGACGACGTGGAGCTGGTTCGCGCCTTCGCGGCCCGCGCCGGCGCCGCGTTGACCACCGCGCTGCTCTATCGCGACCAGGCCGAGGTGGCCGACACCCTCCAGGCCAGCCTGCTGCCGGTCGAGCCGGTCGAGGCCGCCGGCGTGCAGTGGGGCACCGCGTACCGGCCCGCGCAGGCGGGGCTGCGCATCGGCGGCGACTTCTACGGCTCGCACCGGCTCACCGACGGTGGTTCGGTGTTCTTCCTCGGCGACGTGTCGGGCAAGGGAGTCGAAGCCGCCGTCTTCACCGGCCAACTGCGCCAGTGCCTCCAGGCGCTTCACCGCTTGGAGTCGAATCCGGCGCGGTTGCTGCGGCTGCTCAACGACGCGTTGCTGGAGACGACCCAGGCGCACGGCCAGGGCCGCTTCGCCACGATCGTGCTCGGCGTGGCCCGTCCGGAGCGCGACGGTGGCCTCACCCTCACCATGGCCGGCGGCGGGCACCTGCCACCACTGGTGCTGCGCGCCTCCGGTGAGGTGGAGACGGTGCCGCTGCGCGGCATGCTGATCGGAGTGGTGCCCGACCCCCGCGTCGGGGAGGTGACAGTGCGGCTGGCACCGGGCGAGACCTGCCTGCTCTACAGCGACGGTGTGACCGAGGCCCGGGGCGGCCGGCGCGGCGACGAGCAGTTCGGCGCCGAGCGGCTGGTCAACGCGCTGACCGGCTGCCATCGGATGCCCGCGCCGGCCCTGGCCGAACGGGTCGAGCAAATCACCTGCGACTGGTTGGGGCAGGGCGACCACGACGACATCGCCGTGCTGGCGTTGCGGGCGGCCGGCCCGAGCGGGCGCAACGTGCGGCACCTGCACTCGGTGCCCGCCGGCATCGACCAGACCGAAAGGGACTGACGCGTGACCGCCGCCACGGCCATCACCAACTTCGGCGAGGCGTACTCCGGGTACCTGGGCCACCTCGCCGACGCCGACGAGTACGCCGCTACCGACCTGGCGATCGGCCTGCTCGACGCGGGCGTACCGGCGGAGCGGGTGCTGCTCGACCTGGTCGCGCCCGCCCAGGCAGAGGTGGGCGAGCGGTGGGCGCGCAACGAGTGGAGCGTCGCCCAGGAGCACGCGGCCACCCACATCAGCGAGCAGGTGGTGGCGGCTGTCTCCGCGCACGTCAAACCGCGGCCGACCGGCGGACGGATCGTGGTCGCCTGCATGGACGGCGAATGGCACGCGCTGCCACCACGGCTGGTGGCCGAGGTGCTGCGGTTACGCGGGTGGCAGGTGACGTTCCTGGGCGCCAGCGTCCCCGCAGCGCACCTCGTGTCGTACCTGCACCGCTACGACGCGCACGCGGTCGCGCTGGCGTGCGCGCTACCGATGCGCCTGCCGTACGCCCATCGGATGATCGAGGCCTGCCGCCGCTCGGACGTGCCGGTGGTGGTCGGCGGGCGTGGGTTCGGCACCGACGGCCGGTGGGCGCGCCGGCTCGGGGTGGCCTGGGCGCCGGACGCGCCGTCGGCGGCCGAGTTGATCGCCGACGAGCGGGCGCTGCGCGGGGCGCCGCCGGCGCGGCTGGCCCACCTGGCCGACGACGAGTACGCCGGCCTGGTTCGCCGTCGCGGTGAGCTGATCGACAGCGCGTTGGCGGAGCTGCGGGAGCGGGTGCCGGCGGCGCGCGCGTACACCGCCGCGCAGCTCGACGCGACAGTGAGCGACCTGGGCCACATAGTGGATTTCCTGGCCGCGGCGGTCTACGTCGACGACCCCTCGTTGTTCACCGAGTTCGTGGAGTGGCTGTCGGGGATCCTGGGTAGTCGTGGGGTGCCCGCCGGGGCTGTCGTTCTGCCGCTGGAGCACTACGCGGCCGCGTTGCGGGACTTCCCCCGGGCGGCGAGGGCGCTGGCGCTGGGGCGCGGGGCGCTGCCCGGTGCCGCCCGCTGACCGACCCGCCGGTGGCATCCGGATCGATCACCGCGCTCGGCGGCCAACCAGTCGGCTCTGCGTATACTTGCCGGACTGCAAACGTCCCACCCCAGGGTGGAGCGAGGGGGAGAACGGTGACGTTCAGCGTCAACTACGTCGAGCGCGACGGTGGTGGCGCCTGCCTTCGGCTCAAGGGCGAGCTGGACCTGAGCACCGCCCCCGAGTTGACCGCCGCGATCGACCGGCTCACCGCGGCGGGCGAGACCCGGGTGCTGCTCGACCTGACCGACCTCACGTTCTGCGACTCCACCGGAATGGCAGTGTTCGTCAGGGGCGACAACCAGGCGGCGGCCGACGGGGGGTGGCTCCGGCTCACCGGCGCCAACGGGCGGGTCGAACGGGTGCTGCGCGTGACCGGCCTCGCCGACGTGTTGCGCTACGAACCGGAGTCGGTCGACCCCGCGTCCCGCAGCGCTTCCTGATGGGCTAGATTTCCCCGCCAGCATTTCCCCGCCAACGCGGTGACCGTCAGGGTCCCGTCCCCGCCGACTCCGAGGCAGGTAGTGATGGGCGTAGACAGCCCGCAGCCGGTACGCATCCTGGTGGTCGACGACGACCCGGGTGATGTGCTGATGATCGAGGAGGCGCTGGCGGACTCAGACGTCGAAAAGATCATCGACGTGGTGAGTGACGGCGAGGAGGCGATGGAGTTTCTCCGCGCCGAGGGCCGGCACGAGCAGGCCCGCCGACCGGACGTGATCCTGCTGGATCTGAACATGCCGCGGATGGACGGTCGGCAGGTGCTCGGCGCGGTCAAGCAGGACGAGGACCTGCGGACCATTCCGATCGTCGTGCTGACCACCTCCAACGCCGACACCGACATCGTCGGCAGTTACACGTTGCAGGCCAACGCGTACGTCACCAAGCCGATCGACCTGGACGACTTCAACGACGTGGTCCGCCGCATCGACGAGTTCTTCGGCCGGGTCGTCGTGCTGCCCAAGCGCATCTGAGGTCCGCGCCACCTGCGCGCATGCTGAACATTTTTCCCGAACCCCCTCGGCGCGAGCGGTCGCGGCCGAGGATCCAGGTGGGGAAGTAACAGCAGCTGCCTGGGGGGCGACAGTATGAGGTTCTCCGTCGTTGAGACCGGTTATGACCAGCGGCAGGTGGATTACTGCCTGGACGAGTTGGCGATCCGGTTGTCCCGGCTCGCGGCGCGCGCCGAGGGCGCGGCCGGTGCGTCCCGGGAGTGGGACGAGATCCGCCAGGAGGCAGCCTGGCTCAGCGGGCTGCTGCATCGACTCGACCTGGGCGACACCTCCGCCCCCCGGCACGCCGGTGGCGTGGTGCGGCGCGAGGCCGCCGAGATCCTGGCCCAGGCCCGCGCCGAGCTCGACGAGGCCCGCGAGGAGGCACGGCGGGTGCGGGAGCGGGCGTACGCGGAGGCCGTGCAGGCCCGACGTGACGTCGAGGCGGCGCTGGACGCTCGCCGACGGCGCGAGGTGCGGGTGGACGAGATCCTCAGCCAGGTGACCGCCGACCAGGTGCCCGCCGACACCCCCACCGCAGCCGCCGGGGTGACGGAGAGCCGGGTCGGGGTCGGTGGCCCGGACGCGGGCGTGGAGCCACCGCCGGGCCGTCGCTGAGACGCGCGGGCGCGGGTGCCCGGCTCAGGCGGTGAGCGCCGCCGCGACAGTGGTCGCCCGGTCCTCGTGCTGGGCGTACGCGTCGGGGTACGCGGAGATCTGCACGGACTGGGCGGCGGCGGTGACGCTCATGTCCTGCCAGCCGGGGATCTCGTTGAGCGCCGAGTAGAAGGCCCGCGCGGCGTACGACGGGCGCATCAACTGGGCCACGGTGCCCCAGCCGCTGCTGGGCCGCTGCTGGAACAGCCCGACCGAGTCGTGGTCGGAGCCGCTGCCCTGGTTCGGGTACTCCGCCGACTCCGGGAGGACGGCGCTGGCCAGGTTGTAGAGGTTGCTCTCCTGCATGGCGGTGGACAGTGCCACCACCAGGGCGCGGCGCGGCATCTTCATCTCCAGGCCGACGTCCACGATGATCTTCGCGTTGTCCATCTGTGCCTGGTCGAGGCCGGCGACCGGCCGGGGGCGGCGGGGCTTGACCGGCTTCTTGGGCGCCTTGCGGACGGCGGTGGGAGTGGGCGTGGGCTTCGCCGTCGGGCTGGGCAGGATCCGGGCGGGGGCGGCGTCGCGGTCCAGCGACCGGGAGGCGCGCTCGTCGGCGATGGCGGCGCGGTCGGCCACCGCCTCGGCGAGCGGCTCGACAGTACGGGGGGTGTCGTGGTTGCCGCGCGCGGTGGCGACCGCGACGAGGCTGAGGCAGCAGGTGACACCGGTGGCCAGCGCCACCCGCACCGGGGTCGAGCCCAGCAGGGCACGCCGCGATGGTTCGGAAGCGCGGTGACGGCCGATCGTCCGTTCGGTTGATGCGGCGTCGTCCGAGGGGGTGGTCGGGCGCGCGTCGGTCAGCTTCTGGGCGGAGGGGTCGTCGGGATGCACCTGACGAGGCTAAAGAGCTGAATGCCCGATGCCACCAGCCCGTACGGTGGCATGCGCCACAATTTGCCCTGATCATGCTGACTCTACCGGGCATAACGACCGCGAAGCTGATCAACCTCGCGCATCACGCCAGACGGTTATTCCCGACTTGCCCGGCGAACACGGTCGCGTCGCCACTCCGCCCGCTGCACCCACCGCCACCGTCAGAACTACCCGATCAACCGAGGCGCCCCTCCACCAATCGGCCCCAGCCCCACCTCGGCGATCTTGCACTTACTGCGGCGATATAGGGGGGCATTCCCCTCACATCGGCAACCGAAAGTGCAAGATCGGCGCGGTGGGGCGTGGCGTCAGTGTCGGCCGTTCTCGGCCGGGGTGACGGTCAGACGGTGTCGGCTGGTGTCGCTGCTGGAGAACGGCCAGAGCCGGTCGGCGTACTCGACCAGGTCGGCCAGTTGGTCTCGGCTCAGCCCGGCTGAGGAGATCTCCGCGTGGACGTCGGCCCGGTATCGGCCGTCGTTGTCCCGCCCGAGCTTCGCCTCCGCCCGGACCTGCACGGTGTGCGCCTCGTCGGTGATCTCCCCGGCCACCTCCACTGCCGCGTGATGCAGGCAGGAGGCGAAGGCCGCGGCCAGCAACTGTTCCGGGGTCAACCCGGTGCAGTGCGGCGCCAGCGGTGAGGCCAGCGCGGTGGAGAGCCCGCCATCGTCGGTGCGTACGTGACCGCCCTCGGCGGTCGCTGTGGCCTCACGCAGCCAGGAACTCTGATCCGGCATCGCGTTTCTCCCGTCGCTCACCAGGCCGGCTACCCCTTCGCCGCCCGGCGAAACGCCGCGGGGCGTCCGGTCAGCGCCCGGCGGGCAGGTTCGGCTCGTCCACCAGCGCCACGGCCTCGGTGGCTTCGGCGGCGGCCCGTTCGGTCCACGGCGACGTGGGGACCGGGCGGCGGGTCGTCGGGATCGTCATCGGCACGTACACCCGGGCGTCCACGGCCTCGGCCAGCAGCAGCGCGGCGACCAGGCTGGTCGGACGCTGCCCGGGGTCGTCGGCGAGGCAGGAGTGGCACAGCTCGGCGACCTCCGGCGGAAGCCCGGCGATGTCGGGCAGCGGCTCCGGTGGCCGACGGCGGCGTACGTCGAGCAGTTCCTTCGAGGTCGTCGCGCGGTACGGCAGGCGGGCGGTGAGGCTGTAGTAGAGCAGCACGCCGAGGGCGTACATGTCGGCCGCGGGGGTGGCGGGCGCCTCGTCCAGCTGCTCGGGCGCCAGGTACGCCGGGGTGCCCAGCACCATCCCGGTCGGCAACGGGTCCGGAGAGCCGGCGGCGATGGCGATGCCGAAGTCGAGCACCTTCACCCCGGCTGGGGTGAGCATGACGTTGGCCGGCTTGACGTCGCGGTGCACGATGCCCTCGGCGTGCGCGGCTGCCAGCGCGGCGGCGACCTCCGCGCAGACCCGCACCGCGATCTGCCACTCCAGCGGCCCGGCGCGCAGGTGCACGGCGAGCGTCTCACCCTCGGCCAGCTCCATGACGATGTAGGGCACCGGCCGGCCGGGCCACGTCGAGGAGGTGCCGAAGTCGTGGACGCTGGCCACGTTGGGGTGTTCCAGGCGGGCAGCCGACCGGGCCTCCGCCCGGATACGGTCCACCGGGCCGTCCCGGTTGTCGTGGCCGGGCGAGATGAGCTTCACCGCGACCGGCCGGTCCAGCACCTGGTCGTAGGCCCGCCACACCTCGGACATCCCACCCACACCGATGCGCTGTTCGAGCCGGTACCGCCCGTCCAGCATCCGCATCGACCGCTCCTCGCCCTCGCCCCGCCGACGGCGGGTGCTGAGGTGCCGGTACCCGAGCGCCGAGCTGGGCAAACCGTAGCCCGATTCGGGGTGGACGGCCCCGCGCACCTCGCTGCGCCACGGCGGTAGGTGCGGTAGCTTGCGAGCCAGAGCCGGTGTCACCGATTGTGCCGGCACGGTCACCCGAGGGGACGCCGCGATGGGCGAGGTCACCGTACGCTTCGTCGGTGGGCCCGCGGACGGCCTGGTCCGGCTGCTGCCGGCCGGGTCGGACGGCGCCCCGCCCCACCGTTGGATCATGCGTCATCCGGACGGCACGGGCCCGGTGCAGCCCGGTCCCGATCACCTCTACGAGCGCGACCGGCCCGACGAGGCCGGCGGTTGGAGCATGCGGTTCGTGCGCACCGACGCGTACGGGGTGTCCGAGTGACCACGAGGCGGGGCTGACCGGTGGGGTCGCCGGCGTCGCGTCGGCCCGGCCGCACAGCTCGCGCACAGCCTCCGCAGGGGCGCGGCACAGGCGCGGCGGCCACCATGGGGCCCATGGTCATGAACGGGCAGGTCGCGCCGAGCCGGATCGAGCTGCGTCGCCCCGACGGTGAACCCGTCCGGGTGCTGGTGGTCGACGACGAACCAACGCTCACCGACCTGCTGTCGATGGCCCTTCGCTACGAGGGTTGGCAGGTCCGCACCGCCGGCAACGGAATGGCGGCGTTGGGTACCGCCCGACAGTTCCAGCCGGACGCGGTGGTGCTCGACGTGATGCTGCCGGACCTGGACGGCTTCCAGGTGCTGCGCCGGCTGCGCGAGCACGCCCCGACCGTGCCGGTGCTCTTCCTGACCGCCCGCGACGCGGTCGAGGAGCGCATCGCCGGGTTGACCGTCGGCGGCGACGACTACGTCACCAAACCGTTCAGCCTGGAGGAGGTGATCGCCCGGCTGCGCGCGTTGCTGCGCCGCTCCGGGCTGGCGATCGCCGCCCGGGAGGAGGCGGTGCTGACCGTCGGTGACCTCAGCCTCGACGAGGACAGCCACGAGGTCCGCCGGGCCGGCCAGCTCGTCACCCTCACCGCGACCGAGTTCGAGCTGCTGCGTTACCTGATGCGCAACCCGCGTCGGGTGCTCAGCAAGGCGCAGATCCTCGACCGGGTGTGGAACTACGACTTCGGTGGCCAGGCCAACGTGGTGGAGCTGTACATCTCGTACCTGCGCAAGAAGATCGACGCCGGCCGCGCGCCGATGATCCACACGCTGCGTGGCGCGGGCTATGTCCTCAAACCCGCCGAGTAGACGCCGCCCGCTGCGCGCCGCCCGCGGGTGGCTGGCCGGGCGCTCCCTGCGTACCCGACTGGTGTTCGCCCTGCTCGCGCTACTGGCGTTGGTCAGCGTCGCCATCGGTGGCCTGACCACTGTGGCGCTGCGGCACTTCCTGATCGACCGGCTCGACGCGCAGTTGGCCCCCGCCACGGCCATGCGGGGCGACCGGCCGGGACGGCCGGCGTTTCCCGGCAACGGACCGGGCATCCCAGCCGGGCTACCGTCCGGCGCGGTGGTCGCCGAGATCACCGACGGCCGGGTGACCAGCGCCCGGACCCTCACCAAGAGCGTCTCCAGCGCCGATCCGTTCCCCGACGAGCAGTCCGTCCCGGTGGGGGAGGTCGCCGTGCTGGCGGATCTGCCGGTCGACACCAGACCACGCACCGTCGACCTCGGCGACCGTGGCGACTACCGGGCCGTGGTCCGGCAGTACTGGGATGGCCGGGTACGCGTCGTCGCGGTCCCCCTCTCCGGCGTCCAGGAGACCGTCTGGGCGCTGGTCGCCGCCCAGGCCGGGGTGGCCGCGGTCGGGTTGCTGCTCGCCGGTGTGGCGGGCGCGCTGATCGTGCGGGCGACCTTACGACCACTCAACCGGGTGGCCGCCACCGCCACCCGCGTCACCGAGCTGCCCCTGGACCGGGGGGAGGTGGCGCTCGCCGTCCGGGTCCCGGTCGCCGACACCGACCCGCGCACGGAGGTCGGTCAGGTCGGCGCGGCGCTGAATCGGATGCTGGGCCACGTCGCCGACGCGCTCTCCGCCCGGCAGGCCAGCGAGACCCGGGTACGCCAGTTCGTCGCCGACGCCAGCCACGAACTGCGGACGCCTCTCGCGGCGATCCGCGGCTACGCCGAGGTGGCCCGGCGTGGCCGTGACGAGGTCCCCGCCGACGTGGCACACGCGCTGCGTCGGGTGGAGTCGGAGAGCACCCGGATGACCAGCCTCGTCGACGACCTGCTGCTGCTGGCCCGCCTCGACACCGGTCGGCCGCTCGCTGTCGAACCGGTGGACCTGACCGCCCTGGTGGTGGACGCGGTCAGTGACGCGCACGTCGCCGGTCCCGAGCACCGCTGGCAGCTCGCACTGCCCGAGGTGGCGATCCGGGTGCCCGGCGACGCCGCCCGACTGCACCAGGTGGTGGCGAACCTGCTCACCAACGCCCGGGTGCACACCCCGCCCGGCAGCACTGTCACCACCACGCTGGCCGTCGACGCCGCCAGTGCCGTGCTCACTGTCGCCGACGACGGGCCGGGGGTGCCGGTGGAGCTGCAACCGGAGATGTTCGAGCGGTTCGCCCGGGGCGACAGCTCCCGGTCTCGTGCGCACGGCAGCACCGGCCTCGGCCTCGCGATCGTCGCGGCGGTGGTGGAGGCCCACCACGGCACTGTCGGGGTGGACAGCCGTCCAGGTCGAACACTGTTCACCGTCCGGCTGCCGAATGCCACAGCCGACGCATAGTCGGCGCACGGCACACCAGAGAGGTCAGCTGACCAGCATCTCGGTGAGGACCTCGACGACGCGGCGGGCGTGCCGCCCGTCGGGGTCCTCGTCGGTGTTCAGGTCGGTCACGCTCATCCCGAGCAGCCGGTCGGCGCGGGCCAACGGCGTGACCAGCGCGATCAGGTCCGCCCAGCGCGGGCCGTCCGGTTCGGGGTAGGTCACCGCGGGCAGGTCGCGCGGGTCCACCACGTCCAGGTCGAGGTGTAGCCAGGCGGGTCCGTCCCCGTCGGCGGCCAGGCTCGCGCCGACCGTCGCCGCGCCCCGGCGTCGCACCTCGGCGGCGTTGACCTGGTGGATCGCCGGGTCAATGCGGGCCGCCTCGACCCGGCTGCTCTCGTCGGTGGCCGCGCGGTGCCCGAGCAGGTGGACGCGGCCGGGCTCGATCAGCGCTCCGCCGGGGCCGACGGCGGCGGCGGGGCCGTTCCCGGTGACCACCGAGAGGTCCATGTCGGCGGCCTCACCGGTCGGTGAGGTAGTGCCGTCGAGGAAGTCCGGGTGGGCGTCGACGAACCACAGGTCGGTTGCCGGGGGTAGGGCCCGGCAGATGCCGGGCAGGATCGCGCAGTCGCCGCCGAGCACCAGTGGTCGGTGGCCGTCCGCGATCAACGCGCCGATCCGCGCGGCGATGGCGCCGCCGGCCCGGACCAGGCCCGCCGCGCCGATCACCCCGCTGGCCGGGTCACGGTGGGGGTCGCGCAGTCGCGCCTCGTCGATCCGACCGTCGTCGTCGGCGGCCAGGGCCTCGCGCAGGCCGGCGCGGCGCAGCGCGGCAGGGGCCCGCTCCTCGCCGCGCCCGGCGCCCGAGGAGTCCAGCGGCGCGTCCACGATCATCCAGCGCACGTCCGCAGCGTACCGGCGGAATCGGCCGGTCCCGGCCACATTCTGTGGCGAGGCTGGGAGTACGCCGATGTGCCCGCGACACCGACGACGACCGGCGTACGGTGAGGGACAAGTCCGGCTTTCTGGGTCAAAAGCCTCATCGGTGTACGCCCTGGGACGCCGGTGTCGAGGCGGCGAGGGCAAGGAGCGATCGGTGGAACATCTGGCCTACCTGGACGCGGGGTCCGGCAGCCTGATCGTGCAGGCGGTCGTCGGTGGGGTGGCTGGCGCCGCGGTCGCCGCGAAACTCTACTGGCGACGGCTGGTCGACCGGTTCCGCCGGCAACCCACCGACCAGCGCTGAGCGGGCCAGCCCCGACGATGGCGATCTCACCCACCGAGGTACGGCCCGAGCCGGCCTCCTTCCGCGACCCCGCCAACCGGGTCTTCCACGTCGGCGACGAGGTGCTGCGCGGGCTGGACCCCCAGGCCGCCGCGCACTGGCGGGCACTGACCGGCAGCACGTTCTTCCCGGCGCTCGTCGCCGCGCGCAAGGTCTGCGCCACCGAGGACGCCCCGCCCACCCTGGTGCCGGCCGCTGGCGGAACACCGTGGGCGGCAGTGCTTCGCCACGAGCGCATCCCGTTCGTCTCCCACCCGTACGAGTGGTCGTTCAGCATGCTGCGCGACGCCGCCCTGCTGCACCTGGAGATCCTGACAGCCGCGCTCGGCGAGGGTTTCACCACGAAGGACGGCTCGGCGTACAACCTCCAGTGGCGCGGCGCGCAACCGGTCTTCATCGACATCGGCTCCTTCGAGCCGGTCCGCGACGGCGAACCGTGGGCCGGCTACCGGCAGTTCTGCCAGACAGTGCTCTATCCGCTGATGCTCACCGCCCACCTGGGCGTCGACTTCCAACCGTGGCTGCGCGCCCGGGTCGACGGCATCGAGGCCGACGAGCTGCGGCCACTCTTCAACGGCGCCCGCCGGCTGCGCCCCGGCGTGCTGACCCATCTGCACCTGCACGGGGCCATGCAGCACCGCAACGCCGCCGCCAGCACCACGGAGGTACGCGACCAACTGCGGGCCGCCGGCTTCTCCCGGGAGCTGTTGCTCGCCACCGTACGCGGCATCGAGAAACTGGTCCGCAAGCTGGACCGCCGCCCGCCCGGGAGTCACTGGTCGGACTACCAACGCACCTGCGGCTACTCGGCCCGCGACCGGGTGGCGAAGGAGCAGTTCGTGGCCGTCGCTGTCGCCGCCGGCACCCGCCCCCGCCTGGTGCTCGACCTCGGCGCCAACGACGGCCGGTACTCCCGGCTGGCGGCCGGGCACGCCGACTACGTGGTCGCCGTCGAGCAGGACCCGACCGTCGTCGACGAGCTGTACCGACAGCTGCGCTCCGAGGGCCAGCGCCGCATCCTGCCGCTGGTGCTGGACCTGGCCGACCCCTCGCCGGGTGGCGGCTGGCGGGGCGTCGAGCGGGCCGGCTTCGCCGAGCGGGCGTCCGCCGACGTGGTGCTCGCCCTGGCCGTGGTGCACCACCTGGCGATCGGGCGCAACGTGCCGCTCTCGGAGGTCGTCGACTGGCTGGCCGGGCTGACCGCGACGGGGGGCGCGGTGGTGGTGGAGTTCGTCCACCCGGAGGACCCGATGGCGACCCGGCTGCTGGCCAACAAGCCCGCCGGTCTCTTCCCGGACTACCGACGCGACACCTTCGAGACGTTGCTCGCCGCCCGAGGACGGATCACCGACCGGCTGGAACTGCCCTCGGGCACCCGCACGCTCTACCGGGCGGTGATGGGTGGTTGAACCGGCCTCCGTCGCCCCGCCGGCCCCGGAGCACCGCCCGCCGCCGGCCCCCGGACGGTGGGACCGGGGTTGGCGGGGTGAGCTGGGCCGGCTGCTGGAGATCGTCGCGCTGGTCGGTCTCGTGGTCACCCAGCCACTGCTGGACGTGCTCGGCCGCAGCCCCGACTTCTTCCTCTTCCACCGCGCCGACCCGGCCCAGATCCTGCTGCTGCTCGCCCTGGTGACGGTGCTCCCGACAGTCGCGGTGGCGCTGCTCGGCGCCCTCAGTCGACTGGCCGGCCGAACCGCCCGCGCCCTCACCCACACCGCCCTGGTCGGGCTGCTGGTCGCCGCCCTCGCCGTGCAGGTGGGCCGACACGTGACGCCACTTCGGGGCGTACCGCTGCTGCTGGTGGCAGTGCTGGCCGGAGTCGCCGGCGCTGCCGCGCACCGGCGGTGGCGGGCGCCGGGCCGGGTGCTGCGACTGGCCGCCGCCGGTCCGGTGGCCTTCGTGGCGCTCTTCCTGTTCGCCTCACCCACCTCGGCGGTGGTCCTGCCGCGCGGCGACGGTGGCGCGGCCGGCACCGCGCAGGGCTCGGCCGTGCACCCGCCGGTGGTCATGCTGATCCTCGACGAACTGCCGCTGGTCAGCCTGCTCGGCACGGACGGGAAGATCGACGCCGGGCGGTACCCGCACTTCGCCGAGCTGGCCGCCGGCTCCACCTGGTACCGCAACTCCACCGGCGTCAGCGGGTGGACTCCCAACGCGCTGCCGGCGATGCTCACCGGCCGCTACCCGGCCAAGCCGGTCGCCCCGCACTACTCGCAGTACCCGGACAACATCTTCACCGCCTTCGGCGGCCTGTACGACATCCGCGCCGAGGAGAGCATCACCCGGCTCTGCCCGCCCAGTCGCTGCGAGCAGCCGGTCACCCCGGAGCAGGGGCTCGGCGTGCTGGTCCGGGAGACCGGCAAGCTGCTCGGCCGGGTCGCCGGGCCGACGGAGAGCGCCGTCGACCCGGAGGACTCCTACCGCGAGCAGACCCGCGCCGAAGCCGGTCTGGACGCCGCCGAACCGGTGCCGGCCAACCCGACGTTCCGCTGGGACAGCCTGGACGACAACCAACCGGCCCGGTTCACCAGCTTCCTCGCCGGGCTGAAGCCGACGAACCGGCCCACCCTGCACTTCCTGCACCTGCTGATGCCGCACTCACCGTGGGCGTACCTGCCGTCCGGGGCGCGCTACGACGCCCCCGAGGACCTGCCCAACGACGGCGCCGGGTGGGTCGACCTGGCCCGGCAGCGGCACCTCGCCCAGCTCGGCTACACCGACCGGCTGATCGGCGAGACGCTGCGGACGCTGCGCGCCAACGGCCTCTACGACCAGGCTCTCGTCGTGGTGACCGCCGACCACGGGGTCAGCTTCCGCCCCGGCGCGCAGGGTCGGGGCATGGACGCCATCAAGGCCGCAGCCGGCGAGGTCGCGTGGGTGCCGACGTTCGTCAAGGAACCCCGGCAACAGACCGGCCGGGTGGACGACCGCAACTGGGAACACGTCGACCTGCTGCCGACAGTGGCCGACGAGGCCGGCGTCCGGCTGCCCTGGCGGGTCGACGGGCGCTCCGCCCGGCAGACCCCCCGCACCGACGGTACGAAGCACTTCTACGACCGCCCCGGCGAACCGGTCACCTTCCCCGGCGGCGTGCCCGCGCCGCCACCCCTGCCGACACCGCACCCCCTGGTCGGCACCGAGGTACGCGCCGGCCCCGCCGCCGGCAGCGCACGGGTCGCCGACCTGGCCGCGTTCACCGCCACGGACCCGGACACCGGCACCCTCCCGGCGCTCGTCTGGGGCGACGTCCCGGACCGGATCCCGGACGGCACCCTGCTCGCCGTCGCCGTCAACGGCCGCATCGGGGCCGTCGTCCCGGTGGTGCCCGCCGACCCCGGCGGACGCCGGTTCGCCGCGCTGCTCGCCGACGACAAGCTCTTCCACGCCGGCACCAACCAGCTCGACGTCTTCCAGGTCGCGACAGACGGTACGCTGCGACGCCTCGCCCTGTCGTGACCTGGCTTCGGGGGTCGGTCCGGTCCGGTCCCGACTGTCGGGATGCCGGGTTTCCCGGCCGCCCGGTCGGGAATCGGGTGACGCATACCTCACCGCCGAACCACGGCGGACGTTGTCCCCCGAGCCGCAATTACGGTAGAAGCGAAGGCAATTCAACGTAGATCTGCCGGCGAAGCGAGGAACCACATGACGGAAGTCAAGCTCGATCACCCCGGTGGGCAGCTGTCGATGCCGGTGCATCCTGCGGTCGAGGGCCCCGCCGGTATCGGGGTGAGCAAGCTGCTGAAGGAAACCGGGATGACCACGTACGACCCCGGTTTCGTCAACACCGCCGCTGCCTCATCCGCGATCACCTACATCGACGGCGACGCGGGCATCCTGCGTTACCGGGGGTACCCGATCGAGCAGCTGGCCGAGAAGTCCTCCTTCCTGGAGGTCTCCTACCTGCTCATCTACGGTGAGCTGCCGACCGAGCAGCAGCTGACCGAGTTCACCGAGTGGATTCGGCGGCACTCGCTGCTGCACGAGGAGATGCGCCGCTTCTTCGACGGCTTCCCCCGGGACGCCCACCCGATGGCGGTGCTCTCGTCCGCGGTGAGCGCCCTGTCCACCTTCTACCAGGACAGCCTGGACCCGTTCGACTCCGAGCACGTGGAGATCTCCACGGTCCGGCTGATGGCGAAGGTTCCCACCATCGCCTCGTACGCGTACAAGAAGTCCATCGGTCAGCCGCTGCTGTACCCGGACAACTCGCTGGGGTACGTGGACAACCTGCTGCGGATGACGTTCGGCGTGCCGGCGGAGCCGTACGAGGTCGACCCGGTGATGTCGAAGGTGCTGGACATGCTCTTCGTCCTGCACGCCGACCACGAGCAGAACTGCTCCACGTCGACCGTCCGCCTCGTCGGTTCCAGCAACGCCAACCTGTTCGCCTCGGTCTCGGCCGGCGTGAACGCGCTGTTCGGCCCCCTGCACGGTGGCGCGAACCAGGCGGTGCTGGAGATGCTCCAGCAGATCCACGCCGGCGACGGCGACGTCCGGTCCTTCGTCCGCAAGGTCAAGGACAAGCAGGACGGCGTCAAGCTGATGGGCTTCGGCCACCGGGTCTACAAGAACTACGACCCGCGGGCGGCGATCGTCAAGAAGGCCGCGCAGGACGTGCTGGGCCGGATGGCCAAGCCCGACCCGCTGCTGGACATCGCCATGGAGCTGGAGGAGATCGCCCTCGCCGACGACTTCTTCGTCTCCCGTCGGCTCTACCCGAACGTGGACTTCTACACCGGCCTGATCTACAAGGCCATGGGTTTCCCGACCAAGATGTTCACGGTGCTCTTCGCGCTCGGCCGGCTCCCCGGCTGGATCGCCCAGTGGCGCGAGATGATCAACGACCCGGAGACCAAGATCGGCCGTCCGCGGCAGGTCTACGTCGGCTCCGCCGAGCGGGACTACGTCCCCTTCGGCGAGCGCTGACCCGCTCCTCGCTACACCAGCAGGCCGTCGACCCCTCCGGGTCGGCGGCCTGCCGCGTTTCCGCGCTCCGCGCTGCCCCGCCCCGGCATGATCGACTCGGGTTCCTTGAAGGCGCGGTGTCCGTGGCGCCGGAACACCGCGCCCTTCAGGAAGCCGAGTCGATCACCCGCGGGGGCGGTCCCGGGCGGCGGATGATCACCGACGGGGCGGCCGGTCAGAAGGCGGAGATGTCCTGGGCCCGCTCGCTGCGGCTGAGCGCGCTGATCAGTGCGGACTGGCCACGGCGGCGCACGGCCAGTCGGACCAGCAGGTCGCGTACCGGGTCGAAGACGTCCGCCGGGAACTCCGGCGTAGGGACGCCGATGCTCACCGCGAGGTCGTCGGAGTGGACCACGATCTCGAGCTGACGGGTGAGCAGGAAGTCGCCGCGCCGCAGCGCCCAGCCTTGCCACGGGATCGGCACGACCTCACGGGCGGCACCCCGGGAGAGCAGGTCGCCGACCTCCGCCAAGGCCCGGGCGGAACGGGCGTGCAGGTCGGCCGGCCCGCGTGCGGCGTCGGCCTCGTCGGAGCCGGAGGCGACCGTGTTCTTGTCCGGAGACCCCTCGGAGACCCAGGCGGCCCGCTCGTAATGGTTGTCGGCCGCCTCCAACACCGGCAGGTCGGTCGGCGTCGGCAGTAGCTCCGCCGCCCGGACCGCCTGACGTCCCAGGTGGCACGCGAGGCCACCCACGGACAGGTGGGGCAGCGCACTCGGGTCTGACCACCGCTCGGTCACCTCGGGGCGTCGGATCAGGTCCAGTGCGATCGAGGCGGCGACCGGAAAGCTGGCATCCAGGGCGTCGACAGGGCGAGACATCCGCACATTCTGACAGCCCCGATCGACATCCACCGAGCTGTACGGCCCCGGTCAGGCGGTCAGGCGGTCAGGCGGCCAGGCGGCCCGACGGTCAGGCGGCCCGACGGCCCGACGGTCCGACGGCCCGGCGGTCCGACGGCCCGACACTGAGCGGTGCGGCCGGCGTCCAGCGGCGAGCTACCCGGCCGGCGCCCGCGCGCACCGCGCCCGGCACCGCAGCCCAACAGCCCAGCGCTGAGCGGTGCGCTGCGCTCCTCAGCGCATGATCGACTCGGCTTTCAGGAAGTCGGGGGGTCCCCAGCACCGGGACGCCCCGACTTCAAGAAAACCGAGTCGATCAACCCGGCCCGAACCCGGCCGGCCCGAACCCGGCCCGAGTCCGAGTCCGAGTCCGAGCCCGGCCTGA